>CAZYGM010000042.1:0-18714 GCA_964647015.1 uncultured Planctomycetales bacterium | reverse complement strand
TCCGTCGGCGCGGCTGGCCACGGTCGCGGTGACGTCGAGTGTGCTGAGGCTCACGCGCACGGTGCCGCCGCCCGGCAGGGCGTCGCGGGCGTTCACGAGCAGGTTCATCAGGACCTGCTGGATTTGCGTGGCGTCGCCGCGGATGTGCAAGGGTACGTCCGGAAGGTCCCACTCCTGGACGATTGTTGCGGGGAGCAGGCGCAGCGCGAGGCGCTCTGTTTCACGACACAACTCCAGCAAGGAAATGAGCTTCTTCTCGGTCGGAGTGCGCCGGCTGAAAGTCAGCAGCGAGCGTGAGATGGCGGCGGCCCGGCGGGCGACGCGTTCGACCTGGTTCAAATGCTCCTCCACCTTGGCCGGCTGGCCCAACTCAACGCGGGCCAGATCGACATGTCCGAAGATGGCGGTGAGCAGGTTGTTGAAATCATGGGCAATGCCGCCCGCCAGCGTGCCAAGCGTCTCGATCTTCTGCGACTGGCGCAGTTGCTCCTCCAATTGTCGCCGGGCGGTGACATCGCGCGTGACATTGAAGATGAGCCCCTGCTCCGGCAACGGGAAACCGGTCCAGGACAGCCAACGGTAGGTGCCGTCCTTGCACTTGAAGCGGTTTTCAAACTCGCGCACGGACTGGCCGGCGGCCAAGTGTTGCGCGGCCTCGAGCGAGCTCTCCAGATCGTCGGGGTGCACGAATTCGACCCACGGCCGGGTCGTCAGCTCCTCGGCCGACCAGCCGAGCGTCGCCGTCCAGGCCGGATTGACCTGTCGGAAGTGGCCGTCAAACGTACTGATGGTAAGCATGTCCGGCGAGAGGTTAAACAGGCGGTCACGCTCCTCCTCGGCCTGGCGGCGCGCGCTGATGTCCCGCACGATGGCCAGCAAGTGCGTTTGCGCGCCCAACTCCACGGCCGTGGCGATAACCTCAGTCTCGCGCGGCGTGCCGTCCAGCCGCTGGATCGTCCATTCCACGTACTGCGGCTTGCCGGCCAGGGCGAGCGGCACGATCTCACGTAACCTGTCGGCCGTTGATCGTCCGTCTGGCTGACGTTGCGCTGACAGCGTCAGCGGTGAAGCGTCCACGATCTGGTCGCGCCGCCCGCCGAACAGCTCGAGCGCCCGCGTGTTGCACTCCACGACGCGCATGTCCGGATCCGCAGCTTCGACGATCAGGATCGCATCGCCGGCCGACTCGAACAGAGTGCGGTAGCGTTTCTCGCTGTCGCGCACGGCTTCTTCAGCCTGCTTGCGTTGCGAAATGTCGCGCACGACTGCCAGGATGCGGTTACGTCCACCGATCACGGTTGTCTTGAGCGTCGCTTCCGCCCAGAACAGTTCGCCGTTGCCGCGCCGCGAATGCCACTCGAAGCGCTGGGGCCCCTGGTGGTGCGCCTTACGCACCCAGAGGGCGGCTTGTGCCTGCGTATAGGGGGGCGCGCCGGAACTCAACGCTCCAATGCCCAGGCGGCAGATCTCCTCCCGCGAGCGCCCGAACATCTCCACGGCAGCCGGGTTGACGTCCAGGACGCGGCCGTCGGTGGCGTCGTGGATGAACAGCGCGTCCGTTGTGGCGTTGTAGATCTCGCGGTAGTTGCGCTCCGAAGCCTGCAGCGCCTCCGGGGCCCGGTGGCTCAGAGTCACATCCAGCCCGACAGCGATAAGCCCCACGGCCGCGCCGTCATCGCCCAGCAGCCGGTCAATGTTCCACGAGACCACGCGTTCCGTGCCGTCGGCACAACGGATTACGCACTCGTAGTCGCGTGTCGGCCGCCCGGCCAGGACCTCTCCCAGCTTGGCAACCAGTTCGGCCCGTGCGCCGTCAACGAGAAACAGCTCGGCGTAATTGCGGCCCAGCACGTCCGCACGCCGACAACCGTGGAGTTGCTCGGCGGCGGGGTTGAACTCGAGAATCAGGCCGTCCGGTGAGAGAGAGATGATGCTGCTGCCGGCGGCCTCCAGCAGCGACTGGAAACGCTTCTCACTGCCGCCCAGGGCTGCCTCGGCACGGCGGCGCTCGTCAACCTCCAACTGCAACGTGCGCAGCGACTCGGCCAGGCGGTCCGTCATGTCATTGAACGCCGTGGCAAGCAGGCCCAGCTCATCGGCCCGGTCCACTTGCGCCCGGCGCGTCATATCGCCGGCCTGGATTGCCCGGGCCGCCTCGACCAACTCCCGCACCGGCCGGCTGATCCGGCGCACGAGCAGGACGCCGGCGGTCGTTGCGCCCAGGAACACGAGCGCCAGCACGCCGGCCACCAGTTGCAGTGTCCTGATTGCCGGCGCGAGCGTCTGGTCGCGCTGCGCGGCCAATTGCCCCCAGACCATGCACACACCCATTATGAGTAGCAGGCCCACGGCCAGCCCCAGGAAGGCAAGCGTAATGCTGTATCCGATCTTTCGCTGCATGTGCCTGACCGCCGGTGCGCGGCGACGGGGCCGCGGCACCTACCGAGAAAGCTCAGCGAACTGTCGCAGAATCGCCGGGCAAATCGTCGCTTCGACCGCCGGGGGCGTCCGCGAACCGGGCTGCAAGATGTGCTGTGCTAACTCTATCGGCAAAACGGGGTGCACCGCAACCATCATCAATCCGCCGGCGGACGCGATCGCGCGGCCCCCCCGGCCGCCCAGAAGCCCGGGCCGGGGCTCGACGGCCGGCCGGAGCGCGGCTGCGCCGACCCCGACGGCAGCTCACGATCCGGGGCGGCGGCAGACGGCTCGGCGTAGACCTCGACGATGCGCGGTCCGCGGATGACGCCCGGCAGCATGAGCATCAGGCGATCCTGGCCGTCGCGGTGCGTCTCTGCGACCGCCCCGTCCAGGTACGCCCAGCAACGTAGCTGGGCGCTGCCGTGGATGCGCATAATCGGCGCCCAGCGTGGCCGGGCGTCGGGGTCGAACTCGCAACTCAGGCGGCCATGCTCCATCTCCAACTCATAGCATCCTTCAGACTCATTGTATCCGTCGCTATTGAGGTCGCCCGGCACGTCGGTCCGTACACGTCCGGACGCCGGCCGCAGGGAGACTGGGTTCTGGTAGTCGGCGGCGATGCTTTCCGCCGTGGCGCCATCCGCGGGGGCCGCGTGCCGGAACCATAGCAGACCGGCACTGTCGGCGGCAGCGGCCTTGACCAGCGCGATGAGCTGTTGACGGCCATCCAGCGGTACGAGTCTCCGCTGGGCGGCGGCGGGCGGGGCGTGTGGCACCCATAGCAGCGCCGCGCGTGCGGGATCCGGCGCGGCGAGCATGGTGAACGGGGCCGGCTGATACTCCGGCGAAGCCGGCGGCGGCGGCACGCGCTCGAAGCCGCGGCGAGAATCAAGAATGAGCCCGTGGCAAAGCTGGCGGCCGGCTGGCAGTTCGTCTGCATACTGGGAGACAACCCGGACGAACAGGCGTCCGTCGGCGTAGAGCACGTAGCGCCAGATGTGTTCGCGCGCGGTGCTCGCAGCCGCCACGTCAGCCTGGGCGGGGTCGGGGGCGGGGTGCCACCGCGTCTTGATCACGACGCGCAGCGGCGACGCTTCCAGCAGCACCTGTTCGGTGACGACGCCCGGCGGGTCGGCGTGTGCATCGGCCAGCCGGAGGGCAGCCGTTTCCGGGCGGGCCAGCCAGTCCACCTCAGCCATGAGCGGCCAGGGGCCGAGGCCGCCGTCGCCGGACAGCGCGCGCCCGCGCGCATCGCGCCAGGTCCGGAGGGCGCCGCGCGCGATCTTCAGTTCGCATTGTCCCTCGATTGACACGCGCAGTTCGTCGCCGCCGTGCGCAATGGAAAACGGCCCGGTCCGGAGGTCGTCCGCTGGTGCCGCACTGAGCGGCGGCGCGGTTGCCGGGGCAGCTTCAGTGGCTGGTCCCGGCCCGGCACAGCCACACGCGGTGAGCAGGACGGTCGCCGCCGCACTGCTCAGACAATGGAGCCGGCGGCGGGGCCGCGAATCAACCCTTGTACATGTGAATCGCCGAGCCGAGGACACCTTCAGCCGCCTCCATGAGGGTCTCGGACGTGGCCGGATGGGGGTGGATCGTCAGGGCGAGGTCTTCGGCCGTCGCGCCCATTTCCATTGCGAGCACGGCCTCGGCGATGAGGTCGCCGGCGTGCTCGCCGACCAGGCCGACGCCGAGCACGCGCAGGCTGTCGGCGTCGGCGATGACTTTCGTCAGGCCCTCCGGACGGCCCATGGCAATCGCCCGGCCCGACGCACCCCACGGGAACTTGCCCACCTTAACATTAAGGCCGCGCTCCTTGGCCTGTTCCTCGGTCACGCCACACCAAGCCACTTCCGGGGACGTGTACACCACGGCCGGAATGGCCCGGGCGTCGAATGCGGCCGGGTGGCCGGCGATGGCCTCGGCCGCCACGATACCCTCGCGGCTGGCCTTGTGGGCCAACATGGGCTCGCCGGCGACGTCGCCAATCGCGTAGATCCGCTTGTCGGCCGTGCGGCGGGCCTCGTCCACCTGGATGAAGCCGCGCTCGTCGAGCGTAACCTTGGTGTTCGCCAGGTCGAGCGTGTCGGAGTTGGGCCGCCGGCCGACGGAGACGAGTACGCGGTCGAATTTCTCGTTGTGCTGCTGGTTGCCCACCGAGAATTGCACCTCGACGGCTTTGCCGGACTTCTTCACCGATTCGAGCTTGGCCCCCGTGTGGATGGCGGCGAACTGCTTCTTGAGGCGGGCCAGCAGCGGGCGGGCCAGGTCGGCGTCGCAGCCCGTCAGAATGCGCGGCAGCACTTCAAGCACGCTCACCCGGGTGCCCAGGCCGGCGTAGGCCTGCCCCAACTCCAGCCCGATGTAGCCGCCGCCAATTACCAGCAGCGACTTGGGAATATCCGCCAACTCGAGCGCTCCGGCCGCATCGATGCAGCAATCCGGCGGGATGAGCGACTCGGGCAGCATCTTGGGTCGCGAGCCGGTGGCAATAATGGCATGTTTGCAGCGGATGCGCGCGACTTCGCTGTCCTCCAGCCGGATCGTGCGCGAGTCTTCGAAGCGGGCGCGGCCGCGCACGACGCGCACCTTGCGCTTGCCCGCCAGCGTCTTGATGCCGCCGCAGAGGCGCTCGACCACGCTTTCTTTCCAGGCGCGCAGTTTGGCCAGGTCGATTTTCGGTGGGCCGAAGGCTACGCCGAACTCAGTGGCGCCGGCGGCGTTTTCTACCAGATGGGCCACGTGCAGCAGGGCCTTGGAAGGGATGCAGCCTTCGCGCAGGCACACGCCGCCGAGCACGGGCGCGTCGTCCACGAGGACGGTGGGGATGCCCAGGTCGGCAGCGCGAAACGCGGCCACGTAGCCGCCAGGCCCGCCGCCGATTACGACCAGTTCCGCTTCTTCCGTGAATTCACCCACAACCACGGCAACCTTCCTTCTGGATGCGGCGCGGCGCGCCTTGTCGAATGTACGGTGCGGCCACGTGCCGACGGGCCGCGTCCGGCCGTCAAGCCAGGCTGATGAGCCGCAACGGGTTTTCCAGGGACTGAATCACGCCGGTCGTGAACCGGGCCGCGTCGGCGCCGTCCACGATGCGGTGATCGAACGAGAGCGACAGCGGCATCATCAGGCGCGGCACAATCTGCCCTTCGACGACGGCCGGCTCCAATTGTGCCCGGCCGACGCCCAGAATGCCGGCCTCCGGGTAGTTGACCATCGGCGTGACGAACTGCCCGCCCAAGGCCCCGACGTTCGTGATCGTGAAGCTCGCCCCGCGCAGCTCGGCTATCTCGAACTGACCCGTGCGCGTCCGCTGGGCCAGGTCGTTCAACTCTCCCGCCAGTTGCGGCAGTGTCTTCTTGTCCACGTCGCGGATGACCGGCACCACGAGGCCGCGCGGCGTATCCACCGCGATGCCGACGTGCACGTAGTCCTTGTAGATGATCTCCGTGCTCGCGGGGTCGTAGCTGGCGTTGAGCTGCGGGTAGTCGCGCAGGCCGGCCGCGACGGCCTTGAGCAGGATGGCCGTCATCGTCAGCTTGGGCTGATCGTCGGGGAGGGTGGCGTTGAGGTTCTTGCGATTGCGATCGAGCTCGGTCACGTCGGCCTTGTCGCAGTGCGTGACGCGCGGGATGTTCTGCCACGAACGCGCCATCTGCCGCGCGATCGTCTTGCGAATCTGCGGCACGGCTTCGCGACGCACCGGGCCGTAGCGGGCAAAGTCCGGCAGTGCCTCCGGTTCGCCAGCGGCCGGAGCGGCTGTTGGTGCGGACGGGGCACCGGTCGGGGCGGCGGGGCGCACGCCTTGCGCGTGAGCCTTGACATCCTCCTCCAGCACGCGCTCGTTCGGTCCGCTGCCCTGGACCTGGCTGATGTCGACCCCCAACTCGCGTGCCAGCTTGCGGACGGCCGGAGCGGCCGGGACGGGACCGTCCCGGCGCTCGGCGGGCTTAGGTGCCGGCGCGGGGGATACGGCGGGTGTGGCAGCGGCAGGCGCAGGCGCGGGCGCCTTCTTCGGCTCGGGCTCCTCCTTTGCAGCAGGCGCAGCAGCCGCCTTGTCGGGAGCCGCGGCCGGCGCGCCTGCAGCGCCCTCGTCAATGGTGAGCATCACCTGGCCGACCTTGACGACCTGGCCCGGTTCCACGAGGACCTGGGCAACCACGCCGGCCGCGGGAGATGGGATCTCCACCGCCGCCTTGTCGGTCTCGACCTCGAGCATCGGCTGGTACTCGGCGATCGTGTCGCCAGGTTTGACCAGCACGTTGACAATCTGACCTTCGTGAATGCCCTCACCCAGGTCTGGCAGTTTGAACTCCAGCATCTTGTCTCGCCCTCGCCGGCGTCCGTGCCGTGCACCTGACCCTGTTCAGAACCGCACCGTCTCCAGCACTGCCTGCACGACGCGACCCGCGTCGGGCAGGTACGTGCGCTCGTTCGCGAAGTATGGAATGATGGTATCGAAGCCCGTCACGCGCCGCACCGGCGCTTCCAGGTATAACAGGCTGTGCTCGACGATCCGCGCCACGACTTCGGCACCCACGCCGCAATGCCGCGGCGCTTCGTGCGCCACGACTACGCGTCCGGTCTTCCGCACGGACGTCTGGATCAGCTCCTCGTCCAGCGGGGCTACCCACAGGAGGTCCAGCACTTCCGCGTCAACGTCGTGCTCCTCGAGGAGTTCTTCCGCCGCTTCGAGCGCAGCTCGCAGCGTCGCGCCGTAGGAGATGATCGTAACGTCCTTGCCCGGCCGTGCCACGACGCCGCGGCCGACCGGCCACTCCTCCGGCTCGTCGGGCACTTCTTCGCGGAAGGCCCGGTAGAGCGCCTTGGGCTCGAAGAAGATCACCGGGTCCGGGCAGAAGATCGCCGACCGCAGCATGGAGCGTGCCAGACGGGGCCCGGACGGCAGGGCCACGTGCAGGCCGGCCAGGTGTGCGTAGGTGGCCTCCGGCGCCTCGCTGTGATGCTCGATGGCCCGGATGCCGCCGCCGTAGGGCATGCGAATCACCAGCGGGCACGTGTAGCGCCCGCGCGTGCGGTTTCGCAGCCGGCGAACGTGGTTCTCCACCTGGTGAAAGGCATGAAACGAGAAGCCGTCGAACTGCATCTCGCAAACCGGCAGGAAGCCGGTCAGGGCCAGTCCGATGCCGCCGCCCACAATGGCCGCCTCGGCCAATGGCGTATCGATGCAGCGGTTGGGCCCGAACTCCTGCAGCAATCCCTCGGTGACCCGGAAAACCCCCTCGTCCACACCAACGTCCTGCCCCAGCACCAGCACGCGCTCGTCGCCGCGCAACGCCTCGGCCAGTGCCAAGTTGATCGCCTTCACCATCGTGAGTTGCGCCACAGCCGATGTCCCTCCCTACCGCACGCGGTCGTAATCAGCCGGGCCCGCCGCGGTCGGCTGAGGTTTTTCCAGATAGGCTCGCAACTCGGCTTCCTGGCGCCGCAGCTCCGGCGTAGGCTCGGCGTACATGTGCCGGAAGAACTCGTACGGGTCAACCTCGACCTGCAAGTACAGCTTGACGGCCGCCTCCAGACGCGCTGCGATCTGCTCCTCGATCTCCTGCTCGACCTGGTCGTCCAGCAGTTCCTTGTCGCGCAGATACTTGCGGAAGCGCAGCAGCGGGTCGCGCTGCTCCCACAGCTTGACCTCCTCATCGCTGCGGTATTTCTTGGGGTCGTCGGCGGTGGTGTGCATGCCGAGCCGGTAGGTAACGGCTTCGATCAGCGTCGGCCCGCCGCCGGTGCGGGCCCGCTCGACCGCCTCGCGCACGCCGGCGATGACGGCCAGTATGTCGTTGCCATCCACCTGCAGCCCGGGCAGGCCGTAGGCGATGCACTTCTGCACGATGGTCTGCGAGGCGGTCTGGCGATCGCGCGGGATCGAGATGGCCCAGTGGTTGTTCTGGACGATCATGACCAACGGCAGGTTGTACACGCCGGCGAAGTTCAGTGCCTCGTGGAAGTCGCCCTCGGATGTGCCGCCGTCGCCGCAGAATGTGGCACAGACGGCCCCCTGACCGCGCAGCTTCAGCCCCCAGGCGATGCCCATGCCGTACTGGCATTGCGTCGCGATCGGCACGCTCATTGGCAAGTCGTTGACACCCTCGGGAGCGATGTTGCCGGCCTCGTGGCCGCCCCACCAATACATGAAGGTATCGAGCGGCCAGCCGCGCCACAGCAGGCCGGCCGCCTCGCGAAACGAGGGTACCAGCCAGTCGCGACCCTCCAGGACATAGGCCGCGCCGAGCGAGGCCGCCTCCTGACCCTTGCTGGGGCCGAAAGTCCCTATGCGGCCCTGGCGCTGGAGGTGCAGGCAGCGCTCGTCCAGCCGGCGGGAAAGCAGCATGGTCTCATACAGCCGGCGCAGGTCCGCCGCCGGCAGGTCGGGCTCCAGCTCACGGTCAACACCGCCGTCGGCCCGCAGAATCGACAGCGCGTCGATGCTGACGGGGATTCGCACAGGTTCACGCGGCACAATTCATCCTCGGGCTTGGCTCGCCTGGCTTGGCAGCCCAGACGTGCCGATTCTAGTCCGCTGACTCCTGAATGGCCAGCCGCCGACGCGCGGTCCGGCTGAGCGCCGCGCAGCGACTTCGAACCGCCACTACGATCCCGTGTAGCCCTGCTGACGCAGCACGGTGGTGATGTCGGGCGGCCGGAAGCCGGGCCCTTTCAGGATCTTGCCGCCGGCGTCGATACCGCCGTTCTTGGACATGTTGGAGCGGTGCACTTCGGCGAACATGGGTTCGAGATCGACGCCCATCTCGACAGCCGCGCCGTAGACGACGACCAGCAGGTCGGCCAGGGCGTCCACCATTTCGACGAAATCGCCCTTGTCGGCCGCCTCGATGAACTCGCCGGCCTCGCCGAAGATGAGCCGGGCGCGGCGCAAACAATCCTTGGGCGCCAGCAGCGTTGGCACCGTGCGGACCGGGGCGTCGTACTTCTCGTGGAATTCCTGCACCATGCGTTGTTCGGGCGTCATTGCATTTCCTTCTGACTGACGCGCCGCGGCGCGTGGGTTAGCGCTGTTCCTTATCCTGAGCGAGATGTTTGGGAGCGGTCGGCGCCTGCAGGAACCGGGCCAGCAAGCCGGGCCGGCGCGGCAAGTGCTGCTTCCAGCGCTCGCGCAACACGCGGACAACCAGTTCGTGCGCTGCGTCAGTGGCGATCGGGGCCCGGAACGTTTCCCAGGGTGCTGCTTCGCCCGGCGGGTGCGAGCGCGCGAACTCCTGCTCCGCCGCCTGGCGGTAGCGCTCACGCTGCCGCTGCACGCGCTGAATGACCTCGGCTACCTCGCGGTGCTCGATTACGAAGCGCGCCGCCAGCTTCTGCTGCTCCGACCAGGGAATCTCCGATTCGCGCAACACGCGGCCGGTAAGTTCCTCCCAGACGTCCGCCACGTACCCCAGGAAGTCGTCCTGCAGGCGAAACAAACGGTCAACATCATCGGCCAGCAGCGTGGGCGTGACCTCGAACTGGCGCCGCGTGCAGCGCAGGATTATCTCGGCGTCGTGCTGGGTCACGCCGGGCGGCAGGCTGAAACCCAGCGCGCGGGCCTGGGTGTGCTGGGCGGCGGTGGCCGGCCGCCGCACGGCGGCCTGGGACGGACGATGCAGCCGCCGCAGACAGGTGCGGCAGAGCTTATGGCCGCTCTCGATGGGCGCCAGTAGGCGCGGCGATTTGCCGCAGCCGTCGCAGGTGCCTCGCTTGTCGGGTGCTCTGGCCATCTCAAGCCGGCTGCCTTGGCCTCCGCGCGCCGGCCCTACTTCCGCTGGCGATAGAGCGACGGCTCAACCACGCGCAGCATGGCGGCCGTATCGAGCGTACCGTCCAGGAACTCGTTCAGGGCTTGTACCGTGGGGCCGGCGTTGCGCAGTACCTCGTTGTAGTTCACGTACAGCACGCGGAAATTCGGCTGGGCGCCGAGCCAGTCGTAGACCTTCTGGAGTTCGGTATCGAACAGCCCCAGCAGCTTGTCGTCACTGAGACTACCGCCGGACTTGCCCTGCCGTTCGAGCATTGTGTTCTGCGAGGCGATAACCTCGTTCAGGTTGCGGCGCATGAAGACGACGCGGTACTGGTGGTCGGCCGGAAGATCGTACAAGAGCCGGTAGACCAGCTTGACGACCTTGCCGTCGGCGTCGGCCAGCCAGGTGCTGTCCTGCTTGGTCTGCTTGACGGGCTCGAACTCGTAGTAGCCGCGTGGGTTATCCTGGTCCGCTTGGCGAATGTTGTCGGTGAGGGCCGGCACGCCGCCCACGTCGAGCATCCGCATCATCATGGATGTGCCGGAGCGCGGCAGGCCGGAAACGATCGTCAGGTAGTCTCTCTCCGCCGCCATCGGTGGTCCTCGGTCTGTGGGGGTTCGCC
This sequence comes from uncultured Planctomycetales bacterium, assembly GCA_964647015.1. Lineage (GTDB taxonomy): Bacteria > Planctomycetota > Phycisphaerae > UBA1845 > Fen-1342 > JAAYXS01. Next base: position 7,917 of record CAZYGM010000042.1, on the reverse strand, counting down.
CGGGCCGGCTCAGGAAACGCACGGCGCCTCATCAGCGACCCACCGGCTCAGAGAGACCATATAGCAGGCTGCCGACCGACACGCAACTTGGGCCGCCATCGGGATCCGGGCGAGGCCGAGCACGTTGACGCCGCCCGGGCGGCGAGGCACAATTTCTGCGAACGCTGAGGCCCGTCCGGAGCGGTTATAGGACACTGCCGTAAGAGACGCCCGCAAACAGACATAGGTGAGCCGTGGAATCGTGGGAAGTCCTTCGAGAAGCGACCGAACGGGTGGGTGTCAAAGCACTCGCCGCCCGGCTGAAGCTAAGTGCCGCCCTGGTCTACAAGTGGTGTCAGGAGCCGCCCAGCGACACGGAGCCGCAGACGTCCGGGGCGCGAAACCCCCTGGATCGTCTGAAAACCATCATCGAGGTTACCCAGGACCCGCAGCTTGTCGCGTGGCTTTGTCAGGTGGCGCACGGCTTCTACGTGCCCAACCCGGCGGTGAAGGCCGGCCAGGAGGAGGAGCAACTGCTCGCCGCGACGCATCGCGTCGTACAGGACTTCAGCGACATGCTCAAGAAGATCAGCCGCAGCATAGAGAACGATGGACGCATTACGCCGGATGAGGCCGAGATTATTCGGCGGTCGTGGGAGCGGCTGAAGTCGCAGGGCGAGTGCTTCGTGGTCGCATGTGAGCGCGGCCTGTACGGCTAGAGGCGGCGTTGCGGCCGGGGTTGCGGCGGGTCGGCGTGGGGTGGTCGGCCCGGGCCGGGGCAAAAGGATGGGCCTGTGATTGACAGGTCACCTGTGGGTGATAGAGTTACTATAGATAGACACAGCGGTTCAGATGCGGAGGTTGCCAGCGGCTCAGCGGACAACACAGCGTCAGGATGGTGGCCGGACCAGCGTCAAGAACAGGCACTCATACGAGTCATACGCATCATACCCATCCCCGAACGAGTGGTCGTGGTGACACCACGACACCGGCTGCAACCGTGACGTTGTGGTTGAATTACCGTAAGCTGGGTTGACCGCCCTGGGCCGCCAGCGCGTGCCCAGGCATGATTCATACCTGCGCAGGTGGAGCGTGCGCGCTTGTGCGCTTCCCCGGCGCGGAAGGAGCGTGCACCATGGCAGCCGGAAACGCTGTATGGGGTATCGATATCGGGCAGTGTGCCCTGAAGGCGCTGAAACTGCGGCTGGCCGGAGAAGGTCAGGTTGAGGCCGTGGCCTTCGACCTGATCGAGCACCCGAAGCTGCTTTCGCAGCCAGACGCGGAGCCCGATGAGCTGGTGCGGGCGGCGCTGGAGAAGTTCGTTTCGCGCAACGACTGGCAGGGCGATCGGTTCGTGCTGGGCGTGCCCGGGCAGCAGACGTTCGCGCGTTTCTGCAAGATGCCGCCGGTCGAGCAGAAGAAGGTTCCGGACCTCGTGAAGTTCGAGGCCAGCCAGCAGATTCCTTTCGACATCGAGGATGTCGTGTGGGATTACCAGGCCTTCTCGGCGGAGGATTCTCCGGATCTGGAGGTTGGCATCTTCGCGATGCGCAAGGACCTCATTCGCAAGCAGATCGAGCTGCTGGGCGAGGTGGGCATCGCACCCGCAATAGTGCAGACGATCCCGTCGGCGCTCTACAATTTCGCGCGTTTCGAGTTGCCGGACAGCGCGGACGGGGCCGCGGCTGTGCTCATCAACGTCGGGGCGCAGAACACGGACCTCGTGGTCGTCGAGCCGAACAGCGCCTGGACCAGGAATATTCCGCTGGGTGGCAACGCGTTCACCGAGGCCCTGGTGCGGGCCTTCAAGCTCTCGTTTGCCAAGGCTGAAAGCCTGAAGCGCACGGCGGCCGCCAGCAAGTACGCGCGGCAGGTGTTCCAGGCCATGCGCCCGGTCTTCGCCGAACTGGTGGCCGAGATTCAGCGCTCGATCGGGTTCTACAGCTCGACGCACCGGGACGTTGAGCTGAAGCGCGTCATCGTGCTTGGCAACGCTTTCCGGCTGCCGGGCCTGCAGAAGTACCTGGAGAACAACCTGACCATCGCCGGCGGCGTCGTTCGCCTGGAGAAGTTCAGCAAGGTGGTACCTTCGGCCACTATCAACGCCCCGCAATTCACGGAGAACATCCTGACCTTCGGCGCCGCTTATGGGCTGGCGCTGCAGGGCCTGGGACTGGCGCGCATCAGCGCCAGCCTGCTGCCCAGCGAACTGGCCCGCGTGGCCCTGTGGCACCGCAAGCGGCCATTCTTCATCGCGGCGGCCGCGTGCCTTGGCCTGGCGGCCTTGCTGCCCTTCACGCGCAGCTTCCTGGACAGCCAGGCGCTGGCCAGCCCGGAGACCGCGGGCGCTGAACGCGCCGCCCAGCAGGTTATCGCGGAGGCCGAGCGTTATCGGGACGAGTACCAGAAGGTTCAGACCAACACGGGCACGCCGGAGCAGAGCATCGTGAAGCTGCTCGAGCTGCGGAAGAACAAAGACTTGGTGCCGGAGTTGCTGGCCGCCGTACACGCGGCGCTGCCGGGCGGCAACTCGGTCCTGCAACGTGCCGAGTCGCCCGAGGAACTGCAGAGCGTCGTCGAGTCGGGACAACTGCCGCGCACGCAACGGGGCCAGTTCCTGGTCGAGAACGTGAAGATCGCGTACGTGGATGACATCGACAACTTCGTGGTGCCCAGCACCGTGGCCGCAGCCACCCCCGCGGGCCCCGGGGCGCCCACGCCGCGCCAGCCCACGGGCACGGGTCGCCGGGGCGGGACGACCATGGAGATCAGCGGTCCGATCGACCAGGCGACGCCGGGGCCCCGCGTTCCGGCCGGCCGAAGGCGTGAGGGGGCGAGAACGGCGAACGGGTTCGTGGTGGAGGTGCGTGGGCGGCTGCTGTTCGGCGAGAGCATCGGTGCGGCGATCCAGTTTGTCACGGAGCAGATGTACGGGAACATTCGCACCGAGCTGACCCGTGACGGGCTGGGCTTCTTCCTGCCCGAGGAGGATCCGTCGAAGCCGGCCGGTCAGAGCCTTTCGCGACCGCAGGTCCAGCAACTGACGCAGGCCAGCGCCGGGCCGCGTACGCGCGGCGCGCGCGGCACTGGCTTTGAGTTGGATGGCCCGTCCGCAGCGGCCGGCCAGCTGGGAGATCTGCGGGACCCCATCACGGGCGAGAATACCAGTACGGACTGGAGTGTCGCCTTCAGCTTCAAGGTGAAGATCGGCGAGAAGCCGGCCGCCAAGGGCGAGCAGGCGGATAAGGCCGACAGGCCCAGGCCGTAGTGCCGGGCAAGGCACGGCAACGCGATGCCGGAGTAGGAACATGGCATTCATCAAGACGCATTTGATTTCGCTGGTCTGCGGGCTGGCGGCCCTGATCTTCATCGGGATTGCGGCCTGGGGCATGACGCGCGACTCGGTGGCCGAGCAGATGCGCGCCCGCGCCGCGGTTCAACAGAAGATCAAGGCGCTCAAGGCCACGGCGCGGAACCAGGAGAGCATCAACGCGGAGGCCCAGCGCGGCCAGCGTTTCCAGCAGGAGTATGAGGAGGTCCTGGCCGCGGCCAAGGAGATCAACCAGCGTCCGCTGATTCCCGTGCCACACCGAGTCTTCCCGGTGGCGGAGGGTGAATACGCGGCGTACTTCTTTGCCGAGAAGTACCGTGAAGAGGTGTTGAAGCTACCGGCGGTGCTGCACGGTGGTGATCTGCCCAGTGCCGCTGAGATTCAGGAGGCCGCCAACGACATTGCGGAGTTGCTGGCGCGCGAGGCGGAGCTGTTGGCTGAGGGTGGCGTGCAGGCGCCGCCAATCGCGGCGGCACCGGCGGCTGCGGCGCCGACCGAAACCACTGAGCGCGGGCTGGTGACGGCCGTGCTGCGGGGCGATCCGAAGCGTAACGCGCGCACGCGCGCAAATGTCACCAAGGCGCGCAGCATTCGGTGTTACGTTCGCACTGACCCGGATGCGGAAGACACGAGCTTCCATATCAGCCCGATTTGGGATGCTGAACGGATGCGGCCGACGCCCAACGAGATGTGGTATGCCCAGGTCGGCCTGTGGATCCAACAGGACATCGTGGCGGCCATCGCGCGGCTAAACGACGAGGCTGCCCGGCAGGTGGGCCCGGAGGAGGCCTTCGTCGAGAACATGCCGGTCAAGCGCCTGGTGGCCGTCCGTTTGTTGGGCTACTGGACCGAATCCGGTTCGGTTCCCTTCTCGATTCGCACCACGAGCCGGAGTGCGATACCGCTCGCCAGCAGCGAGGCGTTCACGCGTCGGGTGAGCGATGACCAATTCGACGTCGTTCGCTTCACGGTGGTCGCGGTAGTTGACCAACGTGAGCTGCTCGCCCTGATCGACGCGATTACCAGGCAGAATTTCTATCAACTGATCGAGGTCAGTTGCGAGGCCATATCGGTCATGGACGCTGACTACGAGCAGGGCTACATCTACGGTGCGGCCCCGGCTGTGCGGGCGACTTTGCACTGGGAGGGCTACATGGCCCGCAACGTGTATGAAGCCCTGTTTCCCCCGGAGGTGCGCCAGGACCTGGGGATCAGAGACGGGCAGACCGAAAGGCGAGGCGGCCGGCGACCCTGAGCGGTCGGCCGAGCCCCTGGTGCGAATTGCGGAGGTGCCAGCATGGCCAGAGGTTCGTTCAACATCATCGAGCAGCACCTTGAGAAGGGCGTGCTGGGGCTGGCGGTGCTCTACCTGCTGGCCATGTTCTACATGTTCCTGATTCGTTCGCCCAACAAGGTCGATTACGGCGGCCAGCAAGTCGGGCCGCGCGAGCTGGCTGCGGCCATGGAACAGGATGTGCAGTCGCTGCGCCGGGCGATTGACAACGCTCCCCAGCCCGCCACCGACGTACCCAACTACAGCGTTGCCTTGCGCGCGGAACATGAGCAAGGCATCTTCGCCAACACTGCCCTGCCCAAACGGCTGCCGCGTGCCACGAGCTTCGGCGTGCGCATTCCCAGCCTGGTGGAGGAGGGCGAGGCTTCCGGTCGCGTGGTCCTGGTCACGCCGCACGCGCCGTCCGTCCCGGTGGCGCGCACCGGGCGAAACCTCGCGCTGCGCCGGCGGCCGGCGCTGCCGGGCACGAGCGCACCGAGCGCCGCGCCGACAGAACCGGTCGAGCTGGCGTGGGTGACCGTGGCGGCCTACTTTGATGTCAAGGCTCAGCGCAACGCCCTAAGTGAGGCCGGCTATGCCACCCATCGTTCGGGCATCTACCTGACGGGCGTCGACGTGGAGCGTCAGGAGCGGCTGGCCAGCGGTGAATTTGGCGAGTGGCAGCCCGTCCTTAACAGCAGCGCCATGCCAAGGTTGGACATTCCACAGCCCGAGATCAGTGAGTTGACCGGCACGGCCGTTAACCGCGATGAAATGCAGCGCGTCTACAACCTGGTCAAGCAGTATCAAGACGTGCTGCTGCAACCCTCTTTCTACAGCACTCTGGCGGGGGAAAGCTGGCGCATGCCGCCGCTGGAGGGCCACGCCGACCCAGTTGAGGTCGATGGGTCCCAAGCAGGTCCGGGCCCCGGCGGGCCGCCCACACAGCAGGCCGAGGGTCGCGACAAGGCGCGGGACGACCTGGAGGCGGCCCGGCAAGCCTTTCGTAATCGGCGCGACCGCGACGCGGAGAGCGCCTGCCAGCGCGTGTTGGGCAACGCCAGCGCGGTGCGCAGCCAGCGGGACACGGCCCAGATGATCCTCAACAGCATTGCTAGGGATCAGCGGCGCGCTGCCCTGGCTGCAGGGCCTGAGGCGCCGACCGGCGGGCCGGCCGAACCAGCCGGGGAGTTGGGGGATGGGCCCGTGGTCGACCCGCTGCAGGGTCCGCGCACGCCGACCGGCCCGCAACGGCCGGCGTCCGGAGCGGCCGTCCAGACCAAGCTCATAACACACCCGGACGAACGTGAGAAGCTGGCGGTGTGGTTTCATGATGACAGCGTCGTCGCGGGCAAGACCTACCGCTACCGGCTGCGCGTGCGCATGTGGAATCGCTATGTCATGGAGACCCGGGCACTCAGAAACCCCGAGCAGGCCCGCCTGACCGAGTTGGCCGGGTCGTGGTCGGTGCCCAGCGAGCCGATCACCGTCGCGCCCAGCACGTACTTTTTCCTCGCCTCGGGCAGCGCTACCGACGGGCAGACCCGCGTCGATGTGTGGAAGTGGCGGCAGGGCAACTGGCTGAGGCAGTCGTTCTCGGTGGGCATCGGCGACACGATTGGCGGCGTGCTGGAGGTCGGGACCGGCGTCCTCGACCGCGCCACGCTGCGCGAGATCCGTGAACCGGTGGACTTCAGCACGGGCGCGCTGGTTCTGGACATTCGCGCCGGCGAACCGGTCGTGCGCCGCGACCTCCGTTCAAGAGGTTTCCAACTGCGCGACGTCGAGACTCTGGTGCTAGTGTACCTGGACCCCGCCGACGGGCAGGTCAAGGAACGGGCATTCGCGCTGGAACGCGCGGATCCCATGTTCATAAGGCTGGCGACGCTCGCTCGCGAGGGCTGACGGTGCCGCGCCGCGCCCGGGTATGATGCGCGCCCATGAGCGTGCAACTGACGATCCTCGGATCGGGCACATCGCACGGCATTCCGATGATCGGGTGCGAGTGCGCCGTGTGCACCTCCAGTGACCCGCGCGACCGGCGCACGCGGGCGAGCGCCCTGTTCAGCTTCGACGGCTGGCAGGTGCTGGTGGACACCGGCCCGGAGCTAAGGCTGCAATGTGTGGCCTGCGGGGTGCAGCGCATTGATGCCATTCTGCTGACGCATGCCCACGCCGACCACATCGTCGGCCTCGACGACGTGCGGCGTTTCAACTGGCTGCAGCGTACGGAACTGCCGCTCTACGGCGCGCCCGCCACGCTGACGCGCGTGAAGAGAATGTTCGCTTATGCCTTCTCCGATGAGCCGGATTACCCCAGTGCCAAGCCGTGTCTGTACGCGCACCCCATCGCGGGTCCCTTTGCACTGGGCGGCCGAACGGTCATCCCAGTTCCTTACTGGCACGGCCCCACCCGCGTTCTGGGGTTCCGCATCGGTGACATAGCCTACTGCCCGGATTGCAGCGCCATGCCGCCGGAATCGCGCGCGCTCCTGCAGGGGCTCGAGGTGCTGGTGCTCGACGGTCTGCGCCGTCGGGCCCACCCCACGCATTTCAATCTGGAGCAAGCCATCGCGGAAGCGCAGCTCATCGGCGCGCGGCAGACGTACTTAACGCACATCGCCCACGAACTCGGCCACGCCGAAACGAATGCTGAGTTGCCGCCCGGCATGGCCCTGGCCTATGACGGCCTGGTCTGCTCCGGACGGTAGCCGCTCACATGCTCAGGGCGCTATGTCATCCGCCGGTAGATCCTCCAACACCCAGCAATCGAGCGTGGCGTTCCGCGGACACTCGACCGTGAACAGGTTGTCGCCGGCCTGCAGCGTCACCACGCCGACCGGGTAATAGCCGTCACTGTCCGGATCGAACTCCAGCGTGGCCAAAGGCGCGCCGGCCGGGTCGCGAATCGCGATCGTCCGGAAGAAACGCGTGCCGAGTTGGTGCACCCGCAGCGTCAGACGCACACGCCGCGTTCGCTCGGCGGGGATGTTGATTTGCACCGGCTCTCTTGTCGAGATGATGGCCGCCGCCCCCCCGGACAGCTCGTTTCCGTCCGCGTGCCGTTCGTACAGGATCGCGCCCCAGCCCTCACCCACCACATGCGCCTCGACTTCCACCGCGCCCGGCACACGCAGGCCCGGCGGCATGACCAGGTCCGGCGTCAACGCGGGAAGAAGTGCCGCCCCGGCCGAGCCCGGGGCCTCCGCCGGAGCGTACCAGTACACCACGCTGCTGTAGTACGTGTCCCGAACCGCGCCCACATGCAGGTTGGCCACGGCCAGGCGCGCCGTCGTCTCGAAATTCAGACAGTCCGAAACGAACCAGCGGTACC
>CAZYGM010000041.1:0-18974 GCA_964647015.1 uncultured Planctomycetales bacterium | reverse complement strand
CGGGAACATGCCGGCGTAGTCGATTATGTCGCTCAGCAGACAGCGTACACTCTGTCGCATGAATTGACTCCTCTATGCGGGGGCTCAGGCGACTTGCACCATGCCACGATTGGGAGGATACCACAAGGGTTCCCGCGCGGCCACCGGCGCGGTCGCCCGGCCGACCCGCCGCGCGGCCTACTCAGTGTGGTTGCCCCAGGATGTGTTGGTAGACCCACAGTGTGGCTGCGACGCCGGCTCGCGGATCCAGGTGTGCCGCGGCCCAGTGAGCGGCGCGCTCGCTGAGCGCTTGGCGGCCGGGCGGGTCTTCGTATAGCCGGGTCAACTCGGCGGCGAAGGCCCGGGGCGTGTTCTCAGTCACCAGCACCAACCGCTGTTCGTCGCCGCAGAGCTCACGCAACGCCGGAATGTCGCTGGCCACTACCGGCATGCCGGCCGCCAGCGCCTCCAGGACGGCGTTGGGCATACCCTCCGTCCGTGATGGAAACACGAACGCGTCCGCCGCCGCAAGCAGCTCCGGTACGTCCTCACGCCAGCCCAGGAGGCGCACGGCCGCGGGATTGCCGCTGGCGGCGATTTCCCGTTCCAGCCGGGCGCGGTCCGGGCCGTCGCCGGCGATGAGCAGCCGCACCGGCACGGACGGCATCTCGGCCAAACAGCGCACGGCGATATCGAGGCGTTTGACGGGATCAAGCCGGCCGACCCAGAGCACGACGAACTCGTTGGCGTCCAGGTCCAGAGCCGCCCGCATGGCTGACCGGTCCACGCCGGTCGGCGGCGGGTCGATCGACGGCGGTACCAGGTGGACGGAGTTTGGCGGTCGCCGGAAGGCGCGCACCACGTGTTCAGCGACGGCGGCGCTGTTCACGATGTGGCCGCGGTCCCAGTTACGGGTGAGGCGCTCAATCGCTGCGTGCCAGCGGCGTTCTAGCTCGATAGTCGCCGTGGCCGTCACGACCGGCACGCCCCGGATGGCTCCAACCAGCCGGGCGGCGACGTTGGCGTGCGTCAGCGTCGCGTGGATGAGGTCCGGCCGGATGCGTCCTATAACGCGATGGAGCCGCCAGAGGGCGGGAATATCCGCCGCACAGCATGCTCCGCAGCCGAAGGTCGGAAGGCCAGCGGCTGCCAACTCCTGGCCGACGGGTCCCAGCGGCGCCAGGCAGCCGACGGTGACTTCCACGCCGGCGTCATGCAGGCCGCGCGCGAGCCGCGCGATTCGCAGGGGCGTTCCGCCGCGTTCGAGGTCGGTTACCAGCAATACGACACGCACAGAGTTCTGCTCCAGCCATGCGGCCGAATCCGCGGAAATGGGCCGGCCGCGCGTGAAAGACTACCGCCCGCGGTGGCCGCGCGGAAGCCGCTGACTTATCCGCCTGGCGCGCGGCATGCCGTCGGAGGTGTTCTGTTCGCCGCGCGCCGTGCGGTAGAATGGTGGCAAGGGATGGCGTCACGCGCCGGGCGTGGCGCTGCTGATTGACCGCCTGGAGCGTCCGCTGCCGATGTCGGACCCGCAGCACTTGTACGTCAGCGAGATCTTCCATTCGCTTCAGGGCGAGGGTACGCGCGTCGGGGTGCCGTGCGTCTTTGTTCGCCTGGCCGGCTGCACGCTGCATTGCAACTGGTGCGATACACGCTACGCCGCCGCCGTGGTCGCCGGCAGCCGAATGACCATTGATGAGGTCCTGGAGCGCGTTGCAGCGTTTGAGTGCCGAACTGTCGAGGTGACGGGCGGCGAGCCCCTGCTTCAGCCGGCGGTATACCCGCTCATGACGCGATTGCTGGAGCGATTCGACACCGTGCTGCTGGAGACTTCAGGGTCGGTGTCAATCGCGGATGTAGATCCGCAGGTCGTTCGGATCGTGGACATCAAGTGCCCCGGCAGCGGGGAAGCAGATCGTAACCACTGGCCGAATACCGACTTACTGACCCCGCGCGACGAGGTGAAGTTCGTGCTCGTGGACCGCGCGGACTACGACTGGGCCAAGGAAATCGTCGCCCGGCACGACCTTACGACCCGTTGTCACGTGATCTTCGCTCCCGTATACGAGCGCTTGCCGCTGCGAACCCTGGCCGAATGGCTCCTGGCGGACCGGCTGGACGTTCGGCTGGGGCTGCAATTGCATAGACTCATATGGCCAGAGGCCGAGCGCGGGATATAGCCGCGCGTTTGGGCCGTGAAGGAAATCCACCAGAATGCGCGTGTATCTGACCAAATCGTTCACGTTCGAGGCGGCGCACTCGCTGCCGACGTTTCCCGAGGGTCACAAGTGCCGGCGGCTGCACGGACACAGCTTCCGCGTCGACGTGGTCGCAGCCGGCGAGGTTGACGGCGCGCGCGGCTACCTCATCGACTACGGCGACATCAAGGCGGCTTTCGAGCCCATCCGCGAGCGCCTTGACCATCACCACTTGAACGAGATTGCGGGGCTGGAGAACCCGACCTCGGAGATTCTGGCGCACTGGATTTGGCAGCAGTTGGCTCCGCGGCTGCCGGAGCTGGCGTCGATCATCGTGCACGAGACCTGCACGTCGCGCTGTGAATATCGGGGTGAGTGAGGTTGGCGCAAAAAGTAGGCCCGCGGGCCAGAGTCGCGGGCCTGGGTCTGGGTGCAGGAAGCGCTTTGGTGCGCTACTGCAAGGAGAGAAGAGAGTAGACACCGACAAGAGACGCCCCGAACGGGTCGCCCCCGTCACATCATAAGCTTACCCGTTTCCACCTGAGCCTGCGCGGGAATCTGGTGTCGCTGCTTGTCGGATCTTGTCAAGCCGGCGCAGCCGCGCGGCCATCTCGGCCGCTACCTCGCTGTAGACGGACGATGGCAGCATGTGTCCGGCCTCGGGGACCATCCGGACGACGGCGTCACTGCCGAGCTGCTGCAATACGCCGTGCAGCGACTGTACGCCCTGTTCCAGATAGAACTCATCCAGTTCGCCGCAGATGATGTGCAGCTTGCCGGCCAGCTTGGGACCGAGCGTGGGCCAGTTGGCTTCGAGGACCAAACGAATGTCATATTTGCGCCAGGCCTGGGCGACTTGTGCGTCGAGGGCGCCGGTTTGGCGGTCAACTAGCGGCAAAGGGGTGCCGTCTTCGCCGCGCGGGCTGAACACCGCTTCGAAGGACGCGATCTGGCCGCCGCGTCCGAGCACTTCTTCGAGCAGCAAGAAGCTCTTGGGGGCGATTCGGCCGAAGAAGAAGCCGGGCCGCGTGAAGCTGCGCGGCGCGCCGTCGGGACCGACGTATGCGTTTGTGTCTGGTTCGTAGATGTTGATCTGCATGAAGCGGGTGAAGTCCACCGGGTCCGGACAGAGCGACCACACGCCGCCGAACACGTCCGGGTGCGTGATCTGCAACCAGAGGCTGCTCCAGCCGCCGGAGGAGGCCCCGGTCAGGAGGCGCGCGGCGGGGTCGGGGATCAGGCGGTACTCCTGTTCCAGGTGGGGGATCAATTCCCGCACCAGGGCCGTACCCCAGGGCCCGTTGTTGGCCGAGTCGGCGAAGACGTGATGCCCCGTGGGACAGCTTGCCGCGAGCGCCACGACGACCGCGTCGAGCCCCTCGATCGACAGGAACACCTGGAAGCCGGTGGGGTCGATGCTCTCCAGGCGGCCATCGAAGCCGGGGATCTCGTAGACGGTGGGAAACCGGCGGGCTTTGTCGGCGCCGTAGTTGTCGGGCAGGCCGACCAGCGCTTCCATGTGGACGTCGCGCCCGTGGAACTCGCTGAGCAGGCGGCTCCTGAGCTTCACGTGCCGAACCGTGCGGCTCTCGCGGACTGTTGGCGGGGGATTGCGGCGGTCGATGGCGAGGCGCACGGTGGCGGGGCGTTCGGGTGCGTGTTCGAACTGGGCCACGTCGCTGCGCGCGTTGCCAGGTGCGAGGACGGGATGCTGCCCCCAATCGTCCAGTCCCAGCACGGCCTGGGCGCGGTAGGCATTTGCCGGCAACTCAGCCAGGCGAGCGGGATAGCCGAGGCAGTTGTCAGACGTGAACGTCAACGTCTCGCCGGGCTGCCAGTCGCGCACGTCGCGGGCGAAGATCGGCTCGGACCAGAACCAGTGTACGAGGTCGAGGGGCGGCGTGAAGCGGCGTTTCGTGACGACCACCCAGACGCGGCCGGTGAATGGGCCGTCGCATACGGCCCGGTCGAAGGTCAGCTCGAAACGTGGGGCAGTGCTCGGGGTGCTGCTGGTCGGTTGGGCCGCGACCGGTGTGATGACGGTCGCCATGAAGATCGCCAACAGGGTGGCGCGTTGAACGAGTCGGTTGTACATGCACACCTCCTGCGCTTGCGGTACGCTGGGCTCGCCGCCATAGTGTCGCCGGGCCGCCGGACGTGCAACCGGCGCGCTGTCGATTACTGTGGCTGCCACCTGGAGTCAGCGATGCGGATTCGTCTTGCCCACAGTCCCGATCCGGACGACGCCTTCATGTTCTACGGCCTGGCGTGCGGTGCGGTTGCCCCGGGGCCCTACGAGTTCGAGCACGTGCTGGAGGATATCCAGTCGCTGAATGAGCGGGCGCTGCGGGGCGAGTACGAGGTCACAGCCATCAGCATCCACGCCTATCCGCACGTGGCCGGCAAGTACGCGCTGACCTCCTGCGGCAGCAGCATGGGCGACAATTACGGCCCGCGCGTGGTGGCGCGCGAGCCGCTGGCGGTAGAGCAGTTGCGTGGCCGCAGAGTTGCCATTCCGGGCCGCATGACCACGGCGTTCCTCACACTGCAACTGCTGCTGGGCAAGGATGCGTTTACGCCAATGGTCGTGATGTTTGACCAGATTCCGGCCGAGGTGGCGGCGGGGCGCTTCGACGCCGGCCTGATCATCCACGAGGGGCAGCTCACGTATCCGCAGTTCGGCCTGCACCTCATTGTTGATCTGGGTGCCTGGTGGCAGGAACGCACCAGCCTGCCGCTGCCGCTGGGCGGCAACGTGATTCGCCGCGACCTGGGCGCCGCGCGCTGCCGTGAGATAGCCGGGATTCTAAAACAGAGCATTCAGTACGGGCTTGACCATCGTGAGGAGGCCGTGAGATACGCCTTGCAGTACGGCCGGGGGCTGGATGAGCGGTTGGCGGACGAGTTTGTCGGCATGTACGTGAACAAGTGGACGCTCGATTATGGCGCGCGCGGCCGGGCGGCCGTGCAGCGGCTGTTGCGTGAAGGCGCGGCGGCGGGGCTGGTGCCGGACGCCGGCGAGATTGACTTCGTGAGCTAGTGGTGTTGCCGCACGGTTGGCGCGCTGGATGGAGCGGGCTGGCGCGCGCCGCTACACTGGCACCACGCTTGAAGTTCATGGCTCGCGGAGATGGGCATTATGATCGCAATCATCGGCGGAACCGGGCTGGCCGAAGCGCTCTTCGGCGACGCGGCCGGACGGGACCACCACATTGACACGCCGTTCGGCAGGCCAAGTGGGCCAATCCGCGTCGTTAACTGGCATGGCATCGACGTCGCCCTACTGGCTCGACATGGCGACGGCCACCTGCTCAACCCGTCGCAGGTGCCGTATCGCGCCAACATATACGCGCTCAAGACACTCGGCGTCACGCACGTTCTGGCCAGCGGGGCGGTGGGCTCGCTGCGGGAGGAGATTCGGCCGCGCGACCTGGTGATTGTCAGCCAGGTGATCGACAAGACCTGTCGCCGCGCGCCGACGTTCTTCGATGAGGGCCTGGCCGTACATGTCGAGTTCGCCGAGCCATTCTGCCCAGAGCTGCGGAAGGTGCTGATCGGCGCGGCGCAGGGGCTTGACGCGCGGGTGCATGAGCGCGGGACGTATGTCTGCATGGAGGGGCCGGCTTTTAGCACGCAGGCCGAGTCGCACATGCACCGGGCGTGGGGCGGCGACCTGATCGGCATGACCGCCATGCCGGAGGCGCGCCTGGCGCGCGAGGCGGAAATGGCGTACGCGCTGGTCGCGCTGGCAACGGACTACGACTGCTGGAGGCCGCACGAGCCCGGGGCGACGCCGCAGAAGCTGCTGGAGGAGATCATCGGTCACTTACAGGCCGCGACGGCCAACGCGGTGGGGCTGTTGCGGGCAGCCGTGGCGGCGCTGTCGGCGGGCCCGCTGCCGTCGTCGCCGGCACATTCGGCTTTGGAGTTGGCGATCTGGTCGGATCGTGCGAAAATCGCACCCGAGGCGGCCAGGAAGTTCGGGCCGCTGTTGGCGCGGTATATCAAGGGCTGACTTGGCGGGGGGCGGTCGGCTTGACTGCGGGCGGCGAGTGAGGGCAGGTAGTTGGCAGCGACCAGGACCGGCAGGCGGGAGCGCGACTGGGTAATTGCGGCACCCCATCCCGCTCGTGACGAGTTGGCCCGGGCCGCCCGCATCGCGCCGCTGCTGGCGCAAGTCTTGTTGGGCAGAGGGGTTAGCGCGGCACCCGATGTGACGCGCTTCCTGATGCCGGACTTCAGCACGCTCGGGTTGCCAGAGACGCTGCCGAACGCCGGCATAGCCGCGGCACGGCTCGCGGCGGCGGTGCGGGCTAATCGCCGAATCGTCATCTACGGCGATTACGACGTGGACGGGGTGAGCGCGACGGCGATTCTCTGGCACGTACTGCGGTTAGCCGGGGCGCGGGTGGACTTCTACATCCCGAGCCGGCTGGATGAAGGTTATGGGTTGAATCCGGAAGCGGTTACGGCGATTGCCGACGACGGGGCCGAAGTGATCGTGACCGTCGATTGTGGCATCACGGCCGGCGAAGAGGCGGAGTTGGCGCGGCGGCGCGGCGTGGAGCTCATCGTTACGGACCACCACGAGCCGGGTCCGGAACTGCCCGGCGCCGCTTGCGTTGTTCACCCGTGGGCGTGCGGTGAATCGCCGAACCGTGACCTGTGCGGGGCCGGGGTGGCGTTCAAGGTGGCGTGGGCACTGGCGCAGGAGTTGTGCGGAACGCAGCGCGTCAGCGACGCGTATCGCCAGTTCCTGCTGGATGCAACGGCGTTTGCGGCGCTGGGCACGGTGGCGGACGTGGTGCCGCTGACCGGGGAGAATCGCGTTATCGCGGCCTTCGGATTGAAGCACTTGTGTCAGACCAGCAACCCCGGCTTGCAGGCGCTGATAGAGGTCTCGGGGGTGGCCGGTAAGACGGCGTACGACGACTACGACGTGGGTTTTCGGCTGGCGCCGCGGCTGAACGCCATCGGGCGCCTGGGGCACGCGCGGCTGGCCGTCGAATTGTTCACGCGGGCGGGTGCGGAGCGGGCGCGCGAGATTGCCGCCACGCTGGACGCGCACAATCGCCGGCGGCAGGAGTTGGAACGCGTAATTGTGCGGCAGGCCGAGACGATGGTGATCGAGCGCGGCTTCGATCGCGACAGTTGCCACGGGATTGTGCTGGCGAGCGCGGATTGGCATCCCGGCGTCATCGGCATTGTGGCCGCGCGGCTGACCGAGCGGTTTGGCCGGCCGACCGTGCTGATCGCCTTGGACAAGGGGCTGGGGCAGGGTTCGGGTCGCAGCGTGCGGCACTTTCCGCTGCATGAAGTATTGCGTGCCTGCGAGGCGCATCTGCTCAGCCACGGCGGGCACGCGATGGCGGCGGGCGTGCGGCTGCGGGAGGAGCAGGTGGGGGCGTTCACGGACGCCTTTGTCGCTGAGGCCGGACGGCGGCTGACGCCGAAGGATTTGCGGCCGAAGCTGCAACTGGATGCGGAAGTCGAGCTGACGGAATTGACGACCGAAGTCGTGGACATGATGCAGCGCATGGCGCCGCACGGGCCCGGCAACCCGGCGCCGCGTCTGGCCACGGCGGATGTTGAGCTGGTCGGCGCGCCGCGCGTGGTCGGCCGCGCTGCGAATCACCTGCAACTTACCGTGCGGCAAGGCCGCACTCATCGCAAGGCGATTGCCTTCGGTTTCGGCGACCAGGCGGAAGAGCTGGGCGAGTGCGGTCGCTTGCGCCTGGCGTTCGAGCCCATCATGAACGAGTGGAACGGGCGGCGCAGCGCCGAGTTGCGCGTGATCGACGTGAAACGCGTGGATTCCTGACCGCGCTGAGGCGTCTGCCGACGACATTCCCCTGAGGCGTTGCGCCCACCGGCGCCGGCATCACCACGGCCGTTGTGATATCTCCACGCGGCATTTCGGCAGGCTGTCGAGGAAGCGCCGGCCGTAGCTCTTGCCCAGCACGCGCGAGTCTAGGATGACCACGACGCCGCGGTCACTCTGACTGCGAATGAGCCGGCCGAAGCCCTGGCGGAACTTCAGGATGGCCTCGGGAATCTGGTAGTCGAAGAATGGTCGGCCGCCCGTGCGGCGCACCTGGTCGATGCGCGCCTCGACCATTGGGCGGTCCGGAACCGCGAAGGGCAGCCGCACGATCGTTACGTTGGAGAGGGCCGGCCCGACCACGTCCACACCCTGCCAGAAGCTGTCGGTGCCGAAGATGGCGGCGCGCGGCGTGGTGCGGAACTCGGCCAGCATCTGCGAGCGGGACAGGTCTTCCCCCTGGGCCATGATCGTGAAGCCGTCGGCGCACAGGTCGTCGCGGACGATCTGGGCCACGTCGTTGAGCGTCTGGTAGCTGGTGAAGAGGACGAAGGCGCGGCCCTCGGTTTCGCGCAGGTAGTGCGCGATGGCGCGGGCGGCTGCCTCGACGAACTGCCGGCCGGTGGAGGGCTCGGGCATCCCGGCCTCGACGTGTACGGTTACCTGTTGCGCAAAATCAAACGGCGAGCCGAGTCGGAGCGTCCGGGCCGGCGGCGCGCCCAGCCGGCCGAGCAGGTAGCCGAAGTCGGCATCGTCGGCCGCACAGAGCGTCGCGCTGGTCAGCACGATGCTGGATACGCGCTCGAACAGCAGTTCGCGCAAGACGGGCCCGGCTTCCAGCGGGGCGGCGCAGAGCGATAGGCGCCGGGTCTGGCGGGCTTCGTTCTCGATCCAGTAGACGTGCTCCTCGTAGCGCTGCTCCAGTAGCGCCTCGAGGGCCGCTGCCAGCTCGCCGGCGCGGTCCAGGTGGGCGCCCAGCTCCACCTGGTCCTCCATGCGCGGCAGCGCGCGCTTCAAGGACGCCAGCTCGTCAGACACGGCGCGTAGGGCGGGTGAAAGGAAGTTGCGGACCGGGCTGGCGCGCACGAGCCGCCCATTCGAGCGCCCGCGTGTGCGTTGCCAATCCTCCAGCTCGCGGAAGAACTGCGTGCAGGCGGACTGGGCGGCCGTGACAACGCGGTGCTGGGCCGCGTCGCCCAGCGTTCCCAGCAGACCTTTCCCGGTGCGCTCGTTGAACAGGCCGGCCAGCAGGTGTTGCACCTGGTTGTTGGAGACGCGCGTTCCGAGGTGGTCGGTGGCGACCTGTTCGAGTGTGTGGGCCTCGTCGATTATGGCCAAGTCGTAATCGGGAAGCACGTTGGCGCCCTCACGCCGCAACAGCAAGTCCGAAACCAGGATGGCGTGGTTCACCACCAGGACGTGGGCCGCCTCGGCGCGGCGGCGGGCGCGCTGGAAGAAGCAGGGCAGGTAGTGCGGACAGCGGCGCCCGAGACAGTTGCCGTGTTCGCTGCGGACTTTCTCCCACACTTCGGCCGGCGGCTGGGACGGCAGGTCGCTCAGCGAGCCGTCCTGCGTCTCGTAGGCCCAGTCTTCGATGGCGTGCAGGGCTTCCAGCAAGCGACCGCTCCCGAACAGGTTCTTCTGCTTCTCGCTGGCCTGTTTCAGCCGGCGCAGCCCCACGTAGTTCGTGCGGCCCTTCATGAGCTCCGCCTGGAAGGGCACGTCCAGGGCCTCCCGCAAAAACGGGATGTCCTTGTTGAAAAGCTGCTCCTGCAAGGCGATGGTGTGCGTGCTGATGACGACGCGGCGGCGGTGCTCCTGCACCTGCGCGATGGCGGGCAGCAGGTAAGCGAACGTTTTGCCCACGCCCGTGCCGGCTTCGACCGCCAGGTGCTCTCCGTCCGCGAACGCCGCCGCAATCGCGACGGCCATTTCGAGCTGCTGGGGGCGCAGTTCGTAGTCGGGGAGGCGAGCGGCGATCGGTCCGGCCGGTGCCAGCCAGGCTTCCACGTCCACGCCGGCCGCTCCTACCCGCCGCGCAGTTGCGCCGCGAACTGTGCCGCCATGAGCAGCGTCGCGCCGGCGGACAGCAGCGCAACGATTGCGCCGAAAGCGGTTACGAAGATGCGCCCGCCGACCCAACTGTCGCGCATGGTGGCCATGATGTGCGGCCGGGCGAGGACGAGCATGCTGATGATCATGGCCCCGGAGGTCAGCGGGACGGTGATGGAGTGCAGATAGCTGTATATCCAGGCCCAGCGGCTGACCTGCGTCTCAAGGCCTTCGAGCGCACGGACGTGGTGGCCGCGCACGACGTAGGTCCGCAGCAGTTCACCATCGGGACCAGCGACGAGCTTGCAGTAGCCGTTGTGCGCGTCGCCCCCCAGGGCCGCGTAGGTCAACGTGTATGCCACGAAATTTACCAGCCCGACCGTGATGATGGCTATGCAAAGCTGGTTGCGCCGGCGGCGCGGGAGCCGGTCCACCGGGCATAACGCCGCGGCCAAGCCGCCGTTGTCGTTTGGCAGGCGCGTCGGGGCCGTGTTTTCCGCGGATGGCGGCATGGCACCTCGCCGGTTCCAGGCTGGGCAAGCGGTGAGCGGCGTCACCGACATGATCGGCGGCGCTGTCGAGCCGCGCTACTCGTCGGGATTATACCGGGTGTGGCGGCTGATCGGAACGCCGGCCCGGCGTTCGCGGGCGATCCTGTGACGCCCAGGCCGGCCGCGTGTGCGGGTGTGGTCGAAGCAGTGCGCCTCGAACGCGCTACCGCGCGTGGCGGATTGGTCGGCGGCGCATCATCACGCCCAGGCCGAGCAGGCTCAGCGGAATCGCCAGGAGCGTTCCGGGGCCGCAGAGCAGCCCAAACCCACCTGGAGTGCTGGTGCCGCCGGTGCCGTCCTGGTCGCCGTCGCTGCCGCCGGGCGTGCCGCTGGGCTGGATTGGGCTGAGGTCAAGATGGACCACGCCGCCGCCACCGCCGCCGATACCACCGTCCCCGTCGGCGTCATCGGCCGCTCCGGGTGTCAGAAGAAACGCGAGGTTCGCCGCGTCGCTGGCAGTGCCCGGGGTGCCCCAGCCGACAATCGCGCCGTGGCGGTTGATATCGCGCGCCTGGGTGAGCAGCAGGGGGAAGGCGCTGGGCAGCAGCGTGTTGAGGTCGAGCATGAGGTCGTTGATGCCGTCCTCGTCTTCGTCAAGGTACCAGAGGTCCGGCTCGCCGTCGGCGTTGGTGTCTTGCGGCGTAATGACAAAGGCGCGTCGCTTGCCGGCCGCATTTAGGGACCAGCCGACAATCACGCCGTCGTCATTGATCGCCGCTGCGCTGCTGTTGGTCCCGCCCAGCGTGCCCAGGTCAGTCAGCGTACCGGCGTACCAGACAAAGGCGTGCGTCTGGAAATCGCCCGTGTCGGCCTCGCCGACGACCACGCCGGTGTTGTTGATGCCGCGCGCCCAACTGTTGTGGCCGAAGGTCTGGCCGTCGGCGCTGGGCAGCGTTCCGAGAGGGATCATGAGCGCGTTCGCGCCGGTACCGTCATCGAGGAACCAATCCGTCGGGTTGCCGTCCATGTCGACGGCCGGGTAGAGCACAAAGCCCTGGCAGCCGTTGGTCAGACTGTAGGACCAGCCCGCCACGACGCCCTGGTCATTGACGGCGGTCGCGCTGCTGTTCACGTCGATGGCGCGCAGGGTTCCGAGATCCTGCAAGAGGGCATTGGTCGAGACACTTCCGTCCTCGACGTACCAGACGCCGTTGGTCGGCGTAACGATAAAGGCGAAGACGTCACGGATGGGGTGGGCGCAATTCCGGCGTGTCCAGCCGACGGCATACAGACCATTGGCGCTGATGTCGGTGGGACATGAGCACAGTCCCAGCCGCGAGATGGCTTCACCGGGATACGGGGATGTCAGGTCGGACATGACGGCCGGGCGGAATATGATTGCTTCGTCGTCACACTGGTCGTCCCAGAGATGGGTGACGACATGATCCGTATTCGAGATGCCGTAGGCCACGTAGTCTGCATAGTATGGGTAGTCCCGCGGCAACGTGTAACGGCCCCACGGGATCTCGATATACAGTGGCAGCATTTCACCGTTCTGCCAGTGGAACACCCACGGCTCGCCGGCCGCATCGAGCGTGCGGCCAACTACCTGTCCGTAGTCGTTGAGGGCGTAGGCCTCACTGGCGTCGCCGCCCAGCGTGCCGAGCGCGGTGGCGTTATAGCGCGTCTGGGCCGCTGACCGGGAAGCCAGCGCCAGCACGACCAGGGTCGTCAGAACGAACAGGCCGATCGTAGTCCGGGACGTGTGCATGACGGCTCCTCTGTGTACCGTGCACATCCGCGGTCAGGTTGCGCGGAAGCTAATGCTGCGCGGTCCGCGCCCGTCCGGGCGGACGGCGCACGGCATCGCAATACCGAGGCGTTATCGTCATTCCCCCGCGGGGCCTTCACGTGAGACTTGGCCGGCCGGGTTATCGGCGGCGCCGGCCGGTCGGCGCGGCGAAGGCGGGTTGGTGTTCAATGTTGGCCGCGCGGACCGGCGGGCCGGCTGAGGGCCGGTGGGACGCCCGGAGTGGTCCGCTAACGTTGCAGCAGCGCCAGCGCCTCGGCCCGCGTGCCCTGGCTCTTCTGCATAAGTCCGCGCAGCGCCGAAGTGACCATAACACTGCCGGGCTTCTTGACGCCGCGACAGGTCATGCACGTGTGGACGGCCTCGATGACCACGGCACAGCCCTTGACGTTCAGCCGCCGGGCCAGCAGGTCGGCCACCTGCGACGTCAAGCGCTCCTGGACCTGCGGCCGGCGCGAAAACACGTCCACGATGCGGGCCAGCTTTGACAGTCCGAGAACCTTCCCGCCGGGGATGTAGGCGATGTGTGCCTTGCCTTCGAACGGCATGAGGTGGTGCTCGCACATGCTGTTGAACGGGATGTTCCGCAGAACCACCATCTCATGGTGGTTCTCATCGAACGTTGCCTCGAGATGCCGCTCGGGGTCTTCGTGCAGGCCGGCGAAGAGTTCCACGTACATCCGCGCCACGCGGGTGGGCGTGCGCCGCAGGCCCTCGCGATCCGGGTCCTCCCCGATGGCCAGCAGTATTTCGCGCACGGCGCGCTCGATCCGCGGGACGTTGATGGCCGTCTCCTGGCCGCGATCCTTGTCCATGAGTTCTCTGCCTTCGCTCGCCGCCGGGCCGGAATGCTCAGATACTATCCGCGTCCCCGGCTCAGGTAGTCCACCAGCAGGCGGACGCCGAAGCCGGTGGCGCCCTTGCCCGTGGGTGTGTTGTTATCCTCTGACGTGGCGACGCCGGCAATGTCCAGATGCGCCCAGGCGACGCCGTCGTCCACGAACTCCCGCAGGAACATGCCGCCCGCGATGGCGTGTGCGTCGCGCTTGCCGCCGGAGTTCTTGATGTCCGAGTCCGTGCCCTTGATGAGGTCGCGGTATTCCGGCCAAAGCGGCAAGCGCCAGAGGCGTTCGCCCACGCGCCGGCCGCACTCGCCCAGCTCGCCGGCCAGCTCATCATCGTTGCTCATCAGACCGGCGGCCTGCTTGCCGAGGGCCACGCTCACCCCGCCGGTCAACGTGGCCAGGTCGATCATCTCGGTCGGCTTGAGGTTCTGCTGGGCGTAGGTGAGGGCGTCGGCCAGTACCAGGCGCCCTTCGGCATCCGTAGAGATCACCTCCACGGTCTTGGCGCTCATCATTTTCAGAATGTCGCCGGGCCGGTAAGCGCGCTGCGAGACCGCGTTTTCCGCCGCTGCGATGAGCCCCACCACGTTACACGGCAACTTCAGCGTGGCCACGGCCTTCATGATGCCCAGCACGGTCGTGCCGCCGCACTTGTCGAACTTCATCGCTTCCAGGCCGGCCGCGGGCTTGATGGAGTAGCCGCCGGTGTCAAACGTGATGGCCTTGCCCACGATCACCGTGCGCCGGCGCGTGCGCGGCAGGCCGCGATACTCGATCTGGATCAGGCACGGGGGCGTGGCCGAGCCGCCGCCGACCGCCAGCAAGCCGCCCATGCCCAGCCGCTTGGCCTGCGCCGCATCGATCACCGTGCACTTGAGCCGCGCGTGGCGGGCGAGCAGGCGGGCCTCGGCGGCCAGCGTAGCCGGGTTGATGACGTTGCCCGGCAAGTGTGCCAGCCGGCGCGCGTAGTTGGTGGCTTCGGCCACCAGCAGCTCGCGGCGGATGGCCGGCAGCTCGCGCCGCACATGACCGGATTCGCTGCAGCGCACCTGCACACGCACCGTGGCAACCGCCTTCTCGTCGGGCTGCTTGCACTCGACGAACTGGAAGCCGGCCAGCGCCATGCCACCGGCCCAGTGGCTGGTGGCGTCGTCCACGCCGGTCGCCGCCAGGCCGTCCATCCACAGAGCGGCGGTTCCGATACGTTCCGAGACCAGCCAGCGGGCCGCACACGCCGCGGCTCGTCGAATGGTCTGGGAAGTGATCTTCTCGGCTTCGCCCAGACCCACGATAACGATGCGGCGGTAGGTCCCCGCGCTGGTCGTGTGCGCGAGGTAGCCGACCTCCTCGCCGACCGCCTTGGCGGCCAGCAAGGCCGAAACGGCATCGGCACAGACGGCGTCCGCGGCGCTGACCAGTTGCAGGGCCGGCTGCGGCTTGGCCGCCAGCGGAACCAGCAGCACATCCGCGCCACCGCCGCGCCCGTCACCCGCCGTAAACTCGAAGGTCGTTCCGTTTCGGCTCATGTGCGTTCCTTGCATCTATCAACCATGGTCTCGGATCTCAGGCAGCCGAGTAGCGGAGGTTACCATGCGTGGGCATTCCACGGAAGTTCCCGGCCTATGCGTGTGGCGTCCCGGAAACGAGCTGGCGCGGTCGGGTTGCTCAGGCGATCTGTTCGGGGCAATCGACGATGAGGTTCGCGCCGGCGGCCTGCAGGTCGGCACGCGTTCGGAAGCCCCAGGTCACGCCGATTGCGACCGCGCCCGCACGCTGAGCCGTTGTGATGTCCGTGGGTGTGTCGCCGACCAGCCACGTTCGTTCCGGCGTGACACCCAGGGTCTGGCAGAGGCTCAGCGCATAATGTGGGTCAGGTTTGCGCAATTCTTCTTCGATGTAGCCCTGCACACGCTCGAAGGCACCGTCAGGCCAGAAGGCCCGCACGACGCGCAAACTTAGCGTGTGCGGCTTGTTGGACAGAACGGCCAAGCGGACGCCGTGCGCCCGCAGACGAGCAACCAACTCCGGTACACCGGGATACGGTCGCGTATGTTGCAGCGGCCGGGCGCCGTACTGGGCCCGGGCCAATTCTGTAAGTCGTTCCACGAGAATAGGATACGTGTTGCCGATTGCCCGCTGACAGAGCATTGGCACGCCCTCGCCGACGAGGTAACGGTAGTCCGCCACCGGTCGCGTGGGGAGCCCCAGCAGCGCAAGACAGTCGTTCAGCGCTCCGGCGATGTCCGCGAGCGAATCCACCAGTGTGCCGTCCAGGTCGAAAATGCACGCCTCCGGCAGGTCAGCGTTCAACGGCCGTCTCCTGTTACTATCCCAACCACCCGCAACCGCCTGGCCGAAATAAAGTATAATGGCAATGGCAACCGACTGGCCGGGCCGTGCGGCTTGGCCGACCCTTCAGGGAGCAAGTGGCATGCTTTCCAGGATTGTGGTGCGACGGCTGGTGTTCGGGTTGATGCTGCTCGCACTGGCACTTCCGGCGCTGGCCGATCAGGATGAGCGTCCGCGGAGGAGCTTTAGCAGCCTGATAAACGTGGATGCTCTGCTCGACAATTACATCCACTTCGTTTCGCGCAAGTACGACCTTACCGACGAGCAGGACACCTTGACGGAGCAGCTCGTCCGCTCACGCGTTGACGACTTCCTGGTGCGCCACCATGACGAGCTTTCCAGCCTAGTCGATCGGCTGGTGGACGTGCGCACCGGCGGCGACATCAGCCCGGCCGAATTGGCCGAATGGGGTCGTCGCATGCGCCCCATCTACGACGAGGCCAAGCTGATCATCATTGACGCGAACGATGAATGGCGCGCCATCCTCACGGACGAGCAGCGCGCTATCCACGACCAAGACGTTCAACTCATGTACCAGAGCTTCAGCACCACCGAGGACCAACTGAACCGGTTGGCCACGGGTGCCATGACGGTCGACGAGTTTCGCAATCCGCGGCGCGTCCGCGCGGAACGCCAGCCAACTGTCCGGGCCGCGCCCCCGCAGGTGGCCCAGGGAGCGCCGCGCTCGGTCGCGGTGCCCCGCACCGCCGGCGACGCGGCCAGTGTCGGGGAACTGATCAGGTCGCGTTCGCAGGCATCCCAGGACGCGGGCGCGGGCGCGGGCCCGTCGCCGGTCCGGCCGCAGCGCACCCGGGGCGATGCGGCGGATGCCCCCCGCACAGGCGGCAATCCGCGCGCGGCCGCCCGGTCACGTGCCGCCGGCCCTGATACGGGTGATCCGGCCGGCAAGTGGGAACAGTACGTTCGTGACTTCATCGACCGCTACCAACTCGATGCGGACCAGCAGGGCCGGGCCTACCGCGTACTTCGCAACTGCCAGGATCAGGCCGAACGCATGCTGCGGTCCCGGCAACCCACGATCGACCGTCTGGACCGGCAAGCCGAGGGTTTGCGTGGCCAGAACGACCAGGCTTCGCGCCAGCAACTGGAGAAGATCACTGCCAAGCGGGCCCGGCTGGTGGAGCCTCTCGATGCCATCTTCGAGAAGCAGCTCAAGCCGCGCCTTGAGCAGATTCCAACCCGGGCACAACGTGAGGCGGCTGAGAAGGCTGGGAAGGCCGGCGGCGCGGCACGCGTCGGTCAACGCGCGACGTCTGATAAAACCAGCCGACAACCGCCGATCGTGGAGCCACCCGTGCCGCCTGAAGATGAGCCCGAGGACCCGGGGTACGATCCGGAACCTGATGAGCCGCCGGACGACGAGGATTGATATCGGCGGCCGTTCGCACCGGGGGCAGCAAACCGGTCCGGTCCTGAAAGTGCGGTCGGGAACGTCCGATGATTACTTTCGATGCCCGGTTGTGCTCGCGGTTCCCCAGTAGATCCGGGGCGCAGCGCGGCAACCGGTAACCGAAGGAGAACCAGTCGATGCGAAACCTGTTTACCCGTGGCCGTTTGTGGCTGCTTAGCGCGGCCAGTGGAGGCGGCTTGCTCGCACTGGAAGGCTGCAACCCGGATGTCCGGGACTACGTCCTGACGGGCGTGGGGTCTGCCGCGAACAGCCTGGCCACTACCTTCATAACCGCATTCTTCCAGGGCCTGATCAGCGGTGCCGACGATGATGCCACCGTGGTTCGGGCCGTCCTGGAGAACGTTCAGCAGTTCCTCTGCTGATTGCCAATGGGGCCTTGGGCCGGGGCGGAACGGTTGCTCTGGTGTGCCTCGTTGAGCGACCTGTTCCCCGCCTGATTGTCGCTCAGTCATTCGTAACCCGCGACCGGTGCGCGCCGCCCGACGCGCGCCGGTTCGTCTTCTTTCCGCCTGGCAGCCCGCCGGAGAATCCGCCTGGGGTCTGGGCCTGCGCGCCTTGGCGCGCGGTCGAGGCGTCGCGCTGGGGACGCCTCAGAACCTTAGGCTTGCTGTCACGTGGGGATGCCGGACGGAACACCCATGGCAGCTCCGCTGAGGGTGGTCTTGCGATTGGCCCTGGGCAGCGCCTTGCCATTGCCGAAGCCCGCGCTACAATGCGGGATCATCAGGCGGCGCGATCGGCCGGGCCGCCGCCGGATGTGATCAGTAGCGGTGCGGACGGCCGGAGAGATCCCTTGGTGCAAGGCGACAGATAGAGGCGTTTTGCGGGCGTAATTCAGTGGTAGAATGCCAGCTTCCCAAGCTGGACGTCGTGGGTTCGAATCCCATCGCCCGCTTTTCTCCTAAACTCATCAAAATTCAGCACTTGCGGTTCGGACTCATCCTCAGCTAATTGCTCAGAAACGTCGAGTTGCGTCAGAAGTTGCGTCAGATTGGGATCGATTGGCGTCTGCGCGGCGGCGGCCAAGTCGCTTTCGTTCACCCGCAGGTAGTGCTGGCGGGCGACCTCGTCGGAATGGCCCATCCACTCGACCACGACGTGAAACGGGAAGCCCGCGTCCATCCAGTCGCTCTCGCGGTTCTTTCGGAGCGTGTGGCACCACTTCGCGTACTTGGGTGTGCCGGCCCGTTTGCGGATGACGCCGAAGTCCCGCCACACGTTGACGGCCGTTACGCCGTTGATGACGGGGGCCTCGCCGTCGCGGGGTTGACCCGCAGCTTCCTGGAGCAGGGGCAGTAGCTCCGGAGCGATCGGAACGACACGTTTGCGCTTCGTCTTTTGCCCCCAAACCGTGAGGCGGTTGTTGGCAAAGTCAACTTCGCGCCAGCGTAGGGCCAGCGCCTCGCCTTGCCGCAGACCGGCAAGGCGGCAGAGCCCGAGCAGGACTTTCCAACCGGTGCAGGGACAGGCGGCCAGTAGCTTGCGAAGCTCGTCCAGGGTGACATAGTGCCAGTCCTTCTGCCTCCTCCCTATTTCGTGTGGGTAACCTGAGCGAAGGCGGGCAGCTTGAAGTCGAGTTTTCCGGCGATCAGGTAGACCATCGTGGTCAGGTAGCGAGTCGAGCGGAAGCCGCGGGCCTTGCGCTTGGCCGATTGAATCAGGCCGTTAATGGCTTCCAGCAGGCCGTTGCTGATTCGCGACGTAAACCAGCGCAGCACACCGGCCCAGTGCTTCTTGATCGTCTTGGCCGCCGTGATCATCGCTGGAATCCGGCTGTGCGTGGCCCAGAAGTACCACTGCTTTAACAGCGGCTCGGCCTCCGCCGCACGGTCATACGCGAACAAGTCCTGAAAGACGCTCTTCATGTGCGTAGCCCGAACCGTCGCCAGCTTGCGCGACCGCAACTCGTCAAAAACCCGGGCCTGCTTCTCCGGGCGGTGGGTCTACCGCCGGAAGTTGGCACTCAGGCCGCGTCGGTTCTCCAGAAGGCCTCC
>CAZYGM010000040.1:0-19089 GCA_964647015.1 uncultured Planctomycetales bacterium | reverse complement strand
ACATCACCGGGGCCCACCTGGAGAGCAGCACGGTCGAGCCGGTCAATGAGTTGGTCGAGCTGATCAAGACGCAGCGCGTCTTTCAGATGAACTCGCAGACGATTCAGGCGGCGGACGAGTCCCTGCGGGTAGTCGCCAACCTGAGGAGATAGGTGCTGGCGCGGTGAGTAGCGCGTGAGCATGGAGGACTCTCGATGCGCGGTCTAACGGTGATCCTGGTCATCTTGAGCGTGATTTCGCCGGCCCCAGTTGAGGCCGGCGGCCAGAGTGCCAGCGAACTCACGATTCGGTCGGCCGCCGTGGTTTCGGGCCAGACCGTGACCTTCACCGACGTGCTGTCGTTCACGCACGCCGATCCGAGCCTACAGACTGCGATCGAGCACGAAGTCCTGGTTGCGGATCTCCCGCCGGCCGGCATCACCGTCATTACCCACCTGCAGATCGAAGACCAACTTGGCCAACTCGGCGTCAACCTGGCCCGGGTGCTGCTGCGCGGCGCGGCGAGTTGCCGCGTCACGGTTGCCTCACCCGGCGACCAGCCGACGTCCGAGAGCCCCCATCGCCTGCTGCGGTCGCGCCCGGAGGCCGGCCGCAGCGCGGAAAAAACCCTGGCGGAGGTGCTCCGCGCGCTCATCAGCGAAGACCTGGCGGACCTCGGCGGCACGCCGGAGATCGAGTTCGAGCGCGCCAGCCGGCCGTTGCTGGACCTCTCCACCCCCCGCTGGGAATTCTCCATTCAGCCGCGCGGACGCGAGAAGCTCGGCATGCGCGAGTTCCGCGTGGTGATTCGCCGTGACGGCGTTACCCATCGCACGGTGGACGTGTTCGCGCGCGTGATGCTGTCCAAGCCCGTGCTGGTCGCCCGCCGACCGCTCAACCTGGGCACTTCCGTGCAGCCCGACGACGTCGGCCTGGAGCCGCGCCTGTTCGAGCAGGAGCACGAGATCGGCTGTGACCGGATCGAGCAGGTGCTCGGCCAGCAGGTCAAGAGCTTCGTGCCGGTCGGCCAGATGGTCCGGCCCGACGACCTCAAGCAGGTTGACCTGGTGCAGCGTTCGCGGCCCGTCGCGGTGGTCGGCGCCAGCCAGAGTGTGCAGGTGCGCATGACCGGTGTGGCGCTGGATTCAGGCCGCTACGGCGATCCCATCCGCGTGCGCTTGGGTGACACGCGCAAGAACCGGCGCGTCCTGCACGGCGTGGTCGCCGGCCTGGCCACGGTTCGGATTCAGGAGGAGTACCGGTGAGAAGTCCGTCGCAGCGCGTCAGGTTTATGGCCGCGTCCATACTGGCGTTCTGGTCCGCCGTGAGCTTGGCCCAGAGCAACTCGTTGCTCGGCCGGTCGCCGCGCCCAACGCCGGAGGCGGATCCGGCCACTCCGCCGGTCGTTTCTCAGCCGACCACTCTCGGCCCCGGCGTTGGGGCGCGCCCGCCGGCGGCGCCGCGCTCCGGCCAGCCGAACGAGCCGCCGCCCAACCCGGTGTTGCTGGCCGTCTCTCCGTTCGCGGTGGATGTGCCGGAGCCGCAGCGGATCGAGGTGCACAGCCTCGTGACGATCATCATCCGCGAGAACCGCACCAGTCTGACGGACGCCAAGCTCAAGTCGGAGAAGGAATGGGAGATTCAGGCCGAGCTGGCCAAGTGGTTGCGGCTTGACAAGCACGATCGGCTGGTCCCGCAGACCTTCGAGGCCCGCGGCAAGCCGGGCGTCGACTTCTCCTTCGAGAACCAGTACGAGGGCAAGGGCACCTACGACCGCAAGGACTCGCTCACGACGCGCCTGACCGCGACCGTGATCGACGTCAAGCCCAACGGCAATCTCGTGCTCGAGGCGCGCAAACGCATCAAGGTCGGCGACGAGGTGCTGGTGGCAACGCTCACCGGTGAGTGCCGCGCCGAGGACGTGACCTCGGCCAACACCGTCCTGAGCACGCAGATCGCCGACCTCGAGATCGAAATGCCGGATATGGGCGCCGTCCGCGACGCCACTCGGCGCGGCTGGCTGATGCGCATGTTTGACCTGTTGCGGCCGCTGTGAGGTCGCCCGGCGACTGGCGGCAATGCAGTCACCTGAGGATGTGAGTTCATGCAAGGTCGGGCCCACACACACCGGATGTCACCGACGGCCGCACTGCTCACGACGCTGCTCGTCGCGGGGCCGGCTCTGGCCGGCATCCGCGCCCAGGACATTGCACGCCTGCAGGGTCAGCGCACCAACAAGCTGATGGGCTACGGCCTGGTGGTCGGGCTGAACGGCACCGGCGACGGTGACAAGTACGCCGCGACCATGCGCGCCCTGGCTGCCCTGCATACGCGCTACCACGCCCCGGTCCTGCACGGCACCGATCTGTCCGGCAATGGCAGCGTGGCGATTGTTGCTGTCGAGGCCACCGTTCCCGAATACGGGGCCCGCGAGGGCGAGGCGCTGGATGTCGTGGTCTCCACGATCGGCCGGGCCAAGAGCCTGGTGGGCGGCCAGCTCCTGACGACGCCGCTGCAGTACGCCATGTTCGATGCCCGGGACGCCGCCACGCAGCAGATCTTCGCGCTGGCCGGCGGCCGGCTGGAGCTGCCGGACATCGAGACGCCGACGCGGGCCGTCATCCGCGCCGGTGCGACGCTCGAAGCCGACTTCTTCTACACCTTCATCGACGGGCAGTACATCACGCTGGTGCTGGACGACGCCCATGCCGGCTGGCCCTGGGCCCAGATGCTGGCCCGCGCCATCAACCATGCCGAGGGCGAGTTGGCGCCGCGCGCCGCCGACGCTGAGCAACGCGGCCGCCAGGTGGTCTTCACCGAAATCGCCACGGCGCTGGGCCCCAAGAACGTGCGCGTCCGCATACCCACGCCGGAGTTGGCCCGCCCGGCCGGCTTCATCAGCCGGGTCTTGCAGACCGAGCTTTTCATGCTGCCCGAACAGCAGGCGCGCGTCACTATCAACCGCACCACCAGGAATGTCTCGTTCACCGGCACGGTGACCATCTCGCCGACCATTCTGCAGATACCGGGCTTCGGCACGGTCTCCATCGGCGGCGCTGCGGACGGGCCGGCCGGGGCCGCTGCGCCCAGTGCGCCGCAGGTCGGCGGCGTGGAGTTCCAGCAACTCGTCCAGACGCTGGCCGCCCTGCAAGTCACGCCCGACCAGATGATCACCGCCATCGAGCATCTGCACCGCACCGGCACGCTGCACGCGCAGCTACGCTACGAGGAGTAACCCGGAATGGCGATCGCCGCCCTGTCCGCCACGTCAGGTTCATCGGCCGCCCCGGTCCAACTCGACCGGCGCGCCGTGAATGCCTGGCAGCAACTGGGCCGGGCATTGGATCCGCACGATCCGGCGGTCGTACGTCACACCTGCGCACAGTTCGTTTCCGAGCTCTTCTTCAAGCCGTTGCTGGCGGAGCTGCGCGCCGGCTCGCTGGCCGCCCCGTTCGCCGACGGCGGCCAGACCGAGGCGATCTTCGGCCAGTTGCTCGACGAACGCATCGCCGACACCGTCGCCACGTCCCAGCGCGGCGGCCTGGTGGAACAATTGGTTCGCCACCTCGGCGGCTCGGTGGCCGCGCCGGCCGAGACTGATGCGGCGGTCGGCGTTCCGTCCGCTGCCGGGCCCGCCACGCAGGTTCCCTGGAACACCCGCTTACAGGCGCAAGCCGCGCCGGAGACGCCTACCAATGAGCGCTGACGTGATTCCCTACCGCGCGCCCACGGAACAGCCCGGCTCGCCGCCCACGGCGGCGGCGGATGCGGCCCGCGACCTGTGCGAGAACGTGGCGGCGTTGCAGGCCCTCTTGAGGCAGTTCGTTGAACTCGCCGACCGCAAACTGGCGGCGATGCGGGCCGGCCAGGCGGGGGCGTTGCAGGAATGTGCGGCGCGCGAGGACGAGTTGCTGGGGGAAATCGAATGCGGCCACCGGCGGCGCCAGGCAGCTCTTGCGCGCCTCGCGCAGGCTTTGCGCGCCCCGCACCTGGCGCGGGCCCGGCTGTCCGACGTTCCGGAGTATTTACCCGAGCCGTCCGCCTCGCTTCTGCGGGTCAGAAACGCGGCTTTGCAGCAGATTGCCGCAACTTTGCAGCAGAAAAATCGGCTGGCCGCACAAGTGGCACAACATCTGCAAATGCATCTCCGCGCCGTCTTCGCTGAGGTGGCGAAGGCCAATCAGGAGTCAGTCGTTTATGGACCGCAAGGGCAACATCGACACAGCATCGTGCGGTCCTGTCTGGATGCGATGGGGTAAGCCGTGGCACTGCTAGGCGCTTCATTCCAAATCGGTCGCAGCGCGCTGGCCGCTTATCAGTCGGCCATCGCGATCACCGGCCAGAACATCGCCAACGTGGCCAACCCCAACTACACGCGCCTGAGCGGCCGGCTCAGCACGCTCGAAGGCGGGCTGGCCGGCGGAATTGCCGCCGGCGGCGGCGTCACGCTGTCCGCGCTCCAACGCCACATCGACGAGGCCCTCGAGGCTCGCCTGCGCATGTCGCTGGGCAGTCGCGCTGCAGCCGAGTCCACCTACCGCTCGCTCAGCCAGGTCGAAGCGCTCTACAACGAGTTGACCGAGTACGACCTCTCCACGCAGTTGACGAACTTCTTCAATACCTTCGCCGACCTGCAGAACAACCCCGAGGAATTGACCAGCCGGCACCTGGTCCTGTCCGAGGCCGACAGTGTAATTCGCACACTGCGGCGCCAACGCAGCGCCCTGCTGAACCAGGCCGTCGACCTGAACTCGGCCGTCGAGCAGAGCGTTTCGCGCGCCAACGCGCTGGCCCAGGAGATTGCCGACCTCAACCAGCTCGTCGTAACCCAGGAGGCCCGCGGCTCGGGCTACAGCGCGCCGCTGCGCGATCGCCGCGACGCCCTGCTGCGCGAGCTGGGCGAACTGATGGACATCCAGGTGCGCGAACGGGACAACGGCGCAATCAACGTCTACATCGGCGGCGAACCGCTGGTCGAGTTCAACCGCTCACGCGGCCTGGTCGTGGAACGCGAGTTGGAGCAGGGCCTGGAGCTGGCCTCCGTGCATTTTGGGGACAACCATGGCACCGTGCTGATCCGTGACGGTCGGCTGGCCGCCCAGCTTACGGCCCGTGACGAGCACCTGCTCGGGCAGGTGCAGGCCCTGGACCAGCTTGCCCGGGGGCTGATCTACGAGGTTAACCGCGTGCACTCGACCGGCCGCGGCCTGGTCGGCTACACCAGCCTGACCAGCAACTACGCGGTCGCCGATACGAACGCGGCCCTGAACAGCACGCAGGCCGGCCTGCCCTTCCCACTGCAGAACGGCTCGTTCATCGTGCACGTGCGCAACCAGGACACCGGCCAGACCACGACCCGCCTGATCAAGATCGACCTGGACGGGATCGGCACCGACACGACCCTCGCCGCGCTGGCGGCCCAGCTCGACGGCGTGCCGAACCTCAGCGCCGGCATTACCAGCGACAATCGCCTGGCCCTGACGGCAGCGGCCGGCTTCGAAATTTCCTTCAGCGAGGACAGCTCGGGGGCCTTGGCCGCGCTCGGCCTGGCTACCCTGCTGGACGGCACCAACGCGGCGAACATCGACATCACCGCCGCCGTGCGCTCCGACGTGCGCCTGCTGGCCGCGTCGCTCAGCGGCCTGAGTTCCGATGGCGACAACGCCGGCCGGCTGATGACCGTGCGGCAGGCCAGCAGCACGCTGCTCGGCAACCAGAGTGTGGAAGACTTCCAGGCGGCCATGGTGAACCGGCTCGCCGTGCAGACTTCGGCGGCCCTGAACACCTACGAGGCCTCCGATGCCGTATACAGCAGTTTGATGGCGCAACGCGAGGCCGTCAGCGGCGTAAGTCTCGACGAGGAGGCCGTCAATCTCTCCCGCTTCGAGACCGCGTACAACGCCGCCGCCCGCTACTTCACCGTTCTGGACAACATGGCAAATGAGGTGCTCGGGCTGGTGAGTTAATCGCCCAGAATCAGGTAGGACCATGAAACCACGGATGGACCACGCATGGCATGTTCGCGCGAGGCGGTCTCACGACCGACGCGGTTGGCCGTGCGCGCTCCGGCCGCACAACCCCCGGCGACCGGTTGAGGTGAATGAGCCATGGCGATCATTCCTGTAAACCTGGCCCGCGTTAGCCAGAACCTGCGGGCTTTCCAGCTCCTGGAAAGCGTCCGCAGCAACACCGCGGGTCTGTACCGCGAGCAGAATCGCGTCGCCACCGGGCTGAAATTCAACCGCCCCAGCGAAGACCCCCTGGGCGCTGCCGCCGCCAATGCGATTCAGCGCCGCCTCGAAATCGCCAATCAGCTTGAACGTAACCTGCTGCGCGTCAACACCACGCTGGCCCAGAGCGAGACGGCTGTCATGGATGCCATGCAACTGCTCATGAGCGTGCAGACACTCGCGCTCGAGACGGCCAGCGACACCAGTTCGCCCGACGAACGTTCCTCGCTGGCCACCGTTGTTGACAGCGTGCTCGACCAACTGATCGCCGTCGGCAACCGTACTTACCTGGGCTCGTATCTGTTCGGCGGCCTGGTTGGCGGCAGCTTGCCGTTTGAATTGACCGGCGATGGCGTGCTCTATCGCGGCGGCACCGGCCGGGCCACATCCATCGTCGACACCGACATGTCGCAGGACTTCTTCACGCTCTCGGGGGCCGAGTTCTTCGAGGCCCTCTCGGGCACAGTCCGCGGCATTGTCGATCTCAACCCGGTCCTGACCAGCGATACCCGCATCAGCGAGCTGCGCGGCACTACCGGCCGCGGCGTTAGTCTGGGGCGGATCCTCGTCAGCGATGGGGTGCAGGAGGTGCAGATTGACCTGGGCGGGGCCGACACGGTCGGGGACATTGTCAGCCTGCTCAACGCGCAGTTGCCGGGCGGATTGCAGGCCACGCTCAGCGGCGGCGGCATAGTTATCGGGACCGGGCTGGGCGTCCCGACACAGATCACGATTCGCGACGTGGCCGGGGGGCATACGGCCCGCGACCTGGGACTGACCGCCGACGGTCTGGCGGTGGCCGTGGGCGGGGCGGATCTTGATCCCCGGCTGACGCTGCGGACGCAGTTAGCGGACCTTAACGGCGGAGCCGGGCTGGCGCTGGCCAACGGCCTGACCGTCACCAACGGCTCGCGCTCGGTCGCGCTGGACTTCACCGGCGCCGAGACGCTCGAAGACGTTCTCAATGTCTTCAATCACGCGGACGTCGGCGTGTGGGCGCGCCTGGCGGATGACGGCAACTCCATTGAAGTGGTCAATCGCATCGCCGGCAGCGACCTGCGCATCTCTGAAAACGGCGGCACGCTGGCCGGCGCCCTGGGCATCCGCACCCTGAGCGGCGCGACGCGCCTGGCGGACCTGAATGACGGGCGCGGCGTGGATACCGTTGATGGGGCGGACCTGCGCATCACGACGGCTGACGGCACGGTTATCGAAGTTGATCTGGATGATGCCCGCACGTTGCAGGACGTGGTGGACTTGTTGAACGCGGCGGGAGGCGGGGCCATTACCGTCGGGCTGGTGTCCCAGGGCAACGGCCTGCAAGTCACGGACAACACCGTCGGGCCCGGCACGCTCAGCGTCGAGCGGGCGAATCTCTCGCCCGCCATTGACGGGCTCGGTCTGAACACCACCGCGACCGGCGGCACGCTCGTCGGCGCGGATGTTAACCCGGTACGCACCGACAGCGCCTTCACGGCCCTGGTCGAGCTGCGCGACGCCTTGCGGGCGGATGATCGCGCCCGCATCAGTTTCGCCGGCCAGCGGCTGGATGACGCCCTGGCGCGCATGCAGGAGGTTCAAGGACGCCTGGCGTCCCGTACCAAGACCATGGAGGAACGCAGCGCCTTGCTGGAGAGCGAGGTTACTTCGGCCCGCATGCTGCTCAGCGACGTGCAGGATGCTGATCTGGCCGAAGTGATCGTGCGTTTCCAGCAGATGGAGATCGCGCTGCAAGCCAATATGGCCACGGCCGCGCGGGTCATGAACCTCTCGCTGATGGACTACCTGCGCTAGACGCCGTCGTGAACGGCGCCCGGCGCGTGGAGGTCGGATGGAAGTGTGAGACAGCGGTTGCGGCGGGAAGTGGAGGCTCGGCCTCCGCAACCACCGGTTGATTCGCGGTCAGCGGATCGAGTCGCAGGATGCGACCCCGTTCAGCAACGGCACTGGTGCATTCCGGCCAACGGTGGCCGGGCCGCGTGCTGGACCAACCGGAGTGGCATGAGCCTTGGGAGCAACAGGATGCTCATCAATACGACGCGGTTTGGACCGTTGGAAGTGGATGGCGAACGAATCATCTCCTTCAAGGACGGGCTGCTGGGATTCCCGGAGCACCGCCGCTACGCGCTGATTCAGACCTCGCCCGACCCCGTCTTCTTCTGGCTGCAGTCGGTCGATGACCCGCAACTGGCCTTCGTGGTCTGCGACCCGTTGGCCTTCGTGCCGGACTACCAGGTGCCGGTGCGACGCGATGACCTCGAACGTCTGCAACTGCGCGACCTGGGTGACTGCCAGGTCCTGGTGATCGTCAACAAGGTGGACGGCCACCTGACTGCCAATCTGCTCGGGCCGCTGGTTATCGGAGCCCAATCGCTGCTCGGCCGGCAGTTCGTCCAGTCGGACAAGCGCTACGGCACGCGCCATGTGCTGGTGCCGCTTGAGCAGCAGCAACCGGCCGTTTCCCGGATCGCCTAGGACCACCGCGAAAGGAGTGGTGTTGTGTACGCAACGTCGGCTATAATGGCGCCGCGGGCACTCGCGCGACCTGGTGGGTCAGCGAGGCAGCCGGTCCGCTCGGAAGCTGTCCGAGTCGCCGACGGGACGTCCAACACGTGTCGGATGCGCTCCGGCCTGTCGGGCGCATTCGTGGACCAACCAAGCATCGGCACTATCCAGGAAGGAGCCGCGGATGTTGGTGCTCTCAAGACAGCGAGACGAATCGATCATCATCGGCGACAACGTCCAGGTGACGGTCGTCGATATTCGGGGGGACAAGGTGCGATTGGGCATCGTGGCCCCCACCGAAATAACCGTGCATCGCAAGGAAGTCTACGACGCGATTCAGCGCGAAAACTGTCGGGCCGCCAGTGCCTCCTCGGACTTGGCCGCCCTGACACCACCACCGACCGGCGACAACGGCCACACGAGCCGCTAGACGCCGTTTCACTATCTCCTCACTTCCCCAACCACAACGTAGATACGCCTGAACCCATAGCCACGACCCAATCAAGGAGGATGGCCAATGGCTCGTATTAACACCAATGTCGGGGCCATCGTTGCCCAGAGAAACCTGAACACGTCTTATCGGTCGCTCAGTGGCACGCTTGAGCGGCTCTCCACCGGCTTGCGGATCAATCATGGCAAGGACGATCCCGCCGGCCTGATCGTCTCGGAACGCCTGCGCGCCGAGACCAATGCCGTAGCGCAGGCCATCTCGAACACGCAACGCGCCAGCCTGATCGTCGCCACGACCGAGGGGGCCCTCGACGAAGTCGCCGCCCTGCTGCGCGACATGCAGGGGCTCATCGTCGAGGCCGCCAACGAAGGCGCCATGTCCGATGATGAAATCAAGGCCAACCAGTTGCAGATCGACTCGGCCATTGCCAGCATCGAGCGCATTGCCAACAGCACGACCTTTGCCGGCCGCTTTCTGCTCAACGGCTCACTGGATTACATCACCAGCGGTGTGTCCGATAGCCAGGTTGATGCGCTGGCCGTCAACGGGGCCCAGTTCGGTGACCGCGCCTACGTGCCCGTACAGGTCGCCGTGACCGCCTCGGCCCAGCCTGCCACGCTCTTCTACGGCCTGGGGCAGATTACCAGCGCCATCACAATCGAGATTCAGGGCAACCTCGGCGTCACCACCGTTTCGTTCGGATCCGGCACGACCGCCTCGGCCATTGTTGAAGGCATCAACGCCCTGTCCGACTCCACCGGCGTGACAGCCCGGCTGTCGTCCGATCCGACCGCCGGCTTCTGCCTGATGAGCGCCGAAGTGGGCTCCAAGCAGTTTGTCTCCATTCGCACGCTCGCCGGCAGCGCGCCCTTCGAGCTCGTCGACGAGAACGGCGACAACCGCAAACGTGACGAGGGCCGCGATGCCGTCGGTACCATCAACGGCGTCGCCAGCATCGGCGACGGCAACACGCTCACGCTCAAATCCTCCACGCTGGACCTGGAAATCCGGCTGAACAACAGCTTTGGCGTGGGCACCACCGAATTCGCCATCACGGCGGGCGGGGCGCTCTTCCAGGTCGGGCCGCGCGTCAACACCAACCTCCAGGTAAATATGGGCGTGCAGTCGGTCGCGCCCTCGCGCCTTGGCAACACCGGCGTCGGGTTCCTGTCGCAGGTGCTGACCGGCCAGGAGTACTCGGTCGTCAACGGGCGCTACGCCGACGCCAGCAGGATTGTCGAAGAGGCCATCCGCCAGGTATCCATCCTGCGCGGCCGCCTCGGCGCGCTGGAACGTAATACCCTGGAAACCAACATGAACCAGCTCAGCATCACGCGCGAGAACCTCGTCTCCTCTGAATCCGCCATCCGTGATGCCGACTTCGCCTACGAAACGTCCCAGTTGACACGCAACCAGGTCCTGGTTAACGCCGGCACGGTTGCTCTGGGTCTGGCCAATCAGACGCCGCAGATGGTCCTGCAGCTCCTCGGCGGCTAATCCCGCGCGGGCCGACCTTATATCGGTCCTCAGCGCTAATCTCTCCCGCGGCCGGTTCGGCCCGACGGCCCCAGGGGCCTGCATACATGGCCCCTGGGGACCGTCGCTATTCCCCCCAAAACGTCTCTAACTAAAGTACCCCACGGCGTGGGACGATCCCCCCACTGACGATTACGGAGCAGAAAGGCGGCCGGCCCGGATGACCGGCAAACCTTGTCCGTAGTGGAGACCGCGGCGACTGCCCAGTGCGGCAACGCCCGAACGCCCGTGGAGGCGCAGTTCCATGAGCCGAATCAACACGAATATCCCATCTGTTATCGCGCAACGTGTTCTGACTGGCCAGGACCAGTTGCTGCAGACCTCCCTGAACCGGCTGAGCACCGGCTATCGCATCAACACCGGCCGCGACGATCCCGCCGGCCTGATCGCCTCGGAGAATCTGCGCGCTGAGAAAACGGCCATCCAGGCCGCGCTCACCAACGTCTCCCGCGCCAACAACGTGGTGGCGTCGGCCGAGGGCGGTCTGGCCGAGATCAACAGCCTCCTCCTCGAACTGGAGGACCTGATCGACCGCAGCGCCAACGAGGCCGCCATCAGCGTTGAGGAACGCAATGCGAACCAACTCCAGATCGATGCCATCCTGGACTCGATCAACCGCATTGCCAACAACACCGAGTTCCTCAGCCGCAAGCTCCTGAGCGGTGAACTGGCCTACACGACCTCCGGCATCTCGACCGGCAGTGCCACCTCATACTTCCAGAACGTGGCCATCAACGCCGCCAAGATACCTAATAACGGTTACCGGTCGGTCACCGTCGGCGTCACCCAGGCGGCCGAGCTGGCCGAGGTCAAGTACACCGGGACGCAGGTCTCCGGCACCGTCACCGTGCAGATCGCCGGTAATCTCGGTACCGAGACACTGACCTTCGCCTCCGGTACCTCGCTGGCGGAGATAGTGACCGCCGTAAACCAGAGCAAGGACCTCACCGGCGTATCGGCCACCGCCAGCGCGGCCGGCGGGGCCGTCAACTTCAACAGCACGCAGTACGGCGCCACCCAGTTCGTTTCCGTCAAGGTCCTTGACGACGGCGGCGTTTCCACGTTCGGTGACACCGGCCACCTGTCCACCGGCGACGCCGGCGACAACAAGGACTACGGCCGCAACGCTTCCGTGACCATCAACGGCGTGGCGGCCATCACCGACGGTCTGCATGCCAGCATGCGGAGCCAGTCACTCAGCGTGGACGTCGATCTGACCGCTGAGTTCGGCACGCTGGCCGCCGGCTACACCTCTGACCGAACCTTCACGGTCACCGGCGGCGGGGCTAACTTCTGGATCTCGCCGACAATTTCGCTGACCGGCCTGGCCAGCCTGGGAATCCAGGGTGTCGGGGCAGGCTCGCTCGGCGATGCCAAGATCGGCTATCTCTCCTCGCTGGCTACCGGCCAGAACAACTCCCTGTCTACCGCCAACTACAGCACGGCCCAGTCCATCGTGCGGGCCGCCCAGCAGGACGTTTCCTCACTACGCGGTCGCCTCGGCGCCTTCCAGAAGGACACGCTCGAAACCACGGCCAACTCGCTGCGTATCACCTACGAGAACACGGCCGCGGCCGAGGCCAATATCCGCGAAACCGAGTTCGCCTCGGAAACCAGCATGCTGACCCGGGCCCAGATCCTGGTGCAGTCCGCCACGAATACCCTGCGACTGGCCAACGCCCAGCCGCAGAACGTGCTGGCTCTGCTCGGCTAAGCGCCAGCGCTTCGCCTCCACCGGCTCCCGCGGGTGGCCCGCTACAGGCGGGCCACCCCTTTTTCCATACCAGCACCTTCAAAGCAGCGGCGTCAGGATCCGGGCTACCCCCTCCAGCAGCTCGCGCGGCAGTCCCCGCTCCCGCACATCGCGCAGCGCGATGTGCCGGGCCCGTCGGCAGAAACCCTCAATCGACTCCGCCAACGCCCGGCTCACGTCCGTGTCGTAGATCAGACCAGTCACCTCGAAGTTCAGCCGGAAACTGCGCACATCCATGTTCGCCGAGCCCAGCATGCACCAGCGGTCATCCACGGTCACGATCTTCGAGTGCAACACCCCGGCCTCGTATTCATAGATCCGCGCGCCCGCCTCCAGCAACTCCTCGTAGAAGCTGCGCGCCGCCCACAGCGTGACCGTCGCATCCGTACGCGACGGCAGCACCAGCTTCACCTCCACCCCCCGACTGCACGCGTGAATCAGGGCCATGCGCAGCCCCGGCCCGGGCACGAAGTACGGCGTGGCGATGCGAATCGAGCGCTGCGCCGACGAAACCGCCGCAAACAGAATGTGGTCCAGCGGGCTTACATTCTGATCCGGGCCGGTCGCCAGAATCTGCACGATCGATTCTCCCGGCCGCGACGGCCGCGGGAAGTACTCCTCGCCCACGATGTTCTCGTGGGCGGCATACAGCCAGTCTTCGGCGAAGGTGCGCTGCACGAACAGGGCCGCCGGCCCGTCGATGCGCATGTGCGTGTCGTACCAGGGGCTCAGGCGGCGCAGCCGGCCGCGATACTCATCGCCGATATTCTGGCTGCCCAGAAATGCTACCTGCCCGTCCACAACCGCGATCTTGCGGTGATTCCGCATGTGCGGGCTGAAACGCCGGCCGAACGGCCGTAGCGGCAGGAAGAACACCACTTCAACGCCCGCCGCCCTCAGGGGCCGCACAAAACCCCGGCCCAGCCGCCAGCAGCCGACCGAATCCAGCAGCAGCCGACAGGTTACCCCAGCCCGCGCCCGCTCCACTAGCAGATCGCGGAAGTGCAGACCCGTCTCATCCGGCCGCCAGATGTAGTACTCCATGTGCACGTGATGCCGCGCCCCGCGAATGGCTGCCTCCAGCGCGCCATAGGTCTCGTTGGCCTCCTGGTACAGACGCACCGTGTTACCGGCCACCGCCGGCATCCCGCCCAGGCGCTGCCCCAGCTGCGCCACGCCGCGCAGATCCTCCGCCAAGTGCGGCTCGAAACCGCTTCCGCCGCGCTCCACGTGCTGCTTCGTCCAGAATTCCAGCTTTGTGAT
The DNA here is from genome assembly GCA_964647015.1 of uncultured Planctomycetales bacterium. Taxonomy (GTDB): domain Bacteria; phylum Planctomycetota; class Phycisphaerae; order UBA1845; family Fen-1342; genus JAAYXS01. The sequence goes on along the minus strand of CAZYGM010000040.1, from coordinate 5,372 downwards.
CAGGTGCGCCACCCGCCGGCGGCGCCGGCGCGTCCGCCGCACCACACGGTTGGAGCCCATGAGCAGGTACAGCCCCATCCCGAGGTAGGGCATCAGTAGAATCACCAGGATCCAGGCCAGCATTGCCATCGGTTCGCGCCGCCGGCGCAGCACCGACGCGATCACAAAAGGAACCAGAATGTAGTCAACAACGAGCGCGATCGCCCAGAAGGGTGTCATGCCCTGAGTTTCGGCGGCGGTTTTGACGGTGTCAACGAGCGCGGCCGATCATTGCGGCCTGGCCGGTCCGTGCGACCGCCGCCGGCGAGCCCACGCCAACGACCGCGATTCTTACTAGAATGTGCGTATGGCCGCCAAGAAGCGAACTCGCAAAGTCCGCGTGCCCTTTCGGCAGAACCGCCAGTCACGCCGCCGCAGCGACGATTGGACCCGCCAGTACCACACCGACAACGATCAACTCCAGGATGCCCAGCAGCACGAGTCCGTTCGCGCCAAGGGCGCGCTCTCGCGCAAACGCACCATCCTGCTTGCCAACGACGATGCCGCGCCAGTCGATGAATCCCTCTGGCGACGCGGTACTGTCACCGCGGTGCACGGACTGATCTGCCATATCAACGATCATGATGGTCGGAATTGGACCTGCACCGTCCGCCGTATCCTCCGCACGCTGCGCATCGAAAGCCGGTCGCCCGTAACCGTGGGCGACCGCGTCTGGTTCTCCGACCACTCCGCCAGCTCAGACGGCCAGCCGGTCGGCGTGGTCGAACGCGTCGATCCACGCCAGAGCGTCCTGTCCCGCCGGGACGGCCGCGGCCGGCAACACACCATCTGTGCCAACGCCGACCAGCTTCTGATCGTCACCAGCGCCGCCCAGCCCAAGCTCAAGCCCCACCTCATCGATCGCTATCTGGTCGCCGGACACAAGGGGCGCCTGCACCCCGTGATCTGTGTCAACAAGATCGACCTCGCCGCCGAGCACGATGGCATCGATCCCGAGGACCTGCTCATATACACGCAGTCCAGCGGCCCAGTGGACGAATGCGATCCGGACGACGAGGCCGTGCGCGAGCCCATTACGATCGGCAGCGTTCTCACCGAGCTGCGCCGCATCGGCTACACCTGCATCACGACGAGCGCCGTCACGCGCGCCGGCCTCGCAGAGCTCCGCACCGTCCTGACCGGTCACATCACCGTCCTCTCCGGCCAAAGTGGCGTCGGCAAGAGCACGCTGCTCAACGCCTTGCAGCCCGGGCTCGAACTGCGCGTCGCCGACGTCAGCGCGGAGAGCGAAAAGGGCAAACACACGACCACGCACGCCCGCCTGCTGCGCCTCGACGGCGGCGGCTACGTCGTCGATACGCCCGGCATTCGCGCCTTCGATCTGTGGAGCGTCGAAGCAGCCGAGCTCGAAGCGCTGTTCCCCGATTTCGCCGCGCCGTTGCAACACTGCCGCTTCAAGGATTGCTTCCACCGCGACGAGGAGGACTGTGCCGTCCGCGCCGCCGTTATCCAGGGCGCGATCTCCCGGCGCCGCTACCTGAGCTACTTGAAGATGTTTGACGAGGTCGCTCGGCGGCAGCCGTAGCACCCGTCCGTGCCGCTTGGCGCATGCCCCCACCGAATCGGCCGGCGCGCGGGCTGCCCGTGCCTGTCCGCCGTCTATTCGATTCGCCGCTGGCTCGAGGGCTCTGCCAGGACCCGTCGCACCGCGGCGCTCACAAACTTGTCCAGCGGCGAGATGGTTGCCCGCTCGGCCAGGTCCATCATGTATTCGGCGGAGAGCCGCTGGAACTTCTCTTCCAGCAGTTGCTCCCGGATCTCCTCCTGAACCTCGGCGAACTCACGCCGCACCGCCGGCTTGATCTGCCCGCAGCGCGCAATGTACCAGCCCCGCTCCGTCTGGATCGGCTCGCTGTATTGCCCTGTGGCGAACGTGAAGATTGGCGCGCTCACCTGGTCGTATGGCGGCTGCAGCGGTCGCCCGATCTCACCCCAGTTGCCGCCCAAATCGGCGTGCACGCCGCGCGAGAACTCCCGGGCCACCTCCTCGAACGGGCGCGCTTCCAACGCCTCGTACGCCGCCCGGATGTCACGCGTGGCACTCAGCCGGGCGCGGGCCCGCGCCGTCTCCGCCGCCCGTGCCCAGGTGGTCTGCGGCGGCAGGTAGGCTTCGAAGGGCGCTTCGATCAGCCACAGCTCGCGCGTCTCCTCCTCTGAGTAACGCGCCTGGTTCCGACGGTAGTGGTTGAGCAACTCGTCCCGCCGCACGGTTATCTGCGGCAACAGCTTCTCGCGCGCGTATTCACGCGCCACGAGGTCCCGCGTGAGCAGCTCGCGATACTGCGTTGTCGCAAGGTCATTTGCTGCCAGGTGTTGCTCAAACCGCGCCTGGCTGCCGCCAAATTCACGACTGATGCGCCGCTGAATTTCCCGCTCCACCCCATCCTCGATTATCGTCCGTTGCCGTTCAGGCAGGTTGGCCATCGCCTCGGCGTGGATCAACAGCGCGCCGACCGCCTGCTGCGTGCGGGCCAATATGATCTGCCGGGCTGTTTCGGCGAACTTGTCCGGCGATTCCGTCGCCCGCAGCTCGTCAAGGCGCTCACGAACCGGATATAAAACCTCAGGTATGCTGATTGCGCGGCTGTTTACTATCAGAATTTCGCCCTGAACCGCCCCGTCCGTCGGCTGGAGCGGCTCAGTCAGCCGTGCCCGTGGGGCGACCGCCTGCGGCTCTGCCGCCAGGCGCGGCGCCGCCGGCTCGGCCACGACCCGTCCGGCCGCCACGCGTTCCTGCCGCTCTTCGGCCAGTTGCGCCTCGGATTTCATGGCCGGGCGCTGGGCCTCCGGCAGAGTCGTGGCGGGCCTGGAACGTTCGCAGCCCGCCAGGGCCCACAACCAGCCCATGCCCACGACGCAGGTGAATCCAGCTAAGCGGAACATGCCGGCTACTATAATCGCCGGCGTCGCAAATCCCAAGGCCCGGCGTCCGGTCACCCACTCCGGCGCAAGGCGCAACAACCCGATGCGGTCCCTCTTGACGGTTTCCCCCTGATTCCATAACGTAATGTGTTCGCCTCCGGACCGCCTTTGCGGCCGACGTCACGCCCGGGTGGCGGAATTGGCAGACGCGCCAGGTTGAGGGCCTGGTGAGGGTTATTCCTCGTGCTGGTTCGAATCCAGTTCCGGGCATTGGGTTGTTTGGTCGGTCGCGGTTAGCTCGGGTGCGACCTGACGCAGCCGGCCTCTTGGTTGCCGAGCGTTGGGCGCCGCTAGCTCAACTGGATAGAGCATCGGTCTACGGAACCGAAGGTTGCAGGTTCGAATCCTGCGCGGCGCGTTTCACCACAGCGCGACCGGTACGCCGCGGCAGGTTCTCTTCCCCGAGAGCACGAGTGACTCCGGGCTGCCCGGCCCTCAGATGCTGACACCGTGCGAACACAAGCTGCCGCTGGCCGGCGCGCGTCAGGGGGGTTTCGAGGCACCATTGTGCGATCAGGTCGGCGGCGGCTCGTTCGCGACCGTGCGGTCGGCCTGCAGGGTCGCGACTGAGAGAGCTAGAGAGACGAGGGTTACCTTCGGCATTGCCTGCGACTCCATTGGAACCGTGACCATCTGCCGACGCGTGACGTGCAGCGTAACACGTTTCCCCGCAGGTTCACAACAGAAGGTGCGGGCGTGCGGTCCCGCTGGTGCTTGCGGCTCAGGATAGCTCTGTGCGCACGCGCTCGAGCAGCCGCTTCGTCGCGTGGACGCCCGCCGGCTCGCTCAGCCGGTTGCCTTCGTACTCGATGCCGACGTAGCCCCGGTAGCCGGCGTCCAGCACGATCCGCAACATCTTGCGGTAGTCCGTGTGGACCTCGTTGCCGCGCTCGTCGAAATCGTTTGACTTCGCGCTGACCGCCTTGGCGAAGGGCATCAACTCGCGTACGCCCTGGTAGCGGTCATACCACTGCCCGTCACCTAAGTGAAAATTGCCAAAGTCGGGCAACGTGCCGCAACGCGGATGGTCGACTCGTCGAATCACCCCCGCCAGCCAGGCCCCGTTGCTTGAGAGCCCGCCGTGGTTCTCGACGATGACATTGATCTCCCGCGCGGCGGCGAACTCGGTCAGGCGCCGCAGCCCGTCCGCGACGCGCTGGGCCTGCTCGTCGGCATTACCGCTGCTATGCGCGTTCACCCGAATGCTGTGGCAATCCAGGAATTTTGCGGCTTCCACCCACTTGTAGTGGTTCTCGACGGCTTTGCGTCGTTCGGCGTCGTCAGCGTGCCCCAGGGCACCCTCGCCGTCCACCATGATCAGCAGGCTGCGCACACCCGCGTCCGCGGCGCGCCGCCGCATCTGCTGCAAGTAGTCCTGGTCAGCGGCCTTGTCGCGGAAGAACTGGTTCACGTACTCCACGGCGTCGAGGCCGTAGTGGTCGCGTGCCGCGCGGGCGAAATCCAGATGGTCGAGCTCGGCGGCGAAGATCGTGCGGTGCAGGGACCACTGGGCCAGCGAAATGCGAAACAGGGGCTCTTTGGTCTCATCCGCCGGCGGATCGCCCCAGGCCGGCCTGAGCGCCAGGCCGCCGACGAGTGCCGCTCCTGCCCGCAGGAACGCCCGCCGACCCAGCACGCCGCCGTACGATCCATGCCCGACCGGCTCCGGGGTCTGGTTCCCGCGCTTGCCGCTCATGTGGATTCCTCCGGTTCTCTGCCGCCTGCGTGCCAGCTCCTGTTGGAGCAATGGCCGCCGCTCGCGCCGTCACGGGCCAGCATACTGCGGGTGTGGCCGTGGCGGAAGCGGTTTCGCTTGTCAGCAGCGTGGTGGAATCCAGCGGGTCGGCGGGCCGACGGGCAAGCGGCGCGCGGGTGGGACCACGTGACGCGGGTGGACAGTCGCGGGGATTGATTCGGCTGTTAGCAGCCGGACGGGTCTCGTGGGCGCGGTCGGCGAGGCTTGGCTCGTCGCGTGTCGGCTTGGTCGGACACCATTGTGTACCGGGGCCGATGGCACGGCGCTTTCGAGGCGTTCGGCTGCCCGGGGCCTCTGTATTTGGTTGTCAAAGATCCGCTCCGGTGCTGCGCTGAGTGACCGCGAGGCGGTGGTTCCGTTGCAGGCAGCCGCGGCCCGGTTCACAGCCGATGCGATTGGCGTCCTCTCAGCGCTGCGATCGCGATGCGAGCGGGTGCGACGCGAAAGGCGAATGCTCGAATGTGCGAGGGCACAAGGGCACCGCTCCCTTACGGTCGCGGCTCGGTTCGAGCGGCGCGGCGCGGTTCGAGTGCTCGGTCGAAGGCTCCGGCGGGCCACCCCAGGGCAGTCCCGGCAAGACAACGGGCGTGTCGAAGTGCACGCCGATCCCTTGAGGGGCTGCGCTGGCCGGCGC
>CAZYGM010000039.1:0-19101 GCA_964647015.1 uncultured Planctomycetales bacterium | reverse complement strand
GCTTAAGTGACCCGGGGATTGGCAGCAGTTCAAGGGACAAGTCGCCCGGCGCCAGCCCGTGCCGCGCGAGCAGCTCCAGGGCCGCCCGATGTGTGCGGGTGTCGTCCGCCGGCCCAAACGCGACGGTCTTGCCGCGCAGGTCGGCGACTTCCCTGATATCCGCGTCGGGCCGGACCACAAGCACCGCCGGCCGCGCGGTGCGTCCCTGGAAGTCAACCGGCACTGCGACTACCTGGAAGGACGGGCCGGCGGAAAACGCGGCGTACTGGCCGGGCGAGATGAAGGCGACATGCGCAATGCCGCTCGCGAGCGCCGGTTCAAGCTGAATCGGGAAACACAGGTCCAGCGCCACCGGACGTGCCAGGTCCTTGGCCAGCGCCGATCGTAGCGGCTCGTACGGCGCGAAGGGGTTGAGCCCGAAGAACGTGCCTTCGGGGGCGGCCGACGGTTTGTGCGCCACAACCGCCACCACCACGGGGTTGCGCCGGAGGCCGATCAGGCTCAGGAAGCGCATGCCGGCACTCTGGCAACCCAGCAGCGCTGTCGCAGTCAGCCCCAACAGGATCACGTACCGAGTCGCTGTACCGCGCATTGCGCTCTCCAGTAGCTTACTCAGCCTGCGTTGCGACGATGCAGTCGTCGTAGTCTGGCAAGAGGTCACGGTCAAAGACCGGCCCGTCCTGACACGCCAGGGCCCAACTCCAGCCGCGGGCCTCGTCGGTTTCGCGCCGCCGAACCACGCACGACAGACAGGTTCCCAGGCCGCAGCCCATGCGCCGCTCGATACACAACTGGCAGGCCAGCCCCAACTTACGTGTCTGCTGGGCCACGGCCTGCAGCATCGGCTCCGGGCCACAGGCGTAGACAATCGCATCCTGACGCGCTGCAGTGTCGGCACTACGGTACCATGACTCGACCCCCGCGGTCACGCGGCCAGGCAGCCCAACTGATCCGTCGTCGGTGGTTACAATCGCCGCGAAGGGCGCCGCGCCCGGCCACGCCACGCACTGGCTTGGCCGGCCATCGCGATCGGGCGTTGCCACCATGCGCAGCGGCAGTAGATCACGTGTTGTGGCACCCAGGACGGCTGCCACGTTTCGCTGTCCCTGCTCCGCCAGCCGACGCGCCAGATATAGCAATGGGGGAATGCCGACGCCCCCGCCCACCAGCAGGACCGGCCGCGGTTCCTTCGGCAGGACGAAGCCGCGCCCCAACGGCCCCGTAATGCTGACGCGGTCGCCCGGCCGCAAACCCGCCAGCCAGCGCGTGCCGGTGCCGATGCTGCGCGAGATGATCAGCACGTGCGCGTGGCCGTCACCATCGTCCCAACGATCCGCGATGCTGAATGGGCGGCGCAGAAACGCCTGCGCCGCCAGCACGCCGCCGGACATAGACGGAAAGCCGTCCGCCGGCCACTCCAACTCACGCGCGGCGACCACGTCTTCGTCCGCACACTGCATTTGCACGAACTGTCCCGGGCTCGAGTGCGGGAAGGTCTGCAACACAAGCTCGACTGCAACATGGTCCAGACAGAGTTGCTCGTTCGACACCACTTGGGCATCGATGGCACAGACTCGGTCGGGCATGCGCGTATCACACATTCGAGCGCCACTTCCTGCGGGATCGATAATGGTCGGCACCGCCACTCGCCACCGAGCCGCCGGCTGCCCAAAACGCGCCAAGCCCGCAGCGCGCTTACACGGTACGCCGATGAGCGGCGTGGCGACAAGTCGGCGGCCTGCGCGCGCAATAAAAAACTTCCGAGACCGAACCTTCGACGGCCGGTCCCGGAAGTGCGCCACGGCTAGAACAGCCGCTAAACTCGTTTGGTTGCAGGTGTGCTCAGGCTCGCCACCCGCGCACGCACTATATCAGATCGCCAACGGGGTGTCCACTAACTGACCGGGATTTGACCCGCTGAGCAAGATTACTGTAGACCGTTGTCAGATAACAATTTACATTAGCGCAGGTCGCGATTATAATCCTGTCGAGTGTCCGTCGTTGGTTCAGACATTGTGGGTGTCCTGCATCTCGTATACGTCCGGTCGGCAGCCCCGGACGAAGGTAGACACAGACACTGCGAACAGCGCGCTGCGACGAGTCCACGCTGCATGCCCAAGCCCGCTTACGACATCGCCATCGCGCTGGTGCGCAGGAACGCGCGCTGGTTGGTGGCTCACTGCCGAAGAGAGCAGCCGATCGGCGGGACCTGGGAGTTCCCGGGAGGCAAGATTGAAGATGATGAGACTCCGGCTCGGGCCGCCGTGCGTGAGCTGCGCGAGGAATGCGCGGTTGAGGTTGCTGTCGAAAGGGCCTTGCCGACGATCGTGCATGAGTATGACGATCGGATCGTGCGAATCACGCCCGTACTCTGCCGCTGGCAAGCGGGGCCGGAGCAGCCGGCGCACCGCGCGCGCTGTCGCTGGGTTAACGATCGACGGTTGCGGGCGTTGGACATGCCCGCGGCGAACCAGCAAATCTTGCGCGACATCCTTGCCGACCAGCCGAGTCAGGAATAGGGCCGGCGTTCGTCGAAGTCAGTCGCCTTGCAGCGCTGCCAACTCGGCGCGCAGCTCAGCTTCCACTGGCGAGCCCAGTGCCTGGGCGATGTCTATGGCCTCAAGCAGCGCCGCGCGGGCGTCAGCGGAGCGACCGAGTTCCCGCCGCAGTGCAGCTATGTTCCGCGCGCAGGCCAACTGACTGGCCAGGTCATCCGTGGGGCGGATATGGGCATAGACTTCCTCGTACTCTGCCAAGGCGTCGACGGTGCGTCCGAGGCCGCGCAGGATTCCGGCGCGGGCGAACTTCGCGGCCGGCTTGATCCTGGTGTCGGCCAAGGACAGGGATTGCTCAACCGCGGCGAGTGCCTCATCCAGGCGCTGGGCGCCCTCGTGAAGCCGGGCCAGATGGAGCCAGGCGCTGGCCCGGTGGCCGGCCGAGCCCAGGCGATCCGCGGCCGCCAGCGCCCGCTGCTGCATGGCAATGGCGGCCTCGCGATCGCCCATGCGTTCATACGTAAGCGCGAGTTTGTTCGCGGCGGTGGTTTCGGAAACGAGGTCCCCTAGTTCGGCCACCATGTCCACGACGATGCGCTGCCACTCAATCGACCACTGGAAGTCCTGGCGGGCGAAAAGTTCCACTTGCGACTGGTCCAGACCCGGCGGAATGGGCCGCGTCAGGTGCAGGTCGCCGAGGTTGGTGAGAGCGGCGATTTCGCCGTACACCGCGCCGGCGGCATAAGAGATGGCCAGCGACGACTCGTAACGCTGGTAGGCCGCGTTGAAGTCGCCGGTCAGGTGCGCGAGAGCCCCGCGACCCAGTTCGGCCGTGGCAAGATCGATCGGATCATCGGCCCGGCGCGCCAACTCGGACAGCATGCGCAGATGCTGCGAGCTGGACGACATCGCCGCCGGTCCGGCCTGCACCTCGATCTGGACCAACACGCCGAGCGGCGGCCGGTATAGCTGGTCATAGCTCAGGGAGCGCAGGGCGAACCGGCGGGCCTCCGCCAGGTCGCCATCACGCTGGGCGATCACCGCCCGCCCGTAGTACTCGACCGCACTCGGCGAGCGGGCCGGGGCGGCGAGAACCATCGCGGTCAGTTCCGGCGGTACTTCCGCCACGCCCAGTTGCTCCATTAGCCAGCGAGTTGCCGCATCAAGCACTTCAAACAGCCGTCCGGGCGGCAAGGTGACGTGGGCCAACCGGCGTGCCGGCGTTTCCACGGCGAGGATAGACAACTCGAGTTCGAGGCGGTCGGCGTGTCCGGTGCAACGTCCGGTAACCAAACGCTCGGCACCCAAGGCGGCTACGACCTGTTGAGTCGTAGCCGCAGTCGTCCCGATTTCCTGCAACTCGCGCTGGGCCTTGTGAACACGCATCGTAGGCACGACGAGCAGGCCCGGCAGGCGGCGCAGCCGCCAGCAGAGCGCTTCCTCGACCCCCACCGGCAGCCACTCGTCACGTGCGCTGACATCGGGAGTGGCCTCGAAGCCCGCAACCGCAACGTGGGGGCGGTCGGCGGCAGTCCGGCCGCTGGCAGCAGCAGCCTGTGACGGCGCCTGCCTCCCCGCCGCACTGCCGGTAACACATATCAATGCGCCCAGCAGCAGGCAGGTCGTTATTCTCGATGCTGGTCCACACATGGCGCGGCTGAGCCTCCTGACTCCCGAGCCGAGTTGCCCGGGTAAGTAGCCGGATGATAGCCCACGTCGGCGTGGGCCACCAACCGTGAGCGCTCAGGGTAATCGCAGGCCCGCTACGGCGACGGGTTGCCGAGCGCTTGCAGCCGGGTCAACGCTTGCTCCGCCTGAGCCGTATGGCCGGCCCGCGTGAACAGCAGCAACGCTTGACGCCAGTCGGCACGTGCCGCTGCCAGATCACCGCGGCGCTCATGCAGTCTGGCGCGGGCCGCGTAGGGTGCTCCGTACAAGGGCTCTATCGTCAGCGCGGTCGTGTAATCCGCCAGGGCCCGCTCGTCGTCACCCTGCACGGCGTAGGCCCGCCCGCGCCGGAAATACGCGTCGTAGTCATCCGCCTCCAGCGCCAGCGCAGCCGTCAGGTGCTCCACGGCTCTGGCCCCGTCGCGCCGCGCCGCGTGCCAGCTTCCCAGACGCATGTGAGCCAGGTAGCAGTCCGGCTCACGTTCCAGTGCCGCTTCGAACAGCTCCCGGGCTCGCTCGCCGTCGCCGGAGCGGTCGGCTTCGTCGCCCATCCATACCCACAGTTCGGCCGTGTAGTCGATGCGTTCTTCGCAAGACGGTCCTGGCAGGCTGGTTATGATGCCCACAAACAGTGCCGCACCCGCCGCCCACGCCACGCGGTACCAATCCCCGGCCCGCAGCAACTGGACGCCCGCCGTCAGGCCGCCGGCGGCCAGCAGCACTACCACCGGCACCACGGGGATGCGATACCGGCCGCTGACGAAGACCAGAATGATGGCGGCCGGCACCAGCGTCAGCAGCAGCAGGAAGGGCCACGGCACACTCCGCCAACGCAGCACCAGTCCCGCCACCGCGAGCGGGAAGACGAGCCCCCAAGGGAACCCGAAGCGACCCACCTTCCAGACCGATGCCCACAGGAGCGCCGACCACTCTCGAAAGACGTACACGTCCAAATTTCGCGGGACCTCGCGCCCATTGAAGAACTGGGCCGTCTTGTGCGCCAGTCCCGCTATGAAGTCCAGTGGCTGCTCGGCGGCATATCGCCTCGTCCGCCGTGCTAGCTCCTCGGAGTGCTCCAGCGTGGCCGCCCAGGTGAAGGTCTGGTCGGGCTGAAGCCGCGGCTCAACTATGCTGAACCAGCGCGTCGTGCCCGGGCGAGCGGTCAGCGTGTGGCAGCGCGCGGGGTTGTTGCCGATGTACAGATTGATGCCCCCGGCCACCGGCAGAAACTTGTAGCGCTCGAAGACGCGTTCGCAGGCCACCGCGATGGGCACGGCAATGAGCGCGAAGCCGACCGCCGCAAGCGCCAGACGCAGCAGCAGGCCGCGCCACGCCCGGTGCTGTCGCAGGTATACCACCGCGACCCACACGCCGGCCGCCGCAACGAACGGTAGAAAAGTCGGCCGTACCGCCGTCGCCAGCGCGCCGCTGAACCCCAGCACAAAGGCCATCACCAGCGACTGCGTGCGGGCGGCGCGCAGGATGATCAGCAGAAGCACCACCGAGCAAAGCGCCGCCCAGCCCGCCACAACCAGTTCGCCTTCGTAGAAGAAGGCCGGTCCGTAAAACGCCAGTAGCAGCCCGGCCAGCACACCGGTCCGGCGATCAAAGACGCGCGTGCCCAGATACCCTGTGAGGGCGCACGTCAGCGCGCCAACGGCCGCCTGGCACATCTTGGCGAACAGGATCGACGAGCCGCTGAGCGTGTACAGCCCCGCCAGCACAAACGGGTAGAAGAACGGCTGCCAGAAGAACTGGTAGCCGAGCCTGCCCTGCTCGGCCAGCTCCCGCGCGGTGTTGTCATACGTACGCGAGTCCACAATCGGCGACGTGAAGGTCGGGTTGTCGGAACTCTCCCACAGGTACAGCAGCCGCACGGTTAGCGCGAGCAGGAACAGCCCTACGCCCACCCAGAGCTCGCGGTTGCGCCACAGCGCGGGGCGCGCCGCGGTGCGCGCGCCGGGCCGCCGGCCGCTGTCGGCCGGGTGTTCAGCGGCACGAGTTGAGCTGCGACGGTCTCTTCGGTCAGCGGACATGAGGCCATTCTAGCAGAATGCACCGGCCTGGCCTGATATGGCGGCGGCAGGTCGGGTGGCAGTTCTGGCCGGTGGGAGTGTGCGGGAGTCCAGCCTGCCGCCACCCGCCGGTTCAGGGTCGGCGCCACCTGCGCGGGCGACTGCCATGGTCTACTTGCGCTTCAGGATGGCGCGCCAGCCGGAGTGATAACTTGTTGCGCCGTTGGCGGTTGAAACCGCGCGCACGTCCTCGACGACGTAGAAGCAGTCGGGGTCCATCTCCCGTGCCTGGCGCACGATGGACCGGATGCGACGTCGACCGGTTGTTATGAAAAGCTCGAAGACGGCGCCATCCCGCCCGCGGCCTTCGAACTCCGTGACGCCGCTGCCGGCCGCGCGCAAGGCGGCGGCAATCTCCGGCCCGCGCCGCGTGAAGATCTTAACGGCCTGGCGACCGATCGACAGCCACCGCTCAACCGTCAGACCCACGTAATTGCCGCTTGCAAACCCCAGCGCGTAGGAGATTGCATAGATCGGCTGGTCCAGGCTCCCCAGGACCTTGGCAGCCGCGAACACCCAGATCAGCACCTCGAAGAAGCCGAGCACCCAGGCAAGCAGCCGGCGATTCTGCACAATCATGACCGTGCGAATCGTGCCCAGCGATACGTCGCCGATCCGTGCCACGAAGATGGCCAGACACGTGAGTGCCACCGACCATGTCATTGTCGTTTCTCCAGCGCACCCCGGGGCCGCCAACCACACCGCGCAGCGGGGATACAAGGGCGGAATCATGCCGTCAGCGAACCTGCCAGGCAAGGTCATCGTGTCCGATATCGTCGGTCACGGCTGCCCGGGCAAGCCATAGGCGCGCCGCGGGGCGGGCGGTGTATCTGCCCAGTGGTCGCCGGCCGGGCGCGGCGTGTCATGTGCTTGTCGGACCCGATTGGTCTGGCATTCAGTGGGGCGCTAACCCTTGACTGCGGCGCGGCGACGCGGCTAAGGTCCGCGTGGCTTCGCGTGGCACGCCGTCAACGGGCGACGCTGACCGGCGTTGGAAAGCCCCGTGCGAGACTGGGTGGAAGGAGAGGTTGGTCTATGACACACAGACGAATGAGCTTCATGCGGCGAGCCGCCGTCGTGGGCATGCTGGGGACGGGGCTGCAGTTTGGGGGTTGTCAGTTCGACGAGTTCCAGGCCACGGTCACTGTCCAGAGTCGCGACGTCGCGGTATTCCTTGTCCGCTCCTGGCTGCTGACGCCACTGGAAGAGGCCATCAACGCCGGCATCGACCGTCTTTTCGACAAGCTTGAAGGATGACGTGGCAGAGCGGACGGTCGACTGCCGGGCAGTTTGGGCAGCGCTCGGCCGGTGCGGCGGTTGAGTGCACCGGTCACGCGGCGGCGCACGCCGGACAGGGTCGCCGTGGCTTGGCTGGCACTGAGGGAGCGCGGGTCATGAGAACCACAGTAACTATGTGCGGCGTTATGGCGGTCCTGGTGCTGCTGGCGCTCTGTGCCTCGGCAGATGTCGTCACGCTGACGGACGGCAGCCGGGTGCTGGGTACAGTGCAACGACTGCAGGACGGCAAGCTGATTATGGAGACGCAGTTCGCCGGTACGCTGGAGATCGACGCGAGCCTGATCGAGACGATTGCCACGGACGCGCCGGTGAACGTCGGCGTCGACACGGGTGACCGGCTGGTGGGGCCGATCGAGTGGAAGCCGGAGTTCGGTGCGGCGCTGGTGCAGACGGAACTGGGCGGAATCCCGGTGTCTGTTGAGCGGATCGACGCGATCTGGCCCCAGGGCGGCAAGAGCCCGGAAGTGCTGGTCATGGAACAGCAGATCGCGCAGATGAAGGAGGAGATGAAGAAGGCCCGCGGCAAGTGGGCGCTGCACATCGAATTCGGCCTGCTGTCTCAGGAAGGCAACACGGAGAAACTCCAGGCACGCGGTGGGATCGAGGGACTGCGTACGACCGACCGCGACCTGCTGCGCTTGTACGTAACCGCGAACTACGCCGAGACCGGTGACGCGCGCGACAGTTCCGAGGTCATCGGTGGAGCATACTACGAATACCTGTTCACGAAGAAGTTCTTCGGGTACGCGCGCAGCGAGCTCGAGTATGACGAGTTTGAGAATATCGAGCTGCGCAGCACGGTCGCGCTGGGCGCCGGCTACTACTGGCTCAAGAAGGAGAAGCACGAGCTGAAGACGCGCGGCGGTATAGGTTATCTGCACGAGACCTACCTGGACGACACGGAGTCGAAGAACGCGGCGCAGGCCGAACTGGCGCTCGACTACCGCCTGGACATCAACAGTTGGCTGCGTTTCCAGCACGGTACGGTTTATTACCCGACATTCGACAGTGTGCGCGATTACCGTCTGGTGTCCGACAGCGCGCTGATTTTTCACCTGACGCAAGACCGGCTGATCAACCTCAAGCTCGGCGCGCGGTACGCATACGATTCCATGCCGGAGGGCGGCGCGGAGCGGCTGGACCAGACGTACTACGCGAACATTCTCGTGCACATTGAGTAACCGCTGTCGGGCTTGCCGAATTGTGCCAGGCGGGCCTGACGGCGGTGTTCGCAGGGCCACGCCGGTGCGTCTGTCAAATGGTTGTGCGTGGTTGCTTGAAGTCTGGACGGTCGTGCGCCGGCGGCTGTCCTGGCTCTCCGTTCCACGTTTTCCGACCAGCGGGCTTGCATAAGCCCCCCGGTTGACGCTACGTTCCGTTTCTTTCACGGCTCAGCCTGAGCGCGAGCGACTAGAATCTGGGCATGGAAATGGTACCGATGCAGTTCGGATTGCTGCTGGCGACGGGCGGGTTCGGCACGGTCGCCATCCTCATCATTGCGGCCATCGGAATCAGTGTCGCCTTCCTGGTAGTGGCCCATGTTATCGGCCCTAAACGCCACGGACCGGTCAAGGACGATACCTACGAGTCCGGCATGGACCCGATCGGCGACGCACGCCGCCGGTTCAACGTGCGTTTCTATCTCGTCGCCGTCATGTACCTGGTGTTCGGCGTCGAGGTGCTATTCCTCTATCCGTGGGCGGTGCTGCTGCCGCAGATGCGGGCCGGGCTGACGGACGGGCAGGAAGCGGCTACGGCAGAGCAGCCGGCGTCTGAACTGGCCACCTGGGCCGGCGAACTGGCCGCGGCCGGCTACGGGCCCGGCTTCATGTTCGGCGCCATCCTGGTGTTCTTCCTGCTGCTGCTGGTGGGTTTCGCCTACGAGTGGCGCAAGGGGATCTTCCGATGGGACTAGACGCACAGACGCCCGCGGCGGGGCCGGCCGGTGAAGGCGGCTACGTGGTGACCCGGCTTGACCAGGTTGTGGATCTGGTCCGCAAGCACGGGATCAACTGGGCCCGCCGACACAGCCTGTGGCCGATGCCGTACGCCACGGCGTGTTGCGGCATTGAGTTGATGGCGACGGGATGCAGCCGTTATGACGTCGCCCGGTTCGGGATGGAGGCCATGCGGTTTTCGCCCCGGCAGTGCGATGTGCTGATTTGTGCCGGCCGGGTGGTGATGAAGATGATGCCGGTGATTCAGCGCATCTACCTGCAGATGACGGAGCCGAAGTGGGTAGTGGCGATGGGGGCGTGTGCGTCGAGCGGGGGCGTGTTCGACACGTACGCGGTTGTGCAGGGGATAGACCAGTTCTTGCCGGTGGATGTCTACGTGCCGGGCTGTCCGCCCCGGCCGGAGACGCTGATCGAAGGCCTGATGGCGATACAACACATTGTTACTGCTGATGGCGTGAAGAGCAGCCGTGAGCGCGGGCGCGGCTTGCGGATGGTGGCGCAGCCGCCGCGTCAGCCGGTCGAGCTGGGGCCGGGTTTCGGCGGCCAGGGCTGATTCGCCGCCGGCCGGTTTGTGCGGATGGCAGAGAGCGAGGAGAGGCGGGTCATGGCGACCCAGACATGTATTGAGTTGCTTCAGGAGCGCTTCCCCGAGTTGGGGCTTGAGGCGCGGGCGTTGTGCACGTATCTGGACGGCCGGGATTCCGGGCAATGGTGCGTGCATGTGCCGGCCGAGCGCCTTTTGGAGGTGCTGCGTTTTCTACGTGACGACGAGCGCAGCCGTTTCGAGCAGCTCTGCGACCTGACCTGCGTTGATTACGTGAACTACCCCGGGGCGACCGACCGGTTTGGCGTGATCTACTCTCTGCTGAGCCTGACGCACAACCACCGGCTGTGGGTGAAGGTTTTCGTTAACGATCCTGATCCGGAAGTGCCCTCGGTGACTTCCCTTTGGCGCGGCGCGGAGTGGCCGGAGCGCGAGGTTTACGACCTGTTTGGCATTCGCTTCGCGGGTCACCCCGACTTGCGGCGTATCGTGTTGCCGCAGAATTTCGTCGACCACCCGTTGCGGAAGGACTATCCGCTGAAGGGCAAAGGCGAGCGCGAGGCGTTTGAAGTGGTTGGGCGCGACAGCGCCTGACCGGCCGCGGTGAGGACCGCCGTCCATGAGCATCTCATACGACATTCGACCGTCCGAGCTGGTCCGTGAGGAGGGCAGCGAGGATCGCTGGACGCTGAACTTCGGGCCGCAGCACCCGGCGACGCACACGACGTTGCGGCTGGTGCTGGAAGTCGAGGGTGAGCGCGTGGTGCGCTGCACGCCCGACATCGGCTTCCTGCACAGCGGTTTCGAGAAGCTGGGCGAGCATCTTAATTACAACCAGTACGTGGTCGTGACGGACCGCATGAACTACGTCTCGCCGATGGCGAACAACATCGCCTGGCACACCGCCTGCGAGAAGCTCTTCGGCATCGAGCTGACGCCGCGCTGCAAGGTTATTCGCACCATTTGTGCCGAGCTGGCTCGCATCCAGGATCACCTGGTGTGCATCGGCTGCACGGGGTTGGACCTGGGCGCTTTCACGGCGTTCATGTACGCCTTCAATGCGCGCGAGTTCATCAACGATCTCTTCGAGGAATTGTGCGGGCATCGGTTCACGGTGGGCTACACGCGCGTCGGCGGCGTAACGCACGACATTCCGCCGGGCTGGACCGACCGGGTGCTGCACTTTACGCAGCAGCGCCTGCCGCCGGCGCTCAAGGACGTGGACGACCTGTTGCTGCGCAACCGCATCTTCATCGAGCGGGTGAAGGGCATCGGCGTGATCAGTCACGATGACGCCATCAACTGGTCGCTGACCGGGCCGATGGCTCGGGCCAGCGGCGTCCGGCGTGATGTGCGCAAGGACGAGCCGTACTTGTGCTACGCGGACAACTGGGACGGTCAGGGCAGCCCGGCGGTGCAGTTCAAGGTGCCGGTGGCGTCCGGCGGCGACGTGTATTCGCGCTTCCTGGTGCGCATGGAAGAGACGCGCCAGGCCTGCAAGATCATCGAGCAGGCCGTGGCGATGCTGCCGGACGGGCCGGTGAACGTGCTGGCGGATGAGAAGGCCGCCTTACCGGACAAGCGCGAGATTTACTTCTCGATCGAGGGGCTGATTCACCATTTTGAGAAGATCATGACCAACCGCGGCTTCACCCCGCCGGTGGGCGAGGCGTACGCTGCGAACGAGACGCCCAACGGCGAGTTGGGCTTCTACCTGGTTTCTGACGGCGGGAACGCGGCCTACCGGGCGCGCTGCCGGCCGCCGAGCTTCATCAACTACCAGGTGTTTCCCAAGCTGATTGAGGGACATCAGATCAGCGACGTGCCCGCGGTGTTGAACAGCATCAACATCATTGCGGCTGAGTTGGATCGCTAGCGCGGCGGTCTGTGCAGGAGGAGTGTGGCGGTGGCCTGGCAGGCGATTGATCGCAAGACCGTGCCCGAGGCGGAGCTTGGTCCCGGGTTGAGTGCGGCGACCAAAGAGAAAATTCGCGGATTCTTCCCGCGCTACCCGACCAAGCGCGCGGTCCTGCTGCCGGCCCTGCACATTGCCCAGGACGAGTTGGGCTACTGCTCGCTGCGGGCGATGCGCGAGATTGCCGAGCTGCTCGAGATCTCTCCCGCCGCGGTCATGGACGTGGTGACCTTCTACACGCACTTCTGGACCCATCCGAAGGGCCAGAAGACGATCATGGTCTGTCGCTCGCTGTCCTGTGAGCTGATGGGCGGCCGGGCGGTGCTGGCCGCGATCAAGGAGAAGCTCGGCATCGACGAGCACGGCACCACGCCCGACGGGCGCTACTCGCTGATGACGGAGGAGTGCCTGGCGGGGTGTGATCACGCGCCCTGCATGATGATCAACGAGCGGCGGTACAAGCACGTGAAGGTGGAGGATTTGGACCGGATCCTGGCGGATCCGGACAACGACAAGCTGGAGATCCCGCGCAGCGACCTGTTCGACGCGGCCCGGCCCCAATAGGCCGGCCGGCCGGAAAGCTGCGCGGGTTGCTGTGAGAGCATTCGGCCTGCGCCGGTGGAAGAGATGCCATACGAACGCGTGCTCATGAAGAACGTCGGCGTGCCCAACAGCACGTCGATCGACACGTACCGGAAGACCGGCGGCTACGAGGGGGCGGCCAAGGCTCTGAAGATGCAGCCGGCCGAGGTAGTCGAGCTGGTGAAAAAGGCGAACCTGCGTGGTCGCGGCGGCGCGGGTTTCCCGGCCGGCCTCAAGTGGTCGTTTCTTCCGCCGGACCGGACGGTCACTTATCTGTGCGTGAATGCGGATGAGTCTGAGCCGCCGACGTTCTGCAACCGCATCACGATTGAAGAAGACCCGCACATGCTGCTGGAGGGCATCCTGATTGCGGGCTACGCGACGGCGACGACGGTGGCTTACATCTACATGCGGGGCGAGTTCGCCGAGCAGTTCCACATTCTGCAGAAGGCGATCGACGAGGCCTACGCCGCCGGCTACTTCGGCCGAAACATCCTCGGAAGTGGTTACGACCTCGAGTGTTACATTCATCGCGGGGCGGGGGCGTACGTGTGCGGCGAAGAGACCGGGCTGATCGAGAGCCTGGAGGGCAAGCGCGGCTGGCCGCGGATCAAGCCGCCATTCCCGGCGATTGAAGGGGCGTTTCGCAAGCCGACGGTGGTGAACAACGTTGAGACGCTGGCCTGTCTGCCGCACATTCTGACGCGCGGCCTGGACTGGTGGCGCAGTTTGGGCACGGAGCGGTCGTGGGGCCCTAAGATGTACTGCGTGAGCGGTCCCGTGCAGCGGCCGGGCTGCTACGAGGGACCGCTGGGGCTCAGCGTGCGCGATCTGATATACGGGGCCGATTTCGGCGGGGGCATGCGCGACGGGAAGAAGATCAAGGCGGTCTTCCCGGGCGGCTTGTCGATGGGGGTCCTGCGCGGCGACATGTTCCCCAAGTCCACGGGTGAGGTCGATCCAGCGCAGGATTGCGACGAGCTTGACTGCCGGCTCGATTTCGACGACCCGCTGCGCTACGGACTGCTGGGGCTGGGGACGGCGGCAGCGGTAGTCGTGCCGGAAGATGTGGATATTCGCGACGTGCTGGTCAATGTCGCGCGGTTCTTCGCTACGGAATCCTGCGGCCAGTGCACGCACTGTCGTGAGGGCACGTCGTGGATGTACAAGATGGCCGGCCGCATTCGCGCGGGCGCGGGCCGCTTGATCGATCTTGACGTTATCGCCGAGGTAGCCCAGAACATGGGCATGATGCCCGGGCTGAGTATCTGCGGCTTGTCGGACGGGGCCGCGTTTCCGCTCCGAATGCTGGTGCGGAAGTTTCGGCGGGAGTTTGAGCAGCACATTGCCGCCCAGGCGCCCGACGGTGTGGCGCGCTGGCTGCGGCGGATCAACCCGGCGGCATATGAGTTGCCCATCCGGCAGGGTCGGGCGACCGCGTTCCAGGGCGCGACGATGCTGACGTTCGAGGACCTGCGGGAGGACGGGCCGAAAGCCCGCTGAGGCGCGAAGCGATGCCGAAGATCATCATCGATGGACGGGAGATCGAGTGCCGCAAAGGCATACCGGTGTTGCAGGCCGCGCTGGAGGCCGGGCTGAACATTCCGCACTACTGCTACCACCCGGGGCTGTCGGTCGTAGGTAGCTGTCGGCTGTGCCTGATGGAAATGAAGATGCCGCACCCGAAGACCCAGGAGCTGGTGTGGGCGCCGAAGCTGCTGCCGTCCTGTCAGACGCTGGTGCACGACGGGCTGGAGGTCCGGTTCAACTCGGAGAAGGTGCGGCAGAACCAGAAGCACCTGATGGAGTACTACCTGCTCAACCACCCGCTGGATTGTCCGGTGTGCGACAAGGCCGGCGAGTGCTGTTTGCAGGATTACGCGGAACAGTATGGGTCGGCCACTTCGCGCATGGTCGAAGACAAGTACAAGAACCCCAAGAAGGACATAGGCCCGCACACGCTGCTGTACTCCGACCGCTGCGTTATGTGCTCGCGCTGCGTACGCTTCGCCAACGAAATCGCGGGTACGGGCGAGTTGAGCGTGGTGAACCGCGGCAGCCGGGCCGAGATCGACGTGTTCCCCGGCCGGCCGCTGGACAACCCGTTGCAGGGCAACGTGGTGGACCTGTGTCCGGTCGGCGCGCTGATTGACAAGGGCTTCCTCTTCAAGCAGCGCGTCTGGCGGCTGCGCTCGGCCAAATCGATCAGTCCGGCGGACAGTCGCGGACAGGCCATCTGGATCGACTACAACGAAGAGGGCATCCATCGCATCCGCCCGCGCTACAGCCCCAAGGTCAACGAATGGTGGCTCAGCGACGAGGCGCGCTTCGGCTGGAGATACGTGCAGAGCGAGGACCGGCTCAGCGCGCCGCGCGTCCGCCATTCTGACCGGCTCGAAGGACTGCGCTGGGAGGAGCTGCCCAAGCGGCTGCGCTCGCGCTTTGAGCAGGCGGCCAAGCACGACCAGGGTGCCGGAGTGGCCGCCGTGCTGAGCCCGATGATGTCCTGTGAGGAGGCCTGGCTGCTGGCCACGTTCGTGCGCGCGGTGGCCCCCATGGCAACGCTGGTGTCGGGCTTCGTGCCCTGCCAGGGTGAAGACCAGGTCTTTCCGAAGGGCTTCGTGATCAAGGCGGAAAAGTGTCCCAACCGGCGGGGGATCGAGCGCATTCTGGCGCATTTTGGCGGCAGCACGCTGAGCTTTGGCGACTTTCTGCCGGCCGCCGGCCAGGGCCGCTTCAAGACCGTTTACCTGGCCGCCGGCTATCCGCAGCAGTGGGTCAGCGCGGAGATTGCCGCGCCGCTGCGGAAGGTCGAGTATTTGATTGTGCACGACTTGTTCCCCAGTCTGCTGGACGAATTCGTCTCGGTGCAGATTCCGGCGGCGAGTTGGGCCGAGCGCGAGGGGACGTTCATGAACTGCGCCGGGCTGGTGCAACCGTTCGAGCGGGCGATACCGCCGCGCGAGGGCGTCAAGGCCGACGGGCAGTTCCTGCATGAGCTGCTGGAGCGGAGCGGGCTGTACCGGGCGGCGCAGGTGCGTCAGAGCATGGCGGAGGTCGTGGCGGAGTTCGGCGAGCTGTACGTGCCGCCGGACGTGCCCGCCCATGCCCACTGAGCAGGAGGTTGGTGAGCCGCGATGAAGGATCCTGCCGCACTTCGAGTGGACCGCACACTCCGGCACCCGTTGCTGTTGCTGGGGCTGCTGGTGGTTGGCGGCGTGGTGGCCGCGGGCGCGGTCTGGCTGCTGGTGTCGCTGCAGTTTGTGCAGAATCTGCTGGCCGACCAGTTCGCGTTCTCAATCATCGTCATGGCGGTCATGCTGGGGGTGATCCTGGGCGCGACGGCGTACTGCATCCTGGCCGAGCGCAAGCTGTCGGCCTTCATCCAGGATCGGCACGGGCCCAACCGGGTCGGCTTCGCGGGCTTCTTCCAGCCCATGGCCGATGGCCTGAAGTTCGTGCTGAAGGAAGACATCATTCCGCACAACATCGACCGGCCGCTGTTCATCATCGCGCCGGCCATCTCGTTCACGATCTCGCTGGTGGGCTTCGCGATCATTCCGTGGGCCGGCGAGGTGCAGTGGCCCTGGATGGCCGCCGGCGAGACGGTCAGCGTCCAGGTCGCCAGCATCGACATCGGCTTTCTGTACCTGATTGCGATCGCGTCGATGGGCGTGTACGGCGTCGTGCTGGGGAGCTACGCCAGCAACAACAAGTACTCGTTCTACGGCGGCATGCGGGCCGCGGCCCAGATGATCAGCTACGAGATCCCGCTGGGGCTCGGTCTTGTGTGTATTCTGCTGACGGCCGGGAGCCTGCGGCTCGAGGAGGTCGTGGACATGCAGGCCCGCAGCGGCCTGTGGTTCGTGGCGTACCAGCCGCTCGCGTTCCTGCTGATTCTGATCAGTGCCTTCGCCGAGACCAACCGCCTGCCCTTCGACCTGGCCGAGGCGGAGCAGGAGCTGGTCGGCGGCTTCCACACCGAGTACAGCGCGCTGAAGTTCGGCCTGTTCTTCCTGGGTGAGTACGCCCACATGGTCACCAACAGCGCCCTGATGATCGCGCTGTTCTTCGGCGGCTGGCACCTGTGGCTGCTGCCGGGGGCGGACGCGGTGTCCTGGCCGGCCATGCTGGTGAAGTTCGGCGTGTTCTGGGTCAAGATCGCGGCGTTCATCTGGTTCTACATGCTGGTGCGCTGGTCGTTGCCGCGTTTTCGGTTTGACCAGCTCATGCGGCTGGCCTGGCAGGGCCTGGTGCCGATTGGGATCGGGCTGGTGCTGGCGACGTGCCTGCTGGTAGCGCTGGATCTGCACCGCAACGTGTTCGCCAGCCTGGGCGGCAACGCCGTGGTGTTGGTCATTGCCCTGCTGTGGGCGGCGCGCTCCAAGGCGCCGGTGACCGGCCGCCAGGCCAACCTGCCCGAGATCAGGGTGCTTCCGGAGCGCGCCAAGGCGGGCGGCGGCGCCTCCGCTGGGAGATAGGACGTCATGCGTGACGAAGACGTCATTGTGCTGACCGAGCCGGTGCTGAGCGCGGCTGAGCGCATGTACCTGCCGCAGATTCTCGTCGGCTTCAAGACCACGCTGCGGCACATGTTCAGTGCCCGCCTCCGCAACGAGACGGTCGTCTGTTATCCGGAACAGAAGCGTACCCTGCGCGTGGCGAATTACCGCGGGGTGCACCGGCTGAACAAGGACCCGGACGGGCGCGTGGCCTGCGTGGCCTGCTTCATGTGCAGCACGGCCTGCCCGGCCCACTGCATTCACATTGAGGCCGGCGAGTCACCCTGGCCGGACCGCGAGAAGTATCCGGTCAAGTTCGACATTGACGAGCTGCGCTGCATCTACTGTGGCATGTGCGAAGAGGCCTGTCCCTGCGACGCCATCGAGCTTACGCCGCAGTACGAGCTCGTCGGCCGCAGCCGGGAAGAGATGATCTTCGACAAGGAGAAGCTGCTGCAAGTGTACGAGGAAACCAAGGACATCAAGCCGCGCAAGAACCCGCCGGTGACCGACTACGGCCTCACCGGCGGCCAGAGTAAGGACGTCGCGGCGCCCAATGCGGAGCGGCAATACTGACAGGTGCCGGGCCCGCCGGCTGGTCGGCCGCCGGGCTTTACGGTAGAAGGAGGTTCCTTTCCGGAGGTCGTGGTCGGTGCGGTGTTTTGGGCGTGCGAGCCCGCGCGGTGGCCGGCTGGTCAGACCCCTGAGTGGAAGACAGGTATTATGCCAAGTGCGCTGACATTGCTGGTGATTATGCTGGCCTGTGGCGCGGCCGGTCTGTACGTGGCGTTGCCGGGCGGGCGGCGGAGGCTGCGCGGTCTGGCGGTGCTGCTACTGGCGGCGGGTCTGGGGGCCTTCCTGGGCCTGGCGGTGCCGCTCGTGACGGGCGGTTCCACAATGGGCTGGTTCATCGCCCTGGCGCTGATCGGGCTGTTCGGCAGCGTGCGCATGATCACGCACCCCAAGCCGGTCTACAGCGCCGTGTATTTTATCCTGGTGGTCGTGGCGGTGACCGGCCTGCTGGTCCTGATGCAGGCGGAGTTCCTGGCCGCCGCGCTGCTGATCATTTACGCCGGCGCGATTCTCGTAACGTACGTCTTCGTGATCATGCTGGCCCAGCAGCGTGAGCCGGCCGCCTACGACATGGTGGCACGCGAGCCGTTTTGGGGCTGCCTGGCCGGCTTCGCCCTGTTGGCGGTGATCGGCGGCCAACTGCTCGCGCCGCCCGAGGTGGAGGTTGTGGCCGCGACGGCCGAGCAGGCGTCGGGTTCCGTGCTGCGCGTCGGCGCCGTGCTGATGACGAACTACGTGGTGGCCGTCCAGTTGGGCGGCGTGCTGCTGCTGGCCGCGCTGGTCGGCGCGATCGCGATTGCCCGGCGCAAGCCGGCGGACGCCCTGTCCGGAGAGACCGACTGATGCTGATGCCTTACCTGCTGTTGGGAGCGGCGCTGTTCGTGCTCGGCATGATCGGCTTTGTGACGCGCCGCAACCTCATCATCATGTTCCTCTGCACTGAATTGATGTTCCAGGGCATCGTGGTCACGCTGGTCGCGCTGGGGCGCTACCCGCTGGACGGCGGCCTGCCCAACCTGAGCGGTCAGGCCTTCGCCCTGTTTCTGCTGGCCGTCGCCGCCGCGGAAGCGGCCGTGGGCCTGGCGCTCGTGGTGCTGCTCTATCGCCACCACGCGACGCTTGATGCTAACTCCTGGACGCTGTTGAAGGACGAGTAGCCGTGTTGCTGGCCGAAACCTCGCTGCTGCCGGTGAGCCTCTACGCCACTTTGCCGTTCTGGCCGCTGCTGGGGGCCATTCTGGTCGGCCTCATGGTGGCGTTTCGTCTCAAGCCCGAACGGGCGCACTGGCCGGTCGTCTTGGGCGCGGCTCTGTCCGCGCTCCTGGGCGTGCTGCTTTTCCTCGATCTCGGACAGCAGCATGCGGCGACTGGGCCGGAAGCCGCGCCCGCCGCCCAGGTGGCCGGCTTCACGTACACGCTCTACGACTGGATGAGCTTCGGCCAGCAGGTCAGCCGCGAAGGCGGCCGCTGGATGTCCGTCAACTTCCATT
>CAZYGM010000038.1:0-19239 GCA_964647015.1 uncultured Planctomycetales bacterium | reverse complement strand
GCTCCTGCTACACAGGCCCATCTTCTGTAAATCATTCTGTCGCCTCCATGTAAAGAACAAACCAAATCAGTCCCGCACACGGTCAGCCGGCCTCATCGGAGGCGGGCCGCCGCGTGCCGCGTGCCACCGAGCCGCTCAAACAGGTGCGATGCACCCGCCTGAACGGCTGCCGAAGAAAGGCGTCGATGCTGGTGCACGGAAAGCGGAAACAGACCGCCAGTCTGTGTGTGAGAGAGTTAACAAGCGGCTGCCCCGATGCCATACGTCTTTCCCGTCCAAGACACCGTGCATCGACAGTGTGTCAAAGTTGCCGCTCGCTTTGGGTTAGTCACGCCGCGAGGGACAACGACCGATCTGTGACCAATATCCACGTGGCCGCCAGCGTTGACATGCTCGGCCAGGCGCTTGTCCGTGGCCTCCTTGTCAGCGCAGGCGCTGTTGACCCACGTTCTCACGCCGGCGCACTCCTGCCGCATCTCCAGTAGAAGTATGCGCACGAGCGCGTCGCGGTAATCGCAGTCCGCACCAACCAGCGCTGCCACCGCAGCGCGAAACGCCGGGCTGCCCTGCATGGTGCAGAACACTGGCCGGCAGCCACGGACCGTACACCGGCGTGAACGCCTCGCCGACGCTCATTAGCGTCACGCCGGTATCCGCCGTGGGCGGCCCGGTAGCGTCCAGCACCAGCGCGCTATCAACACCACCAACAAGATTGTGCTTCTCGGAATCCTTAAAGATATGGTTTCCCTGCCCACTGAACCGGGCGGCTACGAGCTGAGGCCCGACGCCCAGCCAGTAAACACTCACCGCCCGCGAGCAGGTAGCACCCCAAGACGAGTTAGCTGGACACTCCGCGTGCTCGCGATCGCTACGAAGACAGCCATTCAGATTGGTCTTGTCGTTAATTCCCGCGAAGCCTGTGTTGGCATTCCAGTAGCTCAACAACTCACCCGTAGCATAGCTACATTGCGAATCGCATACGTCGCAATTCCAGCCTATGGCTAGCTGCCCGGCGACGGGCCAGCGCAGCATCCCGGCTGCTCGCGCGTGCGGCGCCGTCGAGACCTTCACCGTCGCGGCACCGTCGGTCGCAGGAAGACGATCCCCGTCCATTGCTGGACCTTCCACCTCTCCTATGAGATGAACTAGGCCCGCCCACTACAAAAAAAAGATACGTCGGTCGGCGAGCGCGAAATGCCGGATGGTTCGGCACCCTAGCACGGCTACGCCGGACAAAGCCCAGACGCCGAGCCAAACCCATCCGATAAAGGATTATACCCTACAAATTGCGCCAATGGCAACACCAATTATCCGTCGCCGCCCAAGTCCAACAAACATGCCGCGCTGAGGCGAGCCGGGGCTGTCCATACCGGGTGATGAAAGGAAGCTTGTCCCGACCTTGTCCCAGCGCCTGTCCTGCCAAACGACGATCTTTCCGCTCTGAATTGTCGTGTAATACGGTTGATTTGTGGTTGGCGCCTCCTATGCACCACGGCGTCACTGATAGCGCGCGGCCGCGGCAAGAGTGGTGTTGGTGGCCCGGGAGTCCCCGCGGAAGTGTTGGGTATTCGCGAAGGCGTAAGACTGTAACTATACAAGAAGAGTACCCTGTTCCCGTCCTTGCTGTTCATGACGCTTCTTGTCCAGATGTCCCCAGCACGTGCCCGAGGAACCCGGTTCAGCTTGTCTGTGGCCGGAGTGCGAGGAGGAGCACGCGCTATGTCCTGTATCGACGCCGCCCGACAAGCCAACCGGCCGGGGGGACGCTGGAACTAGGCCGGAGCCGACTGCGTGGTGGCCGCCGACTTCGCCGGCGTTCGCATCAGGCGGCAGTTCCACACCAGCAGCAGGGTGGTAAGCGCCAGGAGGGCGGCACCGGCGAGCTGGTGCGCTGTCGTGACAGCAACGGCAACCGCGCCGGGTCCTTGATCCTTGGCATCGCCGCTAGTGACGATTAGGGCGGCTACCCCGAGCACGAGTTGCAGCCCCGTGAGAATCAGCAGCTTGGAACCGAGCCGCCGTAGGACGGCCGGTGTTTGCTGAGACCCCCACGACCGCACGCCTACGGCCAGGGCCGCCAGGATGACGAACACGGCCAGCGTGATGTGCAGGTGCAGGGCCCAGGTGCCATAGGTCTTTAGCTGCGCGGGGGTTAGGTCAAGGCCGTAGCTTGCCAGCGGCAGCGCCAGCGCCCACGTGAAGTGCCGGACCAGCGCGCCCAGGACGAGCTGAATGACCAGCAGCACGATCAGCACGCTGGTCAGCACGCGGTCGGTGCCGGCGGCGGGGGCGACGGCCGGTGGCCCGGCGGCACGCCAGGCCCGCGTCCGGGCGGCGGCGAGCGCCACCAGCGTGACGAGAACGATTTGCCCCAAGACGCCGTGTACGATCGCCAGAACGACCTTCGGGTCGGTGTCGTCCGGATTGGTACTAAGCGTAAAACGGCCGGTGACGCGGAGGCCGCCGAGGATGCCCTGCGTGATGACGAGGAGCAGCGCCAGCCAGCCGAGATTGCGGACCCAGCGGCGCGGCTCAGTGCGGTGCGTGTGGACGGCCAGCACGAGCATTGTCAGGCCGACCAGGGAGCCGAGCAGGCGGTGGGCATGTTCCAGGTAGACGCCGCCGGTCATGCGGGCGAGCGGGTACAGGAACATGTTGTAACCTTCGGTGTTGGGCCAATCGACGACGGCGAGGCCCTCGCCGAAGCCCGTGACGAGGCCGCCGGCGGCCAACAGGACCACGGTGGCGGCGACGGCGCAGAGCGCGAACAGGCCGGGCCAGTCGGGCTGCACGTGGTGTGCCCGGCGGCGCGCGCCCAATGCGGCCCCGATAGTCGTGACGAAAGCCGAGACGATGAGCGTGCCGCAAACCCAGAGAATGGCGCCACGCTTGATTTCGGTGGGGGTCTCGCCGCCGATCAGGCTGCCGACGATGAGTAGGTTGATTAGGCCGGCGAGCAGGCCGACATACAGCCCGCGGCGGACGCCGTGGTCCGTGTAGCGTCCGGCCAGCACGCCGCCGGCCAGCAGGCAGGCGAGCATCAGGGCGAAGAGCAGGGGCGCCGGTACGGCGGGCCCGAAGAGGCGGCAGAAGTAGCCCACCGTCCACACGGCGACGGCCGTGCCGAAGCCGAGGGTGAGAACGGCGGCAGAGTGTGGGTCGTTGCTGATGGTGTTCGGTTTCATGGTGACCTGAAGAGATTGCTTTTGTGGCGCGGAGTGTAGCCACGGGAGGAGAGGCTGTCACGACGCCCGGAGGACTCGCGGCGACGCGCGGGACGACTACAATTGACGTATGGGAGTGTGGCATGTCTGACGGGCTGACGGACTCCGTGGCCTCAACGGCACGGCCGGGCGCGGCGGCTCAACTCCGTGCGAACATCGCGATCTGCCTGGAACTCGGCAAGTGGCGACTGAGCGCGCTGGTGGTGACGACGACGGCCGTGGGCTACGCGCTCGCGGTGCCGGGGGGTACGCCGTGGACGCGCCTGCTGTGTACGGTGGTGGGGACGGCGCTGGCGGCGCTGGGGGCGAACGCGCTGAACGAATGGTGGGAGGTCGCGCGGGACGAACGCATGCTGCGGACGCGGCGGCGGCCGCTGCCCGCGCGCCGGCTGAGCGCGCCGGCGGCGTTGGCGTTCGGGCTGACGAGCGGGCTGGCCGGACCGTTGCTGCTGATTGGCGGCGTGGGGCTGGCGCCGGGGCTGCTGGCGCTGGCGACGCTGCTGATTTACGTGCTCGTCTATACGCCGATCAAGATCCGCAGCCCCCTTAATACGCTGGTCGGTGCGGTCGTTGGGGCGCTTCCACCAACGATCGGCTGGGTCGCGGCAACCGGGCGGATTGGTACCGGAGCGTGGATTCTGGCCGGCATTCTCTTCGTTTGGCAGGTGCCGCACTTTCTGGCGCTGGCCTGGCTGCACCGGGCGGACTACGCGCGCGGCGGTTTCCTGATGGTGCCGGTGATCGATGTGGGCGGGCACTTCACAACGTACCTCGTGCTGTTGTACTCGCTGACACTGTTGCCGCTAACGCTGATGTTGACGGGGGTGGGGGTGACGGGGTGGGTGTACGCGGGCGGGGCAATCGTACTGTGGGCGGGGCTGCTCGCGGCTGGGGTGGCGCTGGAACGACAGCGGAGCACGGGGGCGGCGCGGCGTCTGTTCCTGGCGAGCGTGATCTATCTGCCGGTCCTGCTGGCGCTCATGCTGCTCGACCGGGCTGGAGGTGAGGTGTGAGCGACATCACGCACGTGCCGCAGTCGGCAACCGGACGGCTGCTGGACCTCCGCAGTGGCTGGCCGCTGGTGGGGGCGGTGGTGCTGTGCATGATGGTTGTAGCGCACTGGGGCGAGCGGATGACCCGGCGCGTGCGGCTGGTGGGGGACGGCCGGAACGTGGCGAGCTATGGGTTCGATCTGACGACGTGCCTCGTGCCGCGCGACCTGCTTGTGCCGGCGCGGATGGCCAAGGATTCGCTGCCGGCCCTGGTTGAGCCCGAGACGTGGACAGTGGCGCGGACGCTTGAATACGACCGCGACCTGCGGCGGGGGCACCAGGGCAAGTACCTGGTGGGGACGGACCTGGTGCTGGCGGTTGAGGTGAACGGGGCGGCGCGGGCTTACCCCGTGCGGCTGATGAACTGGCACCAGGTGGTTAACGACACTCTGGGCGGGCGGGATATCGCCGTGACGTTTGATCCGCTGTGCGACAGCGCGGTCGTGTTCGATCGGCGCGTGGCGGGCGCGACGCTTAAGCTGGGAATCAGCGGCCTCCTGTTCAACTCGAACCTCGTGCTCTACGACCGGCAACCCGACGGCGGCGGTGAAAGCCTGTGGGGACAGCTTCAGTTCCGGGCGATTGCCGGGCCGGCGGCGGCGCGCGGCGTGACGTTGGATGTGTTGCCGGTATCGGTCGTGACGTGGTCGCAATGGCGCACGCGATACCCGGATGGGACGGTGCTCGCACCGCGGCCGGGTATGCACAAGCTGTACAAGACTTCGTACCAGCCCTATCTCGATTCGGAAGACCTGCTGTTTGCCGTGCGGCCGTTGCCGGACGGGCCGGGTCTGAAGTCACCGTTGATCGGGCTATACGTGGCGGGGCACTGGCAGGCGCTGCCGCTGGCGGAAATTGTCGGGCAGGCGCAGGCCGGGGGCTGGGAACACGACTTCGCGGGTGTGCCGGTCGGCGGGCTGGTGCATGACCATCCGGACACGCTCTGGTTGGCAGGGGATGTGCCGACAGTGCGGGCGGCCGCCTTCGCGTGGCAGGCACAGGACTTCTACAGACGCACAGACGCCCAGCACGGGGGAAAGTAGCGGCTCAACGGTCTGGTTGGCTGCGGCACGCACGCCGCCTGCCCATTGCGGCTGTTCTACGTGTCGCGGCGGTCAGGCCGCCGTCAAGGCGGGGAACGCATGGTTTCGGCGGCGCGGTGGGCGCTGATGTCGTCCTGGTAGGCCCGGGTGTCCATCAGCGTGAAGCAGACGAACAGGAGCACGAAGAACAGGGCAGCCGCCAGGACAACGGCGTTGAATGGCCGGTCATAGGCCAGGTGCATGAAGAACAGCGCCACGAGAATGGCCTTGATCGTCGCGATGATCAGGGCGATCCACAGGTTGGCCACCGCGCCGAAGTCCACCCAAGTTGCCCCCACTGTGATGACCGTGAGCAATAGCAGGGCCGCCAGCGTGCCGGCGAGCACCTTCATCGGCACGTGATGGCCGACTTCGGCGTGGGCGTGGGGCTTGGTCGGTGTGGTCATGGGCGGGCTCGCTAATGAATCAGGTAGAATAGCGGGAACAGGTAAATCCAGATTAGATCAACCACGTGCCAGTAAAGACCGACCATTGGCACGGGCGTGAAATACGCCGGGCTGAACCGTCCCTTGAGCGCGCCGACCAGCACCCAGGCGATCGCGATCATGCCGGCGATGACGTGCAGGCCGTGCAGGCCCGTCATGCCGAAGTACACGGAGAAGAACATGCGCACGTTCTGCGCTTCCTGGGTGCGTCTGGTCGGCGTGGCGGCGTCCGGCCGCAGCAGGCCGGACGGCCCGGGGCTGGTGGCGCGGAAGGTCTCGTGCGGGCCGTCATCCGTCGGGGTCGGCGCGGCGGCCGGGACCTCCGCCGCGGGCGCGGCGCTGGCCGCGACCTCCTCGGTGGACGCGTCGGCGGCCTCATGCTCCTCCGGCTGGTAGTACTTGCCCCAGAGCAGGCCGTGCTGCCATTTGTGCTGGTACTCAACGGCCTTGATGCCGAGGAAGCCGCCGGCGCAGACCAGCGTGCCGACCAGCATGCCCACGAGCATGCGTTGCCGGCCCTGCTGGACGGCCCAAACCGCGGCCGCCATCGTGAAGCTGCTGATGAGCAGGATGATCGTGTTGATTGCGCCCAGGTTGCGGTCGAGGTAATGGTGGGCGTGAACAAACACTTCCGGGTGGTTGCCGCGATAGACCGCGTAAGCACAGAACAGCCCGCCAAACAGTAGGATTTCCGTGGCCACGAACAGCCACATTCCGAAGACCGCGGACTGGAACTGCTGGCCCGGCGTCTCAAAGTGATGGGCCAGGTGCGGCGGATGGCCGTGCTCGGGCTGACCGGTCTGGGCGTTCATCGGCGGCGGCGCGCTCCCATATGCGTCACGACTCGGCGGGTACGTAGCCCGCGCGCGCCGGATCATAGCGCAGGTCACGGAAATCGTACGGATCGCCGACCGTCGGCGGCTCGTCGAAGTTATGTGGCGGCGGTGGCGAGGCACAGCGCCATTCCAACGTGGCGGCGCCCCACGGGTTGGCCGGCGCGCGGCGGCCGGCGACGAGCGAATGGACCAGGTAAATCGCGGTGATGACGAAGCCGACGGCCATCACGTACGACCCGATGGTCGAGAGCTGGTGCATCCAGGCGTATTCCTCCAGGTTCGCGTAGCTCCAGTAGCGGCGCGGCATGCCGCGGCTGCCCATGACGAACTGCGGGAAGAACGTGACGTTGAAGCCGATGAAGACCAGGGCCCAGGCGATAACGCTCCACAGCTCGCTGTACAGGCGGCCGAACATCTTGGGCCACCAGTAGTGGATGCCGCCGATCATGGCCACGAGCGTACTGCCCATCATGACGTAGTGAAAATGGGCGACGACGAAGTACGTGTCGTGCAGGTGCATATTGGTCGCCATGGCACCCAGGAACAGGCCCGTCAGGCCGCCGATGGCGAAAATGAAGATGAAGCTCAGCGCGTAGAGCATCGGGGCGCGCAGCGAGATTGAGCCGCCGCGCAGCGTCGCCAGCCAGTTGAAGACCTTCACGGCCGAGGGGATCGAGACGCCGTACGTCAGCAGGCTGAAGATGGTCGTCAGCAGCGTGGACTGGCCGCTGACGAACATGTGGTGGCCCCACACGAAGAAGCCGAACAGCGCGATCGCGATGCTCGAGAAGGCGATGAAATGGTAGCCGAAAATGTGCTTGCGCGAGAGGGCCGAGATGATCTCGCTGACGATGCCCATGGCAGGCAGGATCATGATGTAGACGGCCGGGTGCGAGTAGAACCAGAAGAAGTGCTGGTAGAGCACGGGGTCGCCGCCCAGGTTGGGATCAAAGATGCCGAAGCCCAGCGAGCGCTCGGCGATGAGCAGCAGCAGCGTGATGCCCAGCACGGGCGTGGCGAGAATCTGAATCACCGAGGTGGCATAGAGCGCCCACAGAAACAGCGGCAGCCGGAACCAGGTCATGCCGGGCGGGCGCATCTTGTGTATCGTCACGATGAAGTTCAGGCCGGTGAAGATCGAGCTGAAACCCAGCAGGAAGGCCCCCAGCAGGACCGGCACGACGCCGCCCATGCCGGTGGTCGTCGAGTACGGCGCGTAGAGCGTCCAACCGGTGTCGAGGCTGCCCATCACGATGGCGAGGACGGCCAGCAGGGCCCCCGCGACCCACAGGTAATAGCTGGCAAGATTGAGGCGCGGGAACGCGAGATCCTTGGCGCCCAGCATGATCGGCAGGACGAAGTTGCCCAGCGCGCCCGGGATGCCGGGGATGATGACGAGGAAGGTCATGATCACGCCGTGCAGCGTGAAGAACTGGTTGTACGTGTCGGCCTCGATGAAGACTTTGGTGGGCTGGAATAGCTCCGTGCGGATGAGCAGGCCGAAGATGCCGCCGAGCAGAAACGCACCGAGGATCGAAGCGAGGTACATGACGCCGATGCGCTTGTGGTCGAGCGTGAGCAGCCAGGCGCGCAGGCCGGTTCGGTGGTTCAGATAGTCCACAGCGGCGAACGGCGGGGGGTTCAGCGTGGTCATGGTGTGGGCTCGGGCGCGGGGTCGGGCGCGGGCACGGGGGTGGCGGCCCCGCTCAGTTCCTTTATGTACTCAATTATTGCGGTGATCTCGTTGTCCCTGAGCTGGCCCTTGAAGGTCGGCATGACATTGGGGTAGCCGGCGACGATTTTGGCGTTGGGGTTGACCATTGACTCGCGTATGTAGTTCTCATCGGCTACCGCCGTGGTGCCATCGGCAAACTGCACGGTCTTGCCAAAGAGGTCCTTGAACGTCGGGCCGACGTGCGGTCGGCCGTCGTCCGAATGGCAGCCGCTGCAACGCTTCTGGTGCAGCATGGCGCCGACCTCCGCGAACGAGCGCGTCTGGAACGGGTCGGCGGCACTGGCCAGCCATTTCTCATAGCCGCCGGGCTCATGGACCACCACCGGCGCGAGCATGGTCGAATGCTGCTGCCCGCAGTACTCGGTGCACAGCGCCCAGAAGCGGCCGGGGTGCGTGGCCCGAAACCAGATCTTGTTGTACCGGCCGGGGACGGCGTCGCGCTTGATACGGAATTCCCGGACATAAAGGCTGTGGATGACGTCGTTGGACGTCAGGATCAGGCGGACCGGCGTATCGACTGGTACGTGCAGCTCGGTGTCGGCGTGGCCGTTGGGATACGTGAAGATCCACGTCCATTTCTGGCCGAGGACGTGAATGTCGAGCGCGTTGGCCGGCGGGTTGACGATGTCCATGAACCCGCGGAAGCCCATGTAGAACATGACGACCACGAGCACGAGTGGAATTGCCGACCAGGTGATTTCGAGGGCCGTGTTGTGGTGCGCACCGCCCGGGGCCGGCTCGCCTTCGACGCGGCGCCGATAGCGGATAACGAAGTACAGCATGAGCGCCACGACCAGCACGAAGAAGAAGACCGACACCCAGTAGATGAAGTAGAAGGCCGTATCGACGTGCGGGGCGGCCGTGGCGCTCGGCGCGGGCAGCCAGAAGGTGTCGGCCGCCGTGGTGGTGGGTTCGCCGGCTTGGGCCAGCAGCGCGGGGGGCCGCGGCATCATGGGTCCGGCACCGGGGCCGTCTTGCGGCGGCGGGGGTCAAAGCGCCAGAGGATCAGCAGCAGGCCGCCGACCAGGACCAGCGACAGCACGCCGCCCGCACGGACGAAGTTCATCGCCGCGAGGCTGTAGCCCTGGCCATCGTAGTGATAGCAGAAGAGCAGGATGCGATCGACCGTCGAGCCGATCTTGCCCTCGGAAGCCTCGACGAGCGACAGGCGCACCGTCTTGGGTGGGTAGGGGAAGGCGTACAGGTAGCGCGAGATGCGGCCGTCGGGCGTGCAGAGGATCAACGCCGCCGCGTGCGAGTACTCGCCGGTCTCCGGGATGTACTTGATGCGGAAGCCGGTGGCCTTCAGCAGGGCGTCGATGTTCTGCTCGTTGCCGGGGCTCGTCAGGAAGTGCCAGCCCTCCGCGGCCGCGGGCCGGCCATAGAAGTCGAGGTAGCTCTGGCGTTTGAGCGCGGCGAGGGCGTGGCCCTCCTCGGGGTTGAAGCTCACGGTGACGATCTGGAACTGGTCGCCGGCGACCCAGTCGAGCAGCTTGAGCGTATCCACCAGCTCGTTGAGCTGGAGCGTACACAGCATCTGGCACCTGAAGTAGTTCAGCGTGAGGATGACGGGGGTCTTGCCGTCGAAGTAGTCGCGCAGGCGGACCTGTTTGCCCGTGTGGTCGGTGAATTCAAGGTCCAGTGGCAGCGTGGTGTCGAGGTGCTCGTCGATGCCGACCTGTTCGAGGTCCTTCGGCAGCGCCTCGATGCGGTCCTGGGCGCCGGCCGCGGCGCACCAGGCCAGGGCGAGCAGGACGGCACGGGCGAGATGGTCACGATGCTTGCTCATCCAATCGGCTCCACTACTCCGGCGCGTTCAGGGCGTCACCCGTCTTTTCTACTCTAGTCGGGGCGGGCGCGGATTTCTGTCGCCGGGCGTACACGGCGATCGCGTCGTCGATCGGGATCGCGTACGTGCCGGCGGCAGCATCTATGACGCGGAATCGGTTGATCTGGTCGCGCTGCGCGGCCTGCAGGTCGGCGAGTTCCTGGTACTTGGGCTCGTAGAGCTTGCGCTGGTCCTCGTAGGCCTGCGTGTGGAGGAACAGTACGACGGCGAACAACACCAGCGCCAGCAGCAGGATGACGCTGATCAGGCCGGCCAGGATGGTCGTTGCCGAGCGTGGATCGCCGTCGCCACTCATGCCGCTCCTCAGACGTTCTCGAAGGCCAGCGAGTCGGCCAGCCGTGGGTCGCGCTCCGGGATCAACGGATAGCGGGTCAGTAGCCGCAGCAGGCCCGCCAGGAAAAGACCGCCCAGCCCAACGAACAGGGCGACGTCGCTGACGTGCAACGGGGCGGCGGCGTGGTCGTGTCCGGCCGGCCGCGGGATGACAATGTAGTATAGGTCGAGCCAGTGCATGGCCAGCAGCCATACGCCCGCGACGGCCAAAGTCCCCTTGCGGCGTTTGGGCCAGCGTGACAGCAGCGCCAGGAACGGGGCGACGAAGTGGCCGACGAGGAGCAGGAGGCTCACGCCGACCCACCACCGGTCGTCCTGCCGCGGCCGGTACCAGACTGTCTCCTCGGGGATGTTGGCGTACCAGATCAACATGTACTGGCTGAACGCGATGTAGGCCCAGAATACGACGAAGGCGAAGGCGAGCTTTCCGAGGTCGTGGTAGTGCTCGACCGTGATCGAGCGGGCCAGCCGGCCGCCGCGCTGTACGCCGCAGACAACCAGGGCCAGGAAGGCGAAGAAGCCGACCAGGCAGCCGGAGAAGAAGTAGACGCCCCAGATGGTGCTGAACCAGTGGGGATTGAGCGACATCAGCGCGTCGATCGCGAAGAACGTGACGGTCAGGCCGTAGAGCAGCAGGCTGGGCGCGCTCCACCATTGCATGGCGAGCGTGTGGCGGTGGTCGCCGGTGGCATCCTGGGCGACCGATTGCCGCAGGAAATAGCGGGCCAGCAGCACCCAGACGCCGAAATAGATTACGCAGCGGGCGATGAAGAACGGTACGTTCAGATAGGGCTGTTTGTGGGCCAGCAGGCCGGTCCTATCCTGCCCGGCGGCCTGGGGGTCGGCCCATTCATAGACGCCGGCCATGCCGCGCAGGACCGGTATCAGCAGCGGCAGGAAGAGCACCGCCAGCAGCGGCAGCGTGGCGGCGATGAGCTCGGCCAGGCGGCGGAGTGCCACGCTCCAGCCCGCCTTGGTGATGTGCTGGAGCAGGACGAAGAACAGGGCCCCCAGCGCCAGACTAAGGACGAACGTGTAGTTGAGGAGGTACGAGCGAAAGAAGACGTCCCAGCCGTCGCGCGCGCCGAAAAGCACGCCGACCGCCAGTCCCACGACGCCGGCGCCGGCGGCCGCGGGGCCCAGCGGCCCGGTGCCGTCCAGGCGGCGGGATTCGGTCGCGATGTCAGCGGGCGTGAGCATGGGTTCATCTACCTGCTAAGGCTGCAACTCCGTGCGTTTCTCCGGGGGCACGTCCTCCCACGCGGCGTGCTGGCTAAGTTCCAGGGCCCGGATGTAGGCCACGATCGCCCAGCGGTCGGCGGGCGGAATCTGGTCGCCGTGCGGCGGCATGCTGCGGATGCCGGCCGTTATCGTGTTGAAAATATGGCCCAGCTCCCGCTCGCGGACCAAGTCGCTCACGAGCACGGTCGGTGCGATCCAGCCGGGCTCGTCGAGACGGAGGGCCCGTTGATGAATGATGCCGTCACCGGCGCCGCCGATTCCATGACAGGCGGCGCAGAAGATGTTGAAACGAACCTGGCCGTGGCGGATGAAATCGACGGTGATGTCCAGGTTGGGCGGGTAGGTCGTGGCCCACACGTCACCCACGCGGCCCGCGTCGAAATGCGGATCGGGCCGGCCGTCTGCGCGCGCGATCGTGTTGGGAATCGGCGGGCGCATGGCGCGTCCGTCGGCGAAGAGTGGGTGCGCTTGCTGCGTTTTGAAGCGTTCCTGGTTGTCCATGTCGTGAATCAGGTGGATTCGCGGCCGGTCGGATTTCGACAGGCGCGCCTTGGCGGCCAGGAGCGGCGGCAGCAGGGCGAGGCTCACGATGATCATGATGGTGATGATGAGCCACTGCGGCAACCGCGCGGACCCGGGCGCATCGTGAACCTCCTCGACTCCCAGCCCGCCGAGCGAATCGAGCAGGGTCCGGGTCTGCTCTGCGTCGAAGCGTGGATCGGCGGCGTCAATGGCGATGAAGAAGCGATCGGCCGTCACCCGCCGGAAACGTCGTGCGTCAAACAGCGGGTGGTGGTGGCGCGGCAGGTTGTTCAGCGCGAGCATGCCGAAGACGGCGGCCAGGGCCGCCAGCAGGACGGTCGTCTCGAACATGATGGGGATATTCGCGGGCAGGCTGAACTCGGGCTTGCCGCTGACGAGGTAGTTGTAGCCCTGGCCGAAGGTTGGGACGAACGGGAAGGCGGCGCCGGACGTCGCGTTGGTCCACCATTGCAGGACCAGCCCGCCGATGCATCCGACCAAGCCGAGGGCGAAGACGATCCAGGGCAGGCGCGTGCGGCGGATCCCCATCGCGTTATCGATGCCATGAACGGGGTAGGGTGTATGCGTGTCCCAGCGGGTATAGCCGGCGTCGCGGACGCGCTCGGCGGCGGTGAGCAGCGCGCCGGGGGAGTCGAGCTCCAGCAGCAGCGCATGGAGCCGCGGCTCCTCCGCGTGGATCGTCTTGTCGGGTCCCTGGTTCACGTTTGTCTCTCGTCGCGCGCGCGATCGTCAGGTCCGGCGGCCGGACGCTCCCGCTGCGCACTCGCCGGTCCATCAAACTCGTCCGGGTTGTAATCAAACGCCCGCGTCGCCGGCACGTGCGCGTGCGGGTGCGCGTGCGGGTCGGCGATTGGCATGACCGTCTTGACTTCGGCCATCGCGACCATTGGCAGATACCGGCAGAACAGCAGGAAGAGCGTGAAGAACAGGCCGAAGCTGCCGACCAGCGTCAGAATGTCGATAAGCGTTGGCCGGTAGTAGTGCCAACTAGAGGGCAGAAAGTCCTGCGACAGCGACGTGATCGTGATCACGAAGCGCTCGAACCACATGCCGACGTTGACCGCCATCGCGACGAGGAACGTCAGCCACGGCGTCGTGCGCCATTTCTTGAACCACAGGAGCTGCGGCGCCAGCACGTTGCAGCCGAGCATCGTCCAGTACGCCCAGGCGTACGGACCCAGCGCGCGGGTCTTGAAGATAAAGCCTTCGTATGGGCTGCCGCTGTACCAGGCGATGAAGAACTCCATGCCGTAGGCGTACCCGACGAACAGCGCGGTCAGCAGCAGGATCTTGCAGCAATTCTCGATGTGCCGCAGGGTGATGATGTTCCGTAGTCCGAAAAGCTGCCGCGCCGGAATCACCAGCGTCAGCACCATCGCAAAGCCGCCGAAAATCGCCCCGGCGACGAAGTACGGCGGAAAAATCGTCGTGTGCCACCCCGGCAGTTGGGAGATCGCGAAGTCAAAGCTCACGATCGAATGGACGCTCAGCACGAGCGGCGTGGCCAGGGCCGCGAGGATCAGGTACGACCGCTCGAAGCGGTGCCAGTGACGGGACGAGCCGGTCCAGCCCAGCGCGAACAGGCCGTACAGGACGCGCTTGACCTTGCTCGTCGCGCGGTCGCGGAAGGTCGCCAGGTCCGGAATCATCCCGACGTACCAGAACAGCAGCGAGACGATCGCGTACGTGCTGACCGCGAAGACGTCCCAAAGCAGCGGGCTGCGGAACTGCGGCCACATCGCCATCTGGTTGGGCAGCGGCGCCATCCAATACGTGACCCAGATGCGCCCGACGTGAATGCCCGGGAAGATTCCCGCGCACATCACGGCGAAGATCGTCATCGCCTCAGCAAAACGGTTGATACTGGTACGCCATTTCTGGCGGAAGAGAAAGAGAATGGCCGAGATCAAGGTGCCGGCGTGGCCGATGCCGACCCAGAAGACGAAGTTGATGATCGCGAAGCCCCAGCCGGTCGGGTTGTTCACCCCCCACACGCCGACGCCGTTGACTATCAACATGCCGACGGCGATATGAAAGACGACGACCAGCAGGAAGATCGAGCAGCCGAAGGCGATGTACCAGGCCCGCGGCGGCTTGGGGGCCTCCCACGGGGCGCAGGCGACGTCCGTGACCGACGTGAGATCGAGCCCGCCGGTGATCAGCGGCGCCCGTTCGCCGGGGCGTTCCCAGGTGTTGTCGATGTCACGTACTACTGACGCCATGCGCTGGTCCGTCCGGTGGTTCGCAAGGGTTCCGCAGCCGGGCGAGGTAGATCGTGCGCGGCTTGATGTTCAGCTCCGCCAGCAGGGCGTACGCCCGGTCCTGCGCGTGCAGCCTGCGCACCGCGCTATTCGGATCGTTCAGGTCGCCGAAAACGATGGCCCCGGCGGGACACGCCTGGGCGCAGGCCGGCACGACCTCGCCGTCGCGCACCGGCCGGCGCTCGTTCCGCGCCTTGATCTTGACCTTGTTGATCCGCTGGACGCAGAACGTGCATTTCTCCATGACGCCGCGACTGCGGACGGTGACTTCCGGGTTGTTGAGCAGCTTCTCGATTTCCGTCAGCGGCTGCTTGCGGTACTCGCCGGGCAGGCGATTGACCCCGTCCTTGCGAATGGTCTCGGTGGCCTTGAGCGAGCGCGGGTGATACGGGCCGTGATGGTTGTAGAACCAGTTGAACCGCCGAACTTTGTACGGGCAGTTGTTGGCACAATACCGCGTGCCGATGCAGCGGTTGTAGACCATCGTGTTGAGGCCCTCGGTGTCGTGGACGGTTGCCGCGACGGGACAGACCTGCTCGCACGGGGCCAGCTCACAGTGCATACACGTTACCGGCTGATGTACCACGCGGAGGCCGGGTCCCATGACCCGCGAGCCCGTGGCGCCGCCGGACGCATGCTCGCTTGCATGATCCCTTGAATCCTCCGCGAAGTACCGATCCACCCTGATCCAATGCATCTCGCGCCCCATGGCCACTTCGTCCTTGCCGACCACGGGGATGTTGTTCTCGGCCTGGCACGCCAGCACGCACGCGCCGCAGCCGCTGCACGCCGACAAGTCGATCGCCATGCCCCAGCGATGACCGCTGTCCGGCGCGCGCTCCTGCCACAGTGATTCGAGCGGCGGGTGATGGACCCGGTGCCGGAAATGCTCAGCGAAATGCGGGTCCTGGTACTCAGCCAGCGTGGCCTCCCGCACCAGCACGGGCACGCGAGCCTGCGTCTCCTTGTCGCCCACCCGTGAGCGGATCGCGTGGTGGTCCTGCGTGGTCGCCAGCTTGTGGTGCCGCCCAAGCACGGCGACCTCGGCACCGGTCGCTATCCACGGCGCGGCACTCGTGCGCAACACCTGCGCGTTGCAGCCCACACCGTCGGCCACGACCCCCGCCGCCGGCCCGCGACCATAGCCCAGGGGCAGCGTTACCGAGCCCTCGGCCAGCCCGGGCAGGATGAACGCGGGGATCTCCAGCGTGCGCCCGCCGTGCGTGATACGGACTAGGTCGCCGCTCCGCCTGATACCCAGCCGCCCGGCGTCAGCGGGCGCGATCAGGGCGGCGTTGTCCCACGTGAGCTTGGTGAGCGGGTCGGGCCACTCCTGGAGCCAGGCGTTGTTGGCCCAGCGCCCGTCGTACGTGCTGTAGTCGGGTGCGAAGACCAGTTCATAGTCGGGGCTCCGCTCGCCCGAGACGGCCATTGGCTGCGTGCACTCGGGGACAACCTCTTCCGGAAACGCGGAGTCGGGCACCACGCCGACACGCAGCGCTTCGTGCCAGAGCTGCTCACGGTTGACACCGTGGTCATGCAGGTTGCCGAACGTGCGGCGGGTAATCTCGTAGCCGTTGCGGACCTCGTCATCGCACAGTAGGGCCAGCAACTCGCACGGCGTGCGGCCAGCGTAGAGCGGCTCGATGAGCGGCTGGACCAGGCTCAGTGTCCCGTCCCACGCGCGCGCGTCGCCCCACGATTCGAGCGCGTGGGCCCGTGGCAGGTGCAACGTGCAGGCCCGTGACGTCTCGTTGTCATACAGGCTGAGGTGGATGCTGGTCGGCATCTGTTCCAGCAATGCGGCGAAACGCAGATCAGCGGGCGCGTCGTAGACGGGGTTCCCACCGAGAATCACGAGCGTCTGCACCTGCCCCGCGCCGGCGTCGCGCACCAGGTCAGTCAGCGTACCTATGTTTGGGAACTCGGCCACGCCGGTGAACGTGATCGTCCGGCCATGCGCCCCGATCAGGTGGTTGATCCGGTGCGCGATCGTGTGGACCCAGTGCGGTTGCCGCGGGCCGACGACCACGCACGCACGCCCGGCATGCCGCACCAGGTCATCTGCGCAGGCGGCGATCGTCGTTTCTGACAGGGCGGCCGTATCCTCTTCCGCGATTGGCGTTGTGCTCGTGCCCAGTCGTGCCGCCACCGCGCTCAACAGCCGCCCGGCGATCGCGCCAATATCACTCGCGCGCACCGCGTAGCGCTGGTCGGCAACACTGCCCGTGACCGTCAGGTTGCTCTCCACCACGTACAGCCGGTTCATTCTTCCGTCGCGCGCCCGGCGGCGGTCGGCGAAGTCGCCGGCGTACTTCACGGCCGCGGGGTGCAGCATCAGGAAATCGCTGTCCAGGCTGACAACGATATCGGCCTTGTCCAGGTGCAGGCGCGTGCGATAGGCCCGCCCGAACGCCGCCCGTGCTCCGGCGAGCTCGTTCTCGCGCGCGATCGGCTCGTACTCATACCAGCCGGCCTGCGGAAACGTCTTGCGGAAGCGCTCGCGCATCTCCGCCAGGCTCGGCGAATCCGATGGTTCGGACAGCACCGCCAGGCCGGCCCCGCCGGCGGCCTTCAAGCCGCCGAAGTGCGTGCTGGCGAAGGACTCGAATTCGGCCCAGCTTCTGTAGTGCCGGTCACCGCGGCCTGAATCCCGCCCACGCTCGTTCGGCCGCTGGCTGCGGTCCGGGTCATACAGGTCCAGAATGCCCGCCTGCATCCAGTGGTTCGACCGGCCGCGGCTGGCCGGGTGCTTGTCATTCCCCTCGATCTTGATCGGCCGGCCGTCGTAGCTCGTCACCAGCACGCCCGTGGCGAAACCCCCGAACTCCAGCGCCGTCGCGAACTGCACGGTCTCGCCGGGCACCCGGTGCACCGGCTGCTGCGTCGCCGGCACAATCGTCTCCTGCGGCCAGCGGCAGGCCGTCAGCCCCAGCAGCCCCAGCGACGAGCCCATCAGCTTCAGGAACGTGCGGCGTGTGGGGCCGTCGACGAATTCCGGCGGAATATGCGGAAACTCCGCGGCGAGCCATTGGCGGAACTGCGGCGTGT
Source organism: uncultured Planctomycetales bacterium (assembly GCA_964647015.1). Classification (GTDB taxonomy): domain Bacteria; phylum Planctomycetota; class Phycisphaerae; order UBA1845; family Fen-1342; genus JAAYXS01. The sequence goes on along the minus strand of CAZYGM010000038.1, from coordinate 1,585 downwards.
CCGCGCGCTCGTCGAGGCTGCGCCAATAGGCGTGGGCCTGTGGCGACCTTGGCAGGCGGCGCTCGTCACTCATCGCCCGTTCTCCCGTGCCGGCCGATCGGCTCATATGTCCGTTTCCACGCACTCACGTTCACGCGTTCCCACGCTACCGGTGACAGGTCGAGCAATTCTGCAAGTAGTCCGCGCTGCGAATGTTGAATTCCTTCAGCGGGTCGAAGCCCGGGCCGGCCTGGCCTTCCCAGGTCATGTTCGTGACCTGATCGAGCGGCCGCAGCCGCGCGCCGGGGTTGCGGTGACATTCGAGGCACCAGCCCATGCCCAGCGGCTTGGCCTGGTAGACGACGTCCATCCGGTCCACCCGGCCGTGGCACTCGACGCAGCCGACGCCCCGGTTCACATGGGCGCTGTGGTCGAAATACGCGTAGTCCGGCAGATCATGCACGCGAACCCAGGGAATCGGCCGGCCCGCCGAGCCGGCCGCGTCGGTTCCGTAGAACGCCGCGCGCAGCGGCAACAGCTTCTCGCTGACCTTACGAATCCCGTACTCCCGGCTGTGGCAGTTGATGCACGTCTGCGTTGGCGGGACGGCCGCGCAGGCCGCCTGGTTGACCGTCGTATGGCAATAGCGGCAGTCGATGCCCAACTCGCCGGCGTGCAGGCGATGGCTGTACGCGATTGGCTGGAACGGCGCGTACCCCGCGTCCGTGGCCCACGGCGAGGCACCGTAGGCCACGACGAGAACAAGGTAGATAGGCGCAACCAGCGCGACGATCAGCACCAGCACGCGCAGCTTGTTCGACCACCTTGGAAAGACCTGCGTCGCGATATGCGGCTCCGATTCTGGCTCGCCGAATGTCCGAAATGATCGACCCTGCTGGCGATGTGGTCAAGGGGGCGCGCCGCCCCTCATTTTCAGAAGGTCTGAAAGCGCTCCGGCGCCGGCCGGGTCCGTACCGTCAGCGCCACAATCCGGCCCCCGCGCGACCCGACGACCCGCTACCGGCCCCGCGCGATCCGCCCACTCCTGCTATGGGCCCCACGCGACCCGAACCGAGCCGCGATCGTGAGAAACTATGAAGGCTTGGTCTGCTGACGGTGTACCGCCTCACGGGCGGCGCCTTGGCCCGGCTCCGGCGCACCGACCACGCCCCCAGCCGGATGAGGACCTCACAATCCTCACCCATTCCGCGACATCCAAACCAAAGAGCTGGCCGCAGCCGCCGACCTGGGCCTGCGCGACGGCCAGCAACCCGCCGATCCCGCCGGCGGCTTCGAGCGAGTTGACCTCGCCGTGCGGTCCGGCTAAGTCCAGTCCCCACGTGTACTTACGCACGAGGTTGTCGCTCCCGTCGAGTTCCATCAAGAGCAGCCACCCGCCGGCGTCCGTGCCGCCCCAGACGAATCTGCGCTGCACGCTCGGCGTCGCCTGCCAGTCGGCCGCCTGGTCGTCCCAGTCGAAGACCTGCTTTTCGATCCGCCGGCCGAGGTAATCATAGGCGAACACGAGTTTCTTGTCGCCGGCCTGCGGTGCTGTCACCGGGCAGGTTAAATCCGGCCAGGGGTGGGCGGGTTAAAACCGGCCAGT
>CAZYGM010000037.1:0-19421 GCA_964647015.1 uncultured Planctomycetales bacterium | reverse complement strand
GACCGGCCGCGTGCTGTTCGGCCCGGTCAAGGCGCCGGCCAACACGCCCGACCTGGCCGTCTTGCCCCCTGATCTCAACCGCCGCGAAGTGGCGATTCTGACGCCGCTGGCGATTCTGGTCGTGCTGCTGGGCGTCTATCCGCGTCTGATTACGGACACGCTCGATCCCGCGTTGGAATCGCAGGTGATGACGCGCATCTATGCGGCCCAGGCGCGTGAGGCTCCGCTGCTCGCTGCAGGCACGCCGGCGACCGGCGCAGCGCCCGCGTGTGCGGCGCCCGGCGCTGCGCCTGCCGCCGCCGAGTCGCTGATCGCCTGGACCCCCGTGCGGCCATTTGCCGCCCCGCCTTGCGAGCCGGTGTTACCGGCGGGAGGACCCTGATCGTGCCGCCCTCGCCGTACGAATTGTTGTCGCTCTGGATTCTGCTGCCGGAGATCATCCTGCTGGCCGGCGGCTGCGTGGCGCTGCTGCTGGGCCAGGCCACGGGAGCCGGGCTGCGCCACTGGACGCCCCGGGTCGCCCTGGCGGCGATTCTGCTGGCCATGATTGCGGCGATGGTGCAGGCTCGCGCCCAGGCCGATCCGGCCGCGGGTCTGGGGCTCGAATATGGTGCCCTGGCCATCTTCGCGCGCAACGGCACGCTCATGCTCGGCTTCGTCATCACGCTGGTTGCGTGGTTTCAGCCGCCGCACGCCGAACGGGGCGAGTTTTGGTCGATGCTGCTGTTCGCGCTGGCCGGCGTGTTGCTGGTTGGCGCCGCCAACGACCTGCTGCTGCTGTTCGTGGCGCTCGAGGTCGTCAGCATTCCCACTTACATCATGGTGGCGCTCAGTCGGCGAAACGTCCGCGCCACCGAGGCCGCGACAAAGTACTTTTTCCTAGGCGCGTTGGCGGCCGCGCTGACGGCCTACGGCTTCGCGCTCCTGTACGGGGTGGCGGGCTCGACGTCGCTGCCGGTCGTGGTGCAGGCCGTGCAGGAGTCGCTAAGTGCTTCCGGGCCGGTCGTGCCGCGTGGCTTGGCGGCCATCGGCGTGGTTTTGTCACTGGCCGGCCTGCTGTTCAAGATTGCGGCTGTCCCGCTGCATTTCTACATTGCGGATGTCTACCAGGGCGCTGCCAGCCCGGTCGCGGGCCTGCTGGGCTTCGTGCCCAAGTTCGCCGGCTTCCTGGCGATCTTCAAGATAATGGTGACCACCGGTCACTGGCAGCAGGTCAGCCCGTCGGTCTTCTGGGTGCTGTGGGTGGTCGCCGTGGTCAGCATGACCGTCGGCAACACACTCGCGCTTCTGCAGACGAACATCAAGCGGATGCTGGCCTACTCGGGCGTCGCGCATTCGGGCTACATGCTGGTTGGCGTGCTTATCGGACCCGCGGGCGGCCACGGCTCGCTCGGGGACGGCACGGCCGCCGTGCTGTACTACGTCGTTATCTACGGGCTCGCCAACCTGGGCGCGTTCGCCATTCTGGGCCTGCTGCGGGTGCGCGGTCAGCCGTGTGAAACGCTGCGCGACGTCGCCGGCCTGCTGCGCCGTCATGCCAGCCTGGCGCTACTCATGACCCTCGCGATGTTTACGCTGATGGGCCTGCCGCCCACGGCCGGTTTCTGGGGCAAGCTGAGCCTCTTCGGCGGCGCGCTCGCCGGGGTAGCGGGCGAGTTGGCGCCGGCCCAGTGGAACAACTGGCTGGTCGCCTTGGTCGTGATTGCGATGCTGAACTCGGCCCTGGCGGCGGCCTACTACCTGCGCGTCATAGCGGCCGTTCTGCTGTACGAAACTGATCACCCGGCTGAGGCGGTCACGCAGGAGACGCCGCACGTCGGCGCGCTGCTCTGCGGGCTGTTGCTGATAGTCTTCGCATTCGTGCCGGGCCTGCTGTTGGACCGTGGCCGCGAGGCCACGCTGGGACTGCGTGGCGGCCTGCTTCGGGCTGGTGTCCAGCGACCGGCGGTGCCCGTTGCTGACCGCTCGCCCGGCCTGTGGGGTGCGCCGGCTCAGTCGGACCAGTGGTCGGGAGCGCGGGCCGCTGAAGGTGGTGGGGCGGGATTGGCGCACGGCGACGCCGGGAGCGCCGGCGGCGTCATGTCCGCACATTCCGCCCAAATTCCGCCGGTCGCGCCCTGAACGCAGCCAGCGGGCGGCCGTCACAGCAGCAGCAGGAAGAACAGCTCGTAGTTCTCCGGCTTCCCCCCGAAAATCTGCTCAAGCTTCTCCACGTACAGCTTCTGGCGACTTCGCCAGCGCTGGAATTCGAACTCGAGCGACTCATCGAGCCAGCGCACGTCCCGCTCCAAGCGCTCCGGTCGCTGCTGCATGTCGTGTTCAATACGTGCCAGCGTGCGACCGAGCCGGGCGGGAGCGTCACGCTCGCGCTGTGCGAGCGTCTGGGCGCTCCATGTCAAACTGGCTTCGCGCATGGCCATGCGCCGCTGCGCGGCAGGGCTCTGACATCCGAGCAACCCCGGGGCGCAGGCAACGGCCGCCAGGATCAGGACGCCCGACAGTCCGGAACCGCGCACGAAACGTGACGCTTTCGCAAGCATGGCACCCTGATGATACCCGCCGGTCGCGTGCAGGTAACCACTGATTCGCTGGTTTCTACTGCATGAATTCGAGAATGCGCGTGACCGTCTCGTTCGTCGCCCCCATCCGTGACTGGATCGCGGCCCGCCCCGCGCGCCCCATCTGGACCCGGCGATCGGCGTGCCGCAGCAGATCGCTCACCACGGCGGCCAGCGCTTCCGGCTCGCTGATTTGCCGCACACCACCCTCGGCCAGCAGCAAATTGACGGCCTCGGTGAAATTATCGGTGTGGGGCCCGACGACGATCGGCTTGGCCAGGCCCGCCACCTCCATCACATCCGAGCCACCCAGCGGCACCAGGCTGCGCCCGACGAAGACGACCGTGGCCAGGGCGTAAAACTTGCGCAGCTCGCCCATCGTGTCGCCCAGGAACACCGGGCGCGGTTCCGCGGTCGCCGTCGGCGTGAGCGGCGCACCGGTGCTGCGCCGCAGGCACGCGTAGCCGTGCTCGACGATCAGCCGGGCCACCTCGTCGAAGCGCTCCGGCTTGCGCGGGATGATGGCCAGTTGCAGGTCGGGCTGATCTTTTAGCATCCGCGCATAGGCCGTCAGGATGTGCGCCTCCTCGCCCGGCCCGGTGCTGCCGCACACCCACAACGGCCGCTGGACGTCGATACCCATTGCCTCGGCCAGTTCCTCCTGACCGTCGATGTGGTCCGAGGTGTCCGCCGCATCGTATTTGACCGAGCCGGTCACCTGGACGCGGCCGGCGGGCACGCCCAGCTCAATGAAACGCGAAGCGTAGGTGGCATCCTGAGCCCCCACCCAGCGGATCTGACGGAACATCCGCCGCGCGAACCAGCGCACGATGGGCCAGTTGAAGCGGCGCATGCTGCGTTCGCTGGTCACGCGGCCATTGGCAATGACAACCGGGACGTCGGCCGCGGCAGCAACCTCGATCAGGTTGGGCCACACCTCCAGTTCGAGGAGGACGACTACCGAGGGACGGATCCGGTCGAGCACGGCCCGGATAGCGAACGAGAAATCCAGCGGGAAACGGAACACCAAGTTATCAGGGTAGAGCTTGCGGGCCCGTTCCAGCCCCGTGGTCGTGGTGCTGCTGAAGACGATGACCGAATCCGGCGAGCGGCGGCGGATTTCCTCGGCGATGGTGCGCGTCGCGTTGATTTCACCCAGCGAGACGGCGTGGATCCACACGCAGCGGGCCGAGACAGACCGCGAGGGCACTCGTCCGAAGTACTCGCGCCAAGGCACGCCGGCCGGGCCGCGCCGCCAGCGCCGGTAGAGCAGATACGGCCAGCCCAGACAAACGGCGAGGGCGTAGATCAGGTCTAACAGGTAGGTCATGCGTGGCAGCTTATCCGCTTCTGGTGCGACGATTCGCCAGGCGCCTGCCTCCGTGGCGTGTGCCGCGCGCCCCTCTTACAATCCGGTGCTGGTGCGCTGGCAGGAGATCATCGCATGCGTTTGATTCCGGTTCGCTCAAACCTGTGGCCGCTGATGATAATCGTTCTGGCGTCCGCCGTCTCTGGTTTGGCCGAGGTTCCGCCCGCCGCGCCGCCGGCGACCGCCCCGGCGCTGGACCCGGCGGTCGACAAGATCCTCACGCGCCTGGAGAACCGCACCGTCCATGATCTCCGGGCCCAGGTGACCTGGCGCCTCCAGTACGTCATGGACGATGAGGAGGACGCCATCAGCAAGCAGGGGCAGATCTGGTACCAGCAGCAGGAGCCGGTGTCCAAGTTCCTCGTGCATTTCGAGCGCTCGATCTCGGCCGGCCGCGCCCACCGCCTGGACGAGCGGCATCTCTTCGACGGGCAGTGGTACGTCAGCCTGGATTCTCAGACGCGGACGGTGGTGCGCCGCCAGGTTCGGCGGCCCGACGACCAGCACAATCCCTACCGGCTGGGAGAGGGGCCGTTTCCGGTGCCGTTCGGCCAGAAGAAGAGCGACATCCTGGCCGAGTTCGAGGTCGCGCTGGTGGCGCCTGAGGCCGGCGATCCGCCGGACACGGATCACCTGCGGCTTGAGCCGCGCCCCGACTCCCAGACCGGCCGCACCTACAAGTCGGTTGACGTCTGGATCGCCCGCGAAGGCCCGCACCATGGCTTGCCGATCAAGGTGCACACCTCCAAGAAGGACGGGACCGGCCAGATCAACTCGTTCATCACCATCACGTTCTCCGATGCGCGCCTGAATGAGGGATTCAGCGGCGGGGTGTTCGAGATCAAGACACCCCGCGGTTACCAGGAGGAGGTTGAGGAGCTGCGGCCCGCGCAGCCGCCCGCCGCCGCGGATACGCCCTGAAGCCGTCTGCCGGCCGCGCGCGCCTTGCGGCCCCGCTTTCCGCCGCGCGGCGCATGCGGCATAATGTGCTCTTCCGCCTGTTCCCCGGCCGGCGGGCCAGGGCGGTGGCGCGTTTGATTCTCATGCTGTAAGAAGGAAGCCAAGGACGATGAGCATTCTGGTCGACAAGCGCACGCGGGTAATCTGCCAGGGCATTACCGGCAAGGCGGGCGCGTTTCACACCGCCCAATGCCTGGAATACGGTACGAACATCGTGGGCGGCGTGACGCCCGGCAAGGGCGGCAGCAAGTCGGAGCACGGCCTGCCGGTCTTCAACACGGTGCATGAGGCCGTACGGCAGACCGGCGCGGACACTTCATTGCTGTTCGTACCGGCCCCGTTTGCCGCCGCCGCGGCCATGGAGGCGGCGGACGCCGGCATCCGGCTGGTTGTGCTGATTACCGAAGGCGTGCCCACGCTCGACATGGTCAAGGTCCGGAAGTTCCTGGACGACTGCGGCACGTTGCTCGTCGGCCCCAATTGCCCCGGCGTCATCACCCCCGGCCAGTGCAAGCTGGGCATCATGCCCGGCTACATTCACAAGCCCGCCAACGGCCGCACGAAAAACGTCGGCATCATCTCGCGCAGCGGCACGCTGACCTACGAGGCGGTCTGGCAGTGCACGCAGCGCGGCTACGCCCAGACGACGTGCGTTGGGATCGGCGGCGACCCCGTCAAGGGCCTCAATTTCATCGAGCTGCTCGATATGTTCAACGCCGACGACCAGACGCACGGCATCGTCATGATCGGCGAGATCGGCGGCAAGGACGAGGAGCAGGCGGCGGACTACATTGCCGCCCACGTGCGCAAGCCGGTGGTCGCTTTCATCGCCGGCCAGACGGCCCCGCCCGGCCGGCGCATGGGCCACGCCGGCGCGATCATCTCCGGCGGCGAGGGTACGGCCCAATCGAAGATTGCGGCCTTGCGTGAGGCCGGCATCACCGTCAGCGAAAGTCCGGCCACGATCGGCGACGCGGTGGCGCAGGTGCTGGGCTAGGACGGCGGACGTCAAGCGCCAGTGATACTTGCCAACCGGTCAGCACGGGCCGGCCGCCTGAACGAGGGAATCGCAGCGTGAGCGATGCGCTGGTTCTGAACGAGATCACCAAGCGTTACGGCAAGTTCACCGCTGTCGAGCGCTTCAGCCTGCGCGTCCCGGCCGGCCACGTCCTGGGCTTTCTGGGTCCCAACGGGGCCGGCAAGACCACCACGCTGCGCATGGTGATGAGCATCGTCTACCCGGACTCCGGCAGCATCTCGGTCCTGGGCCGTCCGCGTGCCGCCGACCTCAAGGACCGCATTGGCTATTTGCCGGAGGAACGCGGGCTCTATCGCAAGATGACCGTGCTGGAAACGCTGCGCTACTTCGGCCGGCTCAAGGGCCTGCACGGGCGCCGCCTGCGGCAGCGCGCCGATGAATGCTTGGAACGTGTGGGATTGCAGGATTGGCGCCGCAAGCGCGTCGAGGCCCTGTCGAAGGGCATGTCGCAGAAGCTCCAGTTCATCACGGCGATTCTGAACGAGCCGGAGCTGGTCATATTGGACGAGCCCTTCTCGGGCCTGGACCCGCTCAACGTGGACATGCTCGAGCGCTTCATCGCCGACCTGCGCCGCGCCGGGTCAACCGTGATCTTCTCGACGCACCAGATGAACCAGGCCGAGCGGCTCTGTGACCGCATCGTCCTGATCAACCGGGGCCGCAAGATCATCGACGGGCTGATTAACGACGTGCGGGCGCGCTTCTCCGCGCCCGTGGCCATCCTCGACGCCGAGGGTGATCTGTCCTGGCTCGGCGGACTGGCCGGCGTGGTTTCGGCCAACGTGACGGCCGGCCACGCCCGCCTGCAGTTGACCGAGCAGGCCGACCCGAACGCGATTCTGGAACACGCCCTGCGCCGCGTGCGCGTGCTGCGCTTCGAGCTCCAACGGCCGGACCTCCAGGAGATCTTCGTCAAGCTGGTCGGCGCGGATAGGCGAGCTGATGCGGTCGCGCCCGAACCGCGGCGGGAGTTGGTCCATGAATAAGGTCGTGCCCGTGGCATTGCGCGAGTTCATCGCGACCGTCAAGACCAAGGCGTTCGTCCTGAGCGTCGTGTTGATGCCGGTGATTATGGTCGGCGCGATCTACGGGACCGAGGCCGTCCACCAGATGGCCATTCGCGAGAAGATCGACATCCGGCGTGTTGCGGCTATCGACTACAGTGGCGTGGTCTTTCCATATCTGGCGGCCCAGGTGGCCCAGTACAACGCGAAGCGCCCCAACCAGCCGCTGGAGCTGCAGGAGCTGGATGCGGATACAGATGTGACCACGCTGCTCGAGCGCGTGCGCGCGGGTGAGCTCTATGGTTACATTCTCATTCCGCCGAACGTGATCGCCGCGCCGGCCGGTTGCACCCTGGCCCGCAAGGACAACCAGTTGCGGATCGGCGTGCAGCTTGAGGAAATGATTCGCGAGGCCGTCACCGCCGCCCGGTTCCACGACGCCGGTATTGACCGCGAGCAGGTGGCGGCGCTGCGCGCGCAGGAGGTGCCCGTGCAGTGGCTCGACGCGGCCACGGGCACGCCGATCAGCGCTGACCAGGGCGCGCGCATCATGACGCCTTACGCATTCATGTTCCTGTTGTTTATGGGGACGTTCGTGGTGGCCCAGGGTCTGCTGACGACGGTCATAGAGGAGAAGAGTTCACGCGTTATCGAGGTGCTCCTGTCCGCCGTCAGTCCGACCCAGTTAATGGCCGGCAAGATTCTGGGCACGGCTTTCGTCGGGCTGGCGCTGGTGGCCGTGTGGGGCAGCGTCGGCTTCGCCGGGGCCCGCGCCGCCGGCGTGGCCGACCTGGTCAGCGGCTACCGCATTGTGGTGGCGCTGCTGTACTTCCTGCCCGGCTACCTGCTCATGGCGGCCCTGATGGCGGGCATCGGCTCGGCCTGCAACGACCTCAAGGAAGCCCAGAGCATGATCTTCCCGCTCTCGCTGCTGACCATGATCGCCATGATCTTCGGCTTCTACTTCCTGGAGCACCCCAACTCGCCCTGGAGCGTGCTGCTGAGCCATATCCCGCTGATTACCCCGTTCGTTATGGTGCTGCGCGTCTGCGCTGACCCGGACACGCCCGTCTGGCAGATCGTCACGACGCTGGGTGTGCTCTGGCTGTCCGTGCTGCTCGCCATCCGCGCCGCGGGCAAGATCTTCCGCGTCGGCGTGCTGATGTACGGCAAGCCGCCGTCCCCGCGCGAGCTGCTGCGCTGGCTGCGCTACGCGTAGCCGTCGCCGGCCGCACCCTGCAATTACGACAAATCGGCGCTGGCTGCGCCCGTCTGCTCCGGCCCCGTATAGCGCTTCACCTCGATCATGATGACGTTGTCAACCGGCACGTCCTGCATTGAGCGGCCTTCCGAATCAGTCTGCGTGGAGGTCGCGACCGCCCCGATCGCATCCACCACGCTGGTGCCGCGGATGACCTCACCGAAGACGGCGTAGCCTTCCGTCGTGACGCCCCCTGGATCGAGCTGCGGGTTGTCCTTCAGGTTGATGTAGAACTGCGACGTGGCCGAGTCCGGATCGGTCAGCCGCGCCATCGCCACCGTGTACCGCTCATTGGAAAGACCGTTGTCGGCTTCGTTCTCAATCGGATCGCGCGTTTCCTTGGCGGCCAGGTCGGTGTCGTACCCACCGCCCTGGATGACAAAGTCCGGCTTCACGCGGTGGAAGATGGTCCCATCGTAGAAGCCGTCGTCCACGTAGCGCAGGAAGTTGTTGACAGTGACCGGCGCCTTCTCGCGATCCAGCTTCAAGATCATGTTGCCCATGTTCGTGCGGATGCTGATCTGGGGGAACGGGTCAGCCCCGGTGCCCTCGCGGATGCGGATCTGTGCGGCGGTCGAGGCGGTGCGCCCGCGCCGGTCTTGTACGGTCAGCTCGAATTCGTACAGGTTGTCTGTTGCCGGATCGAAGCCTGGTGCCGTAAACGAGGCCCGCACCCGGTCGGCGTTCTTCACCGTTACGCTCTCGGGTCCCAGTGTCTGGGCCCAGGCGTACGTCAGGCTGTCGCCCGAACTGCGGCTGCCGTCCAGCGTGACGGTCGTTGCCTCGGTTGCCTCGCGACTCGCGCTGATGCGCGCGACCGGTCGTCCACTGCTGCCGTCCGGCGTGCCGCCCGTGCCGTAGTTCGGGTCCGCCCATACCAGCACGCTGACGCTGGCCCGGCCCGCGTCGCCGCGCGCATTGGTCGTCGTCACCATGAAGATGCAGGTCTGGTCCGTCGGGAGTGATGGCGCTGCGAACGTGGCGCTGGCGCTATCAGCGCCGTCCAGCAACACGCCCGGCCCGCCCGTCTGCAGCCAGTGGTACGAAATCGGCCCGCCCTCCAGGTCGGCGGTGGCGGTCGCCGTCAGCGCAATCGTGGCGTTGACTTCCGCCATCTCGGGCGACGCGGCGGCATCCGTGGCAATCGTGCCACGCTCCACGACGGCCGGTTCCTCGTCTGGTGGCGTCAGAGGACAGCCCTGTGGCGCGATTGGCACCAGGGCTCCCACGAACAGGCACAGCAACAATGTTCGCAGCATGGTCAATACTCCTGACGACAGCCCGGGTCCCATATCGTCAGATTGCCCCGGGACCGCCACAATCCTACCAGATTCCAGGCGTCCCGGCACCAGTATGCCCGTCCCCGGCCACTATCGGCCGGCGCGGAGCCCGTTTTGAACCGGGCCCGGCCGGCGCAGTGACCGCGCCCGGGCTTAGCCGTCCTGATGCTCCTCGTGCCAGGCCATCTGGATGGCCTCGAGCTTCTTCTCGTTCGATGCCTTCGGATCATCCCCGAAGTCCTCCAGTTCACATACCCACTGCCGCAGGTCGGTGAACCTCACGGACAGTGGGTCGAGCTCTGGGAACTTCTCGCGCAGCCGTAGCGCTATTTCCTCGTAATCGCTCCACATCAGCCTGTTTGGCATCAAGATACCTCCGGTGGGGCGGAATCTGTTGCGACCCGGCCCCAATTGGCCCGCACATTTATTCAAATCACGAGGCCGCCAAGTGGTATGATAGCGGACGTAGCAGTATGGCAAGGCGGGCTGTGATGGTAGCGCGGATCAGACCGAGAAGGAGCCGATCCATGATTCGCACGGGTCTGGCAATATTCGCCGTGGGTCTGCTGGGGTTGTTTGGCTATTTTTTTGTGACGGCCCCGGAGGCGCCTGACAGCACCGAGCGTGCCAAGCACGCGGCCGGCCAGACCAAGGACGTGGTCGTGGAGCAGGGCGTGGCGGGGCTGGTCCGGGCCCAACTCATCGCCGAGTACGGGCTTGACGGAGCCCGTTTCCTGCACGTTTACTCGAACGACGGTCATGTCCTGATCTACGGCCTGCTGCCGCGCGGCATTACGGGTGCGGCGCTATCCGCAGGGGCGCAGCGCGTCCCCGGCGTCCGGACAGTCGACGTGCAGGCGGTCGTTCGGCCCGCTTATGTCAACGAAGCGCCGCCGACCGACTCGTCGCCCGGTGATGGTGGCTAGGCGCAGCCCGCTAGCGCGGGGCGAGCAGGGGGGCTGCATGGGTTTACTGCAGGTGCTGAGTCGGCGCTGCCGCTGCGCAGCAAAGCGGCGCCGCTTCGCAGGATTACTGAGCGGCGCCGAATATGGGACGTAGTCGTTCAGAAAAAGCGCGGAAGTAATCTGGACAGCCGCAGTTAGCCCATTTCAGCGGTGGACGGCTCGCGACTGATTTCGAAGCCCGCACTCGTGCCGCGCACGTCGTGATCGTCGTGCAACCGGTCCTTCATCAGGCGTCCGACCTTGAACTTCACCGTGCGCTTGCTCGGGACGCGCACCTTCTCCATCGTCTTGGGATTCTGCGCGACGCGGGCCGCGCGCTCGCGTAGCTCGAACACGCCAAAGTCCCTGAACTCCAAGCGGTTACCGTCACCTAGCTCTCGAATGATCTCGTCGAGAAACTGCTGTATGACCTGCTTGACGATGACACGCTTGTTACTGGTTTGCTCGGCGATTCGATCGACTAGATCCTTCTTCGTAATCGTCTTCATCACGTTCCCCAGAACGCTGTCACCCAACGTAAACCGGTACCTCTGGCCTGCCCTGTCCTGGCTCATATGCAGCGTATGAGCCGACAAGCTCAATCGCAAGGTGCATGATAAGCCAACCGCGCGCGACGATCAAGCGGAATTCCAGACAGGACAACGAGTTAGATAACCAGTTTTGCGACCAGCCGCAGGGGTGCCGCCCGGCGGGGCCGGAAACCCCAGCCCGCCGCCCGCCCCCGGGGCAGCGCCGCGGAAGCCCGTTTCCCACACCGAGCCGGGCCGCCCTCTCTGGCTGCGGCGGTGCGAAACGCATAGGCTGCCGACGCGATGTCTCGATCAGTGTCTGGCCACGCTTCCGAACCGCTCATCCGCGTCGGCATCATGCTGGCTCAGGACGGCCGCGACGCCGTCCATCTCCGCCTGCCGGCGGAAAGTTACCAGACGTACGGGCCGGGCACGCTGCCAGAGATTGCCGGTCAAGATGGGCACCTGGAAGTCCGCAGCACCGGTCAAGGCCTGGCCGTCCGCGGTGCCGGACCGGACAACGTGATTCTCCCCACCTTCTGTCTGTCGCCGACCGGCGAGCAACCCCTGCGCCCTGGAACCGGCGTTCTTATCCGTGACGTCCCGGTCGGACGCGGCTTCCACTGGGAGAAGGCCGTTGACCAGAGCTTCCCCGGGACGGTCGAGATCGTGCCCGGCGGACGTGGCTTGCTCGTCATAAATGCGGTGCCGCTCGAAGCGTACTTGGCCGGCGTGGTCACCGCCGAAATGAGCGCCGCGTGTCCGGCACACCTGCTCAAAGCGCAGTCAATCGCCGCACGTTCCTGGCTCCTGGCCATGACCGAGGCCAAGCACGCTAACGAGCCGTTCGAGCGCTGCAATGATGACTGCTGCCAACGCTATCACGGCACGACCAACCTGACCGAGGCGGCAATCGCGGCCGTCGCCGCCACGCGCGGTCAAGTGCTGTACGGGCCGGATGGACACATCCTGGACGCCAACTACGCCAAGTGCTGCGGCGGAATCACCGAGTCGCCCACGGCCGTATGGGGCCGTGAGAAGCCGGGCCTCCGGCCGGTCGTGGATGCGCCGCCCGGCGCCCCGGAGCAGCGCTTCCTGCCGGTGACGGAGGCGCTGCTGCCGGAGTATGTCAGCGGGCCGTGGCTGCACGCCGCGCAGGCTTTCTGCAGCCCAAACGTCGTGCCGCCGGCCGAAATCGGCCGCTATCTGGGCCGCGTGGATCAGGCTGACAACTACTTCCGCTGGCACGTTCGGCAGACGCGCGCGGAACTGGAGCAGCTTCTGGTCGAGCGCCTGCCGGCCGCGCATGACTTGCGGACGCTGCGGACGCTGCGCGTGTCGGCCCGGGGTGTCAGCGGCCGCGCCAACGCGCTGGAGTTGGAGTGGACCGACGCGCACGGCAGAACCGGCAGCGCACGGCTGGACAGCGAATACGAGATTCGACGCGCGCTGCACCGCCGCTTCCTATACAGCAGTGCGGTCATGTTGCGCGAGGAGCGCGCCGCGAATGGCGACCTGGCGGCCGTGGTGCTGGATGGGGCCGGCTGGGGGCACGGGGTCGGGATGTGCCAGATTGGAGCGCTGGGCATGGCGCTGCAGGGCCATGATTGCGGGGCGATTTGTCGGCACTACTATCCAGAAGCCTGCGTGCGTTCGGTATACGTCTGACGCGCCGCCGGCGGACTTGTCGTACGGGCGCGGCGGACGGCGCCCGTGTTTGGTCTATGTTCGCGCGTGCGGTAGAGTATGGGCCGGACGTTCGCGGACTGTGATGAGAGAAGGCCATGGACGCGCTAGGCCTGCTGGAGAGATTGAAGGCCGGCCGCCACTACCGCGGGCAGATTGCGGCCGTGCGGACGATCGAGCCGCATCCGGCTGAGTATGCCCGTCCTGAGCACGAACTGCCGCCGGCCCTGTGGACGATGCTGGCGGCCATCGGTATCGAGCAGCTCTACATTCACCAGGCGATCGCGTACGACTCCGTTCGCGCCGGCGAGAACGTGCTCATTGCCAGCGGCACTGCCTCCGGCAAGAGCATGTGCTATCACCTGCCGGTACTAGCCGAACTGAGCGCTAATCCGGACGCGCGGGCCCTGTACATTTATCCGGCCAAGGCCCTGGCCTACGACCAGCTTGGCAGCCTGGAGCGCCTGGTGGTGGCCGGCAACCTGGCCGAGCGTGCCCGGCCGGCCTGCTACGACGGCGACACGCCCACGCACCGCCGGCCCGGTATTCGCCGTTCCGCCAGCATCCTGCTCTCCAACCCTGACATGCTGCACCAGGGCATTCTGCCGTATCACCCGAAGTGGGCGGGCTTCTTCGCCAACCTCAAGTACATCGTGCTCGACGAGATCCACACCTACCGCGGCATCTTCGGCAGCCACGTGGCCGGCGTTGCGCGGCGCCTGCAGCGCATCTGCCGGCACTACGGTTCGTCGCCGCAGTTCATCTGCTGCTCCGCGACGCTGGGCAACCCGCGCGACCTGGCGGAGCGCCTGACGAACCGGCCGATGCGCTTGATCGACCAGGACGGCTCGCCGCGCGGCCGGCGCTGGGTGGTGCTGTGGAACCCGCCCTGGCTGGAGGCGCAGACGCGCGTTTCGCGGCGCAGCGGGAATGTCGAAGCCCAGACGTTGTTGCAGGCCCTGGTCGAGGCCGGCGCCGGCACCATCGTCTTCTGCAAGGCCCGCGTGGTGGCCGAGTTGCTCTACAAGTACACGGTTGATGCGCTGGCGCGCCGGCGGCCGGACCTGGCCCGCCGCATCAAGCCCTATCGCGGCGGCTACCTGCCGAGCGAACGGCGCGAGATCGAGCAGGCGCTTTTCTCCGGCGAGCTATTGGCGGTCTGTAGCACGAGCGCGCTGGAGTTGGGCATCGACGTCGGCACGCTCGACGCCGCCATCATCGTGGGTTTCCCCAGCACGCTGTGCAGCCTGTGGCAGCAGGCCGGCCGAGCGGGGCGCCGGCAGGAGGAGTCCGTCACGTTCCTGGTGGCGTACGACGATCCGGTGGATCAATACTTGATGCGCAACGCCGACTTCATCTTCAAGCAGCCGCTCGAGCATGCCGTCATCGATCCGCAGAACCCGCACATTCTCGCCGCGCAACTGACTTGCGCCGCGCGGGAGCTGCCGCTTACGCCCGTTGACCTGGCCCAGTTCGGCCCGCGCGCCGCGCCGGTCGTGGAGGCGCTCGCCACTGAAGGCCGGCTCAAGGCCGGCGCGGAGCGCTGGGACTACTCCACGCCCGGTCTGCCGCATCACGAGACCAGCCTGCGTACCATCAGCAACGCCACCTTCGCCATCCTCGACATTACTGACGACCGCAACGAGATCATCGGCCAGGTTGACTCCATCTCCGCGCCCGAGCTGGTCTATCCGGAAGCCATCTACCTGCACCAGGGCCAGAGCTACCTGGTTTGCGAGTTGGACCAGGCGGCCCGGCTTGCCCGCGTTGAGCGCTGCGACGCGGACTATTACACGCAGCCGATCCTGGCCGACGAGTGCCGCATCGCGCAGGAGCGGCTGACCGGCGACTGCCTGGGGGGCACCAAGTGCTTCGGCGACGTGGTGGTGCGCTGGCAAACAGTCGCGTTCCGCAAGTTCAAGTTCCGCTCGATGGAGTTGATCGGTCAGACCAAGCTGGACCTGCCGCCCCAGCAGATTGCCACCACCGGTTGCTGGTTGCAGCCGCCTCTGGCCGCGCTGCGGACTGTCCGCGCCGCCGGCCACCCCATCTGGGACGCTTTCAGCGGCGTGCGCAACCTGCTGGTCGTGACGCTGCCGACACTGGCCATGTGCGACCGCTACGACGTGGGCGGCGTGGTGAACTCCTCGCAGTTCGGCCTGATGACGATTATCGTCTATGATCGTTTCGAAGGCGGCGTCGGCTACGCGCGGCACGGCTATGCGCACGCCGACGAATTGCTGCGTCTGGCGCACGAGCTCGTTACCGGTTGCGAGTGCGAGAGCGGCTGTCCGGGCTGCGTCGGACCGCCCAACCTGCGCGTCGCGATTCATCATGATCCCGACGTTGGGTATGGCTACAAGATTCCGGACAAGGCGGCGACAATTGCCTTGTTGGCGGCTTGGCTCAACCCGGCCCAGGAGCCGACCTGAGCAGCCCGTTCGGCCCGGGTTCAGAAAGGATGGCGCGTGCCCAACGCCGCGGTGATATTCGACCTGGACGGCGTCCTGACGGACACGGCCGAACTGCATTTTCAGAGTTGGCTACAGCTCTCGCGCGCGCTGCGCATTCCATTTGACCGGACGGCCAACGAAGCTCTGCGCGGCCTGAGTCGCCCCGACAGCCTGGCGCACTTCCTGGGGCCGCACGCTGAACGCTTCACGCCGGCCGAGCGTGACGAGATCATGGCGCGCAAGAATGCGGCTTACCTGGAACGCGTAGCGCGTCTGGGGCCGCAGGACCTGCTGCCTGGCGCGGGTGAGCTCCTGGAGTCCCTGCACCAGGCCGGCGTACAGACCGCCGTGGCTTCGTCCAGCCGGAACGCCCGCCACGTCCTGGCCCGGCTGGGCATCGAGCGACTGGTGGACGTCATTGTGGATGGGAACGATGTGCCGGCCTCGAAGCCGGATCCGCGCGTGTTCCTGACCGCAGCCGAGCGGCTGGATGTGCCGGCCAAGCGCTGCGTGGTGGTGGAGGACGCTGAGAGTGGCGTCGCGGGCGCGCTGGCGGCGGGCATGCGCGTGGTCGGTCTGGGGCCGTATGAGCGGGTCGGGGCCGCCGATGTGGTCGTGGCGTCTCTTGTCGAGTTGGCCGCGGCCGACTTGCTCAACCTACTCAATTAGCCTGGTCAGTGCGGCCGAGTACCGCGCAGCGCGTTACTTGTCCGCCGCCTGGACCAGCGCTTCGGCCTCCTCGACGCGGAACCCCGGGGGCAACTCCTTCGTGCTCTTGCACTTGGGATACGCGCTGCAGCCCAGGAACTTCCCGCGCCGCCCCTGGCGCACCACCATCGGATTGCCGCAGTCTTCGCAGGGAATGTCCGTGGGTATCGGGCGCGGCCGGGCGGGTGCCGGCATCATCTCTTCCGCTTGCTTCTTGGCCTCACCGCGCAGGTTCGAATTGAACTTGCACTGCGGGAAATTCGTGCAGGAGAAGAACGGGCCGAAGCGCCCGCGCTTCAGCTCCATCGTGCTGCCGCACGCCGGGCAGCGCAACGTGCCCGGTTCCGGCAGGACCTCGACGACCGGCCGCCCGGTGCGCGTCCAGGCGAATCCGGCCGGCGCGTCACCGAACTTGGGATCGTGGTTGATCTTGCCGTTTCCACCGGCGCCGTTGGAGGTCGACTCGCCCTTCTCAGGCGCTGCCGCCGGCCCATTGGCATCAGCGGGGCCGCCGTTCGCACCGTTGGCAGCGCGAAGCTGCTCGAGCTTGTCGAAAGGCTTGGTGTTGCGGCACTTGGGGAAGCCGGAGCAGGCGATGAAGCGCCCACGGCTGCCGGAGCGCAGCACCATCGGTCGCCCGCACTTGTCACAGGCGATCCCCGCCTCTTCGGGCGGTGGGGCTGGCTTCTTCTCCAGCCGCACGTCTGCCGGCAGCGGCGCCGTGTTCTTGCACTCCGGAAAGCGGTTGCAACCCAGGAACGAGCGGCGGCCCTTGCGTTTCACCACGAGCGTGCCTTCACCGCAGGCTTCGCAGGGCGTCTCGAGTTCCTTCTCCGTTACAAGCCGCAGCGGTTCGCCCTGCTCGTTGCAGGGCACCGTGCCGCGGCACTCGGGATAGCCGCTACAGCCCAGGAACTGGCCATTGCGGGCCTGTCGCAGGACCATTGGCCGGCCGCACAGCTCGCAGTTGTGCTCGGTCTGCGTTGGCAACACCGGTTTGCCGGCCCGGTCGACATTGAGCGTGCCCTTGCAGCGGGGATAGCCGGAGCAGGCCAGGAACTGGCCGGTCTTGCTCCAGCGGTAGACCATGGGCGCGTCGCACTCCGGGCAGGTGTACTCGCTGGGCTTGCCGCGCGTGACTTCCATCTCATCACGCGCCTTCGCGAGCAACGCGCGAAACGGCTCGTAGAACTCGTTCAGCACGCGCACCCAGTCCAGGTGGGCCTCCTCGATCTTGTCGAGCTCGTCCTCCATGTACGACGTGAACTTGACGTCCATGATCTTCGGAAAGTGCGCCACTAGCTTGTCCGTCACCAGCTCCCCCAGCGCCGTCGGCCAGAACTTGCGCTCCGTCTGCTCGACGTACCCGCGACTCTGGATCGTCTCGATGATGGCCGCGTAAGTGCTCGGTCGGCCGATGCCGTCCGACTCCAACCGCTTGACCAGCGACGCTTCCGTGTAACGCGGCGGCGGCGACGTGAATTGCTGCCGCGGCTCCAGCTCGATCAGGCCAAGCCGATCGCCTTCCGACATCGGCGGCAGGAGCTGGTCCTCGCTTGTTAGGCCGGCCACGCGCATGAAGCCGTCAAACGCCAGCTTGCGCCCGGCGCCCGCGAAGCGCGCCTGACCCAAGCGCGTGTCGCAACTGACGGTGATGGACGTCGCGTCCCACTCGGCCGGCTTCATCTGGCAGGCCACGAAGCGCTTCCAGATCAACTCGTACAGCCGGTGCTGATCGGTCGTCAGCGCCGCCCGCAGGCTCTCGGGCGTGCGGCCGGCGTCAGTGGGCCGGATCGCTTCGTGCGCCTCCTGGGCTCGCGCCTGGCGTTTGCCATAAACGTTGGCGTGCTCGGGCACGTACTGCGGGCCATACTGCTGCCCGATCAGGGCGCGCACGGCCTCAACCGCCTCACCGGCCAGGTTGGTCGAGTCGGTACGCATGTAGGTTATGAGTCCGACCGCGCCTTCGCCGTTGATGTCCACGCCCTCGTATAGTGTCTGGGCCGTCCGCATCGTTCGCGCCGCCGAGAAACGCAGGGCCGTGCTCGCGGCCTGCTGCAGCGAAGCCGTCGTGAACGGCGCCGGTGGCTTCGTGCTGGTGCGCTTGGTCTTGAGGTCCGCGACGGTGAGCGCCGCCGCCGCCGCCGGGTCAAGGCCACCGCTTGGCCTGACCTGCTCCAGGCTCAGGTGGGCATACTCTTGCCAGGGCGTGCGTTCCACCTGTGCGACGCGATAGCCCAGCGCCTCTGCCACGGCCAATGCCGCGTCCGCGTTGGTCGCCGCAAACGACTCGTCACCAACCGCCGCGAGTTCCGTCCGGAAGCAGCCCCGCTCACGCAGCCAGGCCTGCTGGTCCTTCTGCGTTCGCTCCTCGGCCGTGAACGCGCGCCAGTCCGCTCGGAGCGCGTCCAGCGTGGCGGCGTCGGGGGCCAGATACGCGACGATCTTCCAGCTCTCCTCGGGCACAAACGCCCGGATCTCCCGCTCGCGCTCCACAATCAGACGAACGGCAACCGACTGCACGCGGCCGGCCGACAGGCCCTTAGCGATCTTCTTCCACAGCAGCGGGCTCAATTCGTAGCCGACAATGCGGTCCAGAATTCGGCGGGCCTGCTGGGCGTTGACGCGCGCCACGTCAATATGGTGAGCGCTGCCGAACGCCTCCGTGATTGCCCGACGCGTAATCTCGTTGAAAATGACCCGGCGAACCTTATCAGCCGGCAGATTCAGCGCCTCCACCAGATGCCAGGCAATGGCTTCGCCTTCGCGGTCACGGTCGGTCGCGAGGAAAACCTCGGGAGCGGTTTCAGCAAGCTTCTTAAGCTCCGCAACCACCTTGGTGCGGCCACGGACTATCTCATAAGCTGGCTTAAAACCATCACTTATGTCGATGCCGAAGTCCCGCTGCGGCAGGTCGCGGACGTGCCCCATCGACGCCTTTACGACGTAGCCGCTGCCGAGGTACTTGTTGATCGTCTTGGCCTTCGCCGGCGACTCGACAATCACCAACGACTTACTATCTGCCCTTCGCTTTGCCATGGCACATTTCTAAGTTGCCCAAAATAAAAGTCTTAACCAGCAGCCGCCAGGGCGACGCCACACTATTGGCTGCACCGCGCCAGGTCCTGCGCTGCCGCACTTCGGCAGATGTGTAGCCAAGGTTCCCGGACTGTCAAGCATACTCGGCCGAAAGGTCACCAAGGTTTACCCGTATGTGGTAGTACGGGCCAAATCCGCCGGTCCTATAATAACAAGCCTGTACAGCCATGAATGCCTTTGCCGGCTCTTCTGTACCCGCCGCCACCCGTTTGGGCCAGCTTTTTTCTCGATTTCAAGGATTCTTGGCGAATGGGCCGGACACCCGACACGCCCGCGCACGCTTGACGCCTTCTCACCGCAGCCCTGTTCCCATACTCCGGCGGCCGGTTATCATGCCTGCTGGAGCGCGAGAGTGGCGGAATTGGCAGACGCGCTAGATTTAGGTTCTAGTGGGCTAGTCCCGTGGGGGTTCGAGTCCCCCCTCTCGCAATAGCATCCCCATGTTCGGCGGCCTGCCGCCGGCATGTTGGGGGCTTAGTGGCGGTCGAGCCACTCGACCCACATGCGACAGTGCTTGAAATCGACCGTCA
>CAZYGM010000036.1:0-20102 GCA_964647015.1 uncultured Planctomycetales bacterium | reverse complement strand
ATGCAGCTAACGAAGATCCTCACGCCTGAGCGCGTCTGCGTGCCCATGCGGTCAACTGATAAGACCGGCGTGATTACCGAGTTGATCGACCTGCTGGACCACACCGGCGGCCTGGTCGATCGGAATACCGCCCTCGAAGCCGTACTGCGCCGCGAGGCCGAGCGCACCACCGGAATCGGCTACGGCCTGGCGATTCCACACGGCAAGACCGAAGGCTGCCGGCAACTGGTCATGGCCATCGGCAAACCGGCGGAACCCGTGGATTTCCAGAGCCTTGACGGGCGGCCGGTTACCTTCGTCGTGCTACTGTGCAGCCCGCCCGATCAGACCGGTCCACACATCCAAGCCCTCGCCAAGATCAGCCGGCTCATGAATATCGAGGAGTTTCGCGCCGCCATCGACCAGGCTGATACCCCCGCCGCGCTCTACAGCGCGATCGCCACGCACGATCATGAGGGCACGCCCACTAACAGTGCGTGACCGCTCGCCGAGCGATTACCAGCCATTCACTTCCGGCTTCCGGTGCGCCCCAGCAGTTCCGCCAGCAATTCGCAAACCCGCCGACTCGGCTGCGCATCCACCAATGGCTGCACGAGCTCATGCAATTGCCGAACCATCAGAGCGCGCCAGCGGGCATCGTGCAGTAACGCCCGCGTTGTGCGCGCCACTGGTCGCACGTCCGGCACAAACGGCATGAACTCCGGGACTACCCGCGCGCCCGCCAGGATGTTCACCAGCGACAGGTGTGGCGTGGCCAGCACCAGCCGTCCGAGCAGCCGGTACGGCCACCGCAGCAGCCGGCCGGCGTCGTACATGACGATCATCGGCTTGCGATAATAGGCCACCTCCAGCGTCGCCGTGCCGGACGTCACCAGCACCAGGTCCGCAGCGCTCAGCAGGCTGGCGTTGTCGCCCACGACCACCCGGGCCGCGACGCCCGCCCTCCGCAGGTGCTCATCAATGCCTGGCTGCTGCTCACGGTCAACACACGAGATCGCCACGCGCGGCGTAACCCCCGCCTGCCGCAGACGCCCGATTACCTCGAGTTGCCGCGGCAGCATCGTGTCGATCACGTGCCGGCGCGAACCGGGCAGCAGCGCGATCAGCGGCCCGTCCCCAGCCCGCAGCATCCGCACACTGCCCTCGTCCGCATTCTGCCGCCGCAGCGACTCGAACAGCGGGTGCCCGACGAACTCCGCCGCGATTCCCACCCCACGGAAATAAGCCTCCTCGAACGGCAGAATGCACGCCAGCCGATCCACGTCGCGGGCAATCCGGCGATTGCGATAGGCCCGCGCCGCCCACGTCTGCGGCGCTATGTAGTACAGCACCGGCACACCCATTTGCCGCGCCCGCCGTGCCAACCGCAGGTGTAGTTCCGGCGAATCAATCAGGACCACGGCCGCCGGCGGCGCCGCGCGCCAGGATTGCTCGATCAGCCGCAGGGCGCGCCGCGCATGCCCCACCACGGACAGCACGCCGCTGAGCATCGCTGCGTGTGCCGTGAAGTCGTACAAGGTTTCCGCCCCGGCCGCCCGCATCCGCGGCCCCGTCAGGCCGTAAAACCGACACCCCGGCAGGGCCTCAGCCGCCGCGCGCAAGAATGCCGCCGCGTGCAGATCGGCCGAAGCCTCGGCCACGGATATGAATATGCGGCGGTCGGCGTCCACAATCACCCTTATGGCTCGCCAGCCCAGGGCACCGGCCGCCGGCGCGTGGCGTGCGTGCTGATGGTACGCGCCCACGGCCGTGACGCCAGCCCGCTGACCGGCCGGCTTTGAGCTGCGCAGGCCATCCGTCCGCCGTCAGTCGCTTCCGATAACGTGCCGAACATCCCCCGCGAATGCCCCGTCAGGCAAGTCCAGCGGCTTGGCCGACCGCGCGCCCGGCAGGCGCCGCGCCCGGCCCGCCAGCCAGTACCGCCGGCCGGCTCAGAGCCCCAGCAACAGGAGCGCGGCGAGTGTGAGCAAGACGAGCGCCTGGACCGCGCTGATCGCCAGCGCCACGGCCGCGAATGCGCGGTCCGGAGCCTGTCTGAACGCGGTCACGGACGCGCCCAACGCTACCGGCACGCCAATCAGTACTCCGCTCGGACCGAGCGCTGCCAGCGGATGCGTTCAGCAGAACAGCCTGCTTAGCACGACACCCAACACCGGTACGCCCGTCAGCAGCAGGGCCGTCTTCCCAGTCATCTGCAACGCACCTCCGCAACAGCGGCCGCCGTTCAGTGGGACTATAGGCGCCCGCCGCGCCGCTCGCCACTGCCACGGACTTGACGCCGACGTGTGGTCGCGACTAGTATCGCGAGGCTATTGCAAGGCCCAGCCCCCATCGTCTAGAGGCCTAGGACACCGGCTTTTCAAGCCGGCGACACGAGTTCGAATCTCGTTGGGGGCGGTTGACACTTCAGCCGCGCGCCCGGCGCGGTGCTCGGCCGGCGCCACTGCGCCACAACTCCTTACACAATCACGCAGCTTCGCAACATATTGTCATGGCCTCGCGGCCGTCGCGGACGGTACGTTGTGAAGCGCATGGCGGCCTCGGCTGCCAATCCGCGGGAACGCGATCGACGATCGTGTAGATCGGGAGGTACGCAACAATGCGCCACACGCGCGTCAGACGGCACTGCTCATCGGCCTGCATTCTGGCTGGGTTGCTCGCCGCGGCGGGCCTGTCAGCGGCACGCGCCCAACCGTGCGAGGTCACCCCCTCACCCTTCTGGAAGACGGAAATCACTGTTCCCGACGAGCCCTTCGCCGCGACAGCACCGTCGCTCGGCCTGCCACCCTGGATCAAGTTCACGATCATGACTTGTGACCCGGAACACGTGTACTACCAGGACTGCCGGCAGTACACGTTTCACTACGATTTTGTCAGCGCTGAACTGGACCCCTACCGTGGCATCGCTGCCGCCGAGTTCGAGCAGCTCGCCCTGCAGGCTGCCGGCCAGGAGCTGATGCTCGGCACAGTCCTGACACCACCCTGGACCGGCCCGGGGGCCCCGCCGACCGAATACGGCATCCAGTTTATCCGCCATGATCCCTATACCCCAGATGAGATCATCGATCTGTTTCACTTCGTCACGACCACGGTCGGCGCCGCACCGAGCACGCAGGCGTACTACTTCCCCACCTACGAGCAGTGGACGGTCGCGGCGCAATACGAGGACTATCTGGCGGCGCACGGTGTTCCCGTGAGCTCGCCCGACCGCTGGGCCCGGGACAACACGATCTACTCCGCGGGTTGGGCGCTCGGGCGCTTGAAGCACTTCCCCGCTCCAGCCATCACCAGTGCATATCTGGCCGGAGACCTGCGGCCCGAGGACATCCTGCTGACTGATGGTGTTCCGGCCGAGATCCCGTACGTGGCCGGCATTCTTACCCTCCAGGCCGCCACGCCCAGCTCACACGCGGCCATCCTGGCGCAATCGTATGGCGTGCCCTTCGTCCATCTGGCCCGGGCGAAGGATGCCCAGCGGGCCGCGCAACTCGTTGGCCGGCGCATCGCGCTGCGCGCCTACCAACACACGTTCGGCACCGATACGCAGATGATCGACGTCGAGGACCAGCTCGACGATCCCACGAGCGCCGAGATCCTGGCCCTCAAGACGCCCGCGCCGCTCGACATCAGCCCCGTCACGCCCTACGGGGCCTACAGCGCTCCGGCCGCGGGCCTGGTGCCGGAGGACATCAGGTACTTCGGCGGGAAGGCCGCCCACTACGGCTTCCTGCGCCGGGAGCTGCCGGAAGTCTCACCGGTCGCCTGCGCGTTGTCCTTCGACCTGTGGACCGAGTTCATGGACCAGCCGCTGGGCGGCGGGCAAACGCTGCGCGCCTGGATCGCCGCCAAGCTGGCCCCCCACACCTGGCCGCCGGACATGGCCGCGCTGGCCGCCGACCTGGATGACATTCGCGACCTGATCAAGGATAAGTACTATACCGCATTCAGCCCGGCCGCCACGCTGGCCATTCTGGACACCCTCCAGGACCCGCAGTACGGCTTCACGCCCACCGCCAAGATCCGCTTCCGCAGCTCAGCCAACGTGGAGGATGCCGCGCAGTTCACGGGGGCCGGGCTGTACGACAGCTACAGCGGCTGCCTGCTGGACGACCTGGATGGCGACGAGAGCGGACCGAGCCATTGCGACCTGTCTGAATCCGGAGAGCGCGGCGTATTCCGCGCAATCCGCAAGGTCTTCGCCAGCTTCTACAACGATCGTGCCTATCTTGAACGGCTGCGCCACGGCGTGAATCCGGATGAAGTCGGTATGGCGCTGCTCGTGCACCACTCCTTCCCGGACGAATTCGAACTGGCCAACGGCGTGGCGACCATCGAACACGGCGACGGGCGGCACCTGGTCACGCTGGTGACCCAGGCCGGCGCGGTGTCCGTTACCAACCCGGAAGGCGGCGCTATCCCCGAAGAGGTCATCGTCTCGCTGCGCGCGACGTCCTCGTCGGTGCTCATCCAGCGCTACTCCAGCCTCGTCGTGCTGGGCGAGACCGTACTGGCCCACCCGGACGACTACCTCGCCCTGGCGGCGATGATGCGCACGATCGAGGTGACCTACTGCGCGCACGCCGGAGTCGAACACGCCGTGCTTGACTTCGAGTATAAGAAAGTGTCTCCCGGCGGCGCGGCGTTACCGGGCGGCGGACTGGTTATCACGCAAGTCCGCCCCCTGCCGCAAACTGACACAACGCCCCGTATTACGCCGTTCCTGCTGAACGAACCGCTCGACATGGAAATCTACCAGGGCTACGGGACGACCGCGTTCGCCAACCACCGCCTGAAATCCCGCTGGCAAGTGCAGACCCACAACATGTGGCTTACGCCGGAGAACCTCGCCGCGGGCCCGATCTTCGCCAACGTCCGCCTGGAATACACCGACGGCTGCTCCGTGCGCTGCCAGGAGCTGCCGCTGGCCGACTACCCTTACGCCTGGCACACGTTCGACCCCGTGGAACTCACGACCACGGACGGCTGGACGTTCGATTTCCTGCCCAACCCGCGCCATTACCGCCTGTCTGTAACCGGCATTGGCGCCTTGGTCTCGCGGGCCGAACCGCCCCTCCTGACGCTCCGCGACTTCAACCTGGCCCGGCTTGACCTGGAGGCAGAATACGACCAGCCCGAGCCGTTCTTCGGCTACGAGGGCCCCGGGACCACGCTCAGCGACCAGGCGCACCTGGCGCCGGTCGTGGCACCCACTTCGGACGACCGGCTCCAGGTGCGCGACATCTCCAGCATGTACAGCGACATCCACATCCAGTCCACGTTCTACTGGCCGGCTGAAACAGACGGGGTCGGTAGCTGGGTCGAAACCTGGCCGCTTGGCCGCTGGCAAGAAACCATCATCACCGGCCTTACCACTGAGCCGATCGTCCTGCACGATTGGTGGGCACAATCCTACGCCCCGTCCCGACACAACTTCACTGAGCTGTACGCGTTCGAACCCCGCCTGGACCCTGACGTCCCCCCCGACACGCTCGCAGACCTGGACGCACTGGGCGTGCAGATCATCTGGGTGCGCGACGCCTTGCACATGCCCGATATGACCGAGATCCACCTGTTTGACGACCATGACTGCCTCGCATTCTCATGCGGCGACGGCGCCGACTGCGGCCACCCGGACCACCCGCGCTACTGTGCCAAGCCAGTCGGCGACTGTGACGGCCTCGGCACCTGTGCGTTGCATCCCGTTAGCTGCCCGCCCGAGTGGGATCCGGTCTGCGGCTGTGAGGGCCTGACCTATCCCAATACCTGCCACGCCGCCCGCGCAGGTGTCAACGCCGACTTCTACGGCGTCTGTGGTGACGCGGACCTCACCGACGATGGCACGGTGGACGAACAGGACCTCGCGATGCTGGCAGACTGCCTGGCCGGTCCACAGGTCTCAGCCGCACCAGCGTGCCTCCCCGCCGACCTGGACCTGGACGGCGACGTGGATCTCGCGGACCTCTACCGCTATCAATGGTTGTTCACGCAGGTGCGCTGAAGCTGCACGGCGCCCAGCTACACAGGGAATCCCACTGGTCCCCCCAGCCATCCCCAGGCAAGTCGCGTCAGGGCGGAACCGGCACTTCGCCGCGCCCCCGTACGGAGAGGCGCACATCGCCGCGCCGCCCACGCACGAGCTTCAGGAACGTCGCCACCGTATCCACATCCTCGCCATTGGCCCGCTCAATCACGTCACCCGGCTCGAACTCGGCTTGCTCGGCCGGGCTGTCCGGCGCCACGCCAATAACGACGACGCCCGTGGCCGCAGCGTCAACGTGCATCCGCGCCCGCGCCTCGGGCGTCAAGTCAGCCAGCCGCAGGCCGCGCCACAGAGCCGCACCAGCGCGCATCCACTCGACCCGATCCGTCGTCCGGCGTTCAACCTGGGCCACCACGAGTTGTGGCCGGCCGCCGCGCCGCAACTCGATCTCAACCGGCGTCCCGACCGGCGTGTGGCTGACCAGTTCAGCCAGAATCATTGGCCCGGTCACGGGCTGGGCCTGGTAGCGCATCAGAAAATCCCCCGGCTGGATGCCGGCCAGCGCCGCGGGTCCGTCCGGCTCCACCGACTCAACTACGACCCCCCCACCAATCCAGGCCAAGTCCGGCTGGTCGGCCAGCGAGGCGGCGACCACCGTAAGCCCCAGGTAGCCATGAGTGACAGGCTCGCCATCCAACAACTGGGCGACGACACGCCGTTTCGCCGGCGTCATCGGGATGGCGAAACCGACGCCCTCGTCGTCGATGGCCCGGGCGTGCACGGCCGTCACGACGCCCAGCAGTTCGCCCCGCGCGTTGAAGAGCGGCCCGCCCGAGCTGCCCGGGTAAATCGCCGCCGTGGTCTGAATCATGTCCGCGTAAAGGCGATCGTCCACTTCGCCCAGCCCCGGCAGCGCGCGCCCCAGATTGGCGATCACCCCGATGGACGCACACAGTCGCCCATCGTTGCCGAGCCCAAAGGGATTGCCCAGCGCGATGCTCCATTGCCCACGGGCGACTCGGCTCCAATCGCACATTCGCGCGGGCTGGAGCCCATCAGCGTCAATGTGCAGCACCGCCAGGTCGCTGCGGGCGTCGCCGTTCACCAGCTCAGCGGAGTAAGTCCGGCCGTCGGCGAGCGTCACGGTGATGTCCGTTGCGCCACGAACCACGTGCTCGTTGGTAAGAATCGCTCCATCGGCCCGGATGATGGTGCCCGTACCGTTCACGAACACCAACCGGCCGAAGGTCACCACCCCATCCTCCGGCACGACACCCAGCAAGCCGGCCCCCTCAGTGCGGGCCGCGCGAATACCCACTACGGAAGGCGAGACGTCCGTGATCACCCGCTCAAAGGCCCGTTCTAGCGCTGCGAGGTCCACCCCTTCCGACGACGAGGGACGACTGTCGCCGCCCGCCCAGACTCCCGTTCGGACAAACAGCGCCAGCGCCCCAAAGCAGGCAACCGCGCAGACCCAAAGCCCCAGCCCGCCCGGGCGCGCGAACACACTTCGTTCTCTCACCCTGCTCGGGCGCATCAGCACCAGACCTCGCTCCAACAACGCGCACCAGGCGCGACAGGCCCCACTGCTAAATTCGGCCGATTGGCCTGCTCACATCAGCCCGCCGAACCTGCTGCCTCGGCGTAGCCAACCCCGGGCCGTGCCCGGCTGAACCCTGGCCTATGTCAGCGCTTACGAGCAGGACGCCGCGCGGCCGCCGCCCTTTTGCCCGGGGCCTCGCGCGCTGCCGGCCCCGCCCCGGCGGCACTGGCCGCCGGCGCCGGCTCCCCATTGCCGGAAGCTTCCTCCGGCTTGGGCAGCGTGATTTCCAGGACCTTGGCGCGGATCTCGCTCAGCACGTCCGGGTTGTCCCGCAGGAATTGCCGCGCGTTCTCACGCCCCTGGCCCAGCCGCGCCTGGCCGAAGCCGTACCACGTGCCGCTGCGCGTCACCACACCGCATTCCGCCGCCACGTCCAGCACGTCCGATTCGCGGCTGATCCCGCCGTCGAAGTAAATGTCGAACTCCGCCTGCCGAAACGGCGGCGCGACCTTGTTCTTAACGACCTTGGCCCGAATACGCGTCCCGATAACCTGCTCGCCCTCCTTGAGCATCCCCACCCGCCGCGTGTCAATCCGCACCGAGGCGTAGAACTTCAGCGCCCGCCCGCCCGGCGTGGTCTCCGGCGAACCGTACATCACCCCGATCTTCTCGCGAATCTGGTTGATGAAAATGACGCTCGTGCGGCTCTTGCTGCTGATGCCCGTCAGCTTGCGCAGCGCCTGGCTCATCAGCCGCGCCTGCGCCCCGACGTGCGTGTCGCCCATCTGCCCCTCCAACTCGTGCCGCGGCACCAGGGCCGCCACCGAGTCGATCGCGATGACATCCAGCGCGTTGGAACGTACCAGCAACTCGCAAATCTCCAGCGCCTCCTCCCCGCACGACGGCTGGTTCACCATCAACTCCTCCAGGTTGATGCCGATGCGCTTGCCCCAGCCCGGATCAAACGCGTGCTCAACATCGATGAACGCCGCCGCGCCGCCGGCCCGCTGCGCCTCCGCGATGATGTGCAGCGTCAGCGTTGTCTTGCCCGAAGACTCCGGGCCGAACACCTCGACCACGCGCCCGCGCGGAATACCCGCGCCCCCCAGCGCCAGATCCAGCGACAACGAGCTGGTCGATATCCCGTCCGTCACCTGCCCCAACCCGCCGGACAGGTACATGATCGAGCCCTTGCCGAACGACTTCTCAATCTGTTGCAGGGCGCGACCCAGCGCCTCCTTGCGATTGTCTTCACGCTCGTCAGCCATAGCGGTTTCCTCTTTGCTCGATCCGCAGCGCCGGCCCGCCGGCGGCATCCGCCCGGCGTCCGCGCCGTCTCATAACCTTAACCCCCATTATGCAAACAAAGACCTAACTGTCAACCGCCCGCACAGATATTTGCACACTTGGCCAGTGCCGCCCGCGGAACCCCGATGTCAACGACCACCACCCGCCCGACATACTCCCGGGCGACCGGCGCGTACAGCCCCGTCTTGCCGACCAGCATCGTGACGGTCGCACCAGCGCGAAAGCAGGGTTCCGCCGGCGTGCCGGTATCCCCATCCAGACCGCTCGGCAAGTCGATCGCCACACGCCGCGCCCGCACGGCCCCGTTCGCAATCACGATCAATTCACCCAGCACTCCCCGGGGGGCACCCTTGGAGCCCGTACCCAGCAGCCCGTCCACTATGACGTCCGCCTGCTCCGCCTCCACGCGCGCCGCCGCGAGCCCCGCCGCCTCAAACGCCAACAAGCGCGGAATCTCCATGCGCTCGACGATCCGCAGGTTGACCTCGGCGTCGCCGCGAATGCGCTCCGGCGGGACCGCCAGGGCCAGCGTCACCGCCACGCCCGCATTGTGCAAATGCCGCGCCACGACAAATCCATCGCCGCCGTTGTTGCCCGCCCCACACAGAATCAGCACCCGCGCCGCCCCCGGGTTCACCAAACAGCCGTAGACAAACTCGGCGATACCCCGCCCGG
The DNA here is from genome assembly GCA_964647015.1 of uncultured Planctomycetales bacterium. Lineage (GTDB taxonomy): Bacteria > Planctomycetota > Phycisphaerae > UBA1845 > Fen-1342 > JAAYXS01. Next base: position 10,596 of record CAZYGM010000036.1, on the reverse strand, counting down.
CGTTCTCCATCAGCAGCAAGCCCGGAATCCCGTAGTGCTCGATAGCCAGGACATCCAGTTGCCTGACCTGCTCGCAACTCAGCGGCGCGCGCACCTCGTATGGAATGCCCACGAACGTCCTCCTTGCGCCGCTCCCGGGCCGCCAGGCTCGACTAGCCCGACGCGCGACCTACAGCCGCCGCGCTGCCTTCACGACCGGCGGGTCGATCGGCTGCGACGCCTCGCCCATCGCCGGGTTCTCCTGTGTCGGCACGTTCTTGATGCGGTCAACGACGTCCAGGCCTTCAATCACGCGGCCGAACGCGCAGTAGCCCCAGCCATCCTGGCCGGGATGGTCGAGGAAATCGTTGTCGGCCGTGTTGATGAAGAACTGCGACGTCGCCGAATGGGGTTCGCCGGTGCGCGCCATTGCGATCGCGCCGCGTTTGTTGCCCAGACCCTTGGCCGCCTCGTTCTCAATCGGCGGGTGGAGCCCGGTGCGCTTTGGGGCCAGCCCGGCGACGTGCCCGCCCCCCTGGATCATGAAGGTGGGAATAACGCGGTGGAAGACCGTGCCGTCAAAGAAGCCGTCGTCGACGTACCGCAGGAAGTTCTCGGTCGTCACCGGCGTAGCCTCTGCGTCCAGCTCCAAGACAATGCGGCCCCAGGCTTCGGCGCCACACACGATTTCCATCTCGACGCGCGGCGCTGAGTCCGATCCGCTGGCCATGGTCTGCTCCTGCCTGCTGTAGGTTGCGCGCCGCCGCGTTGTAGCCCCCTCCAGTTGCGCGCGGCCGGTTGAACAACCAGACACGTGCGCAAATGCTCCGGCCCCGGAGCCCACACAGCGCGGGCCCGCCGGCCTCACGGCGCTTCAGACAGCCCGTAGACTAGCAGCTCTCAGACGATTAGTCACCCGGATCGACCGGCTCATCGGGCTCAATCGGCTCCTCCGGCTCTTCGTACGGCTCCTCCGGCTCCACCGGCGGCTCATCCGCGGGCACTTCCGCCGGGTCTACCGATGGGGCCGGCGCCGGCTCATGTCCCGGCGGGAACTCCGGGGGCACCTCCGGCAGATCGCTCCGACGCGGCACGGGGCGCCGGCCGTGAACCGGCTGCTCTTCCGCTGCCCCGGGAGACTCAATGCGCCGGGCCGACTTGATGACCGGCGGACGAAGCGGCAAGGACCGCTCCGCCTCTGTCACTTCACGCCCCACCTCCCGGTAACGATCGAAGCGGCGCTGCGCGGCCGGAGAAACACGCGTGGGTACTGCGGCGATACGGTCTACTACGTCCATCCCCTCCACGACCTCGCCGAAGACCGTGTACCCGTAAGAACCGAAGGCCGGATAATCCAGGTCCAGGTTGTCAGACAGGTTGATGTAGAACTGGCTCTGTGCCGTGTGCGGGTCTTTCTTGCGCGCCATGCTGATTGTCCCGCGTTTGTTCCGCATCGCCCGGCGACTCTCGTTGCGGATCGGCTCGTCCAGACCGTCAATCTTCGGCTCGTTCGCGCCAGTATGGCCGCCGCCCTGGATCAGAAAACCAGGCAGCACGCGGTGAAAGACCGTCCCGTCGTAGAAGCCCTCTTCCACGTACCGTAAGAAGTTGCGCACGGTAACGGGCGTGCGGTCCGGGTTCAGGGTGATGACGATCCGGCCCCACGGTTCGCCCTCCGCTGATGTGATTTCCAGTTCCACACGCGGCTGCTCACGCGACCGTTCCGCCGACCGATCCACCGGCCGATCCGCCGAGGCCACGCCCGCATCACCCTCAAGGCGGACGCTGGGGTTGGGGCGCGTCTCCCGTGGCGGGACCAGCGTGCGTCCCCGATTGCGCACCTCCGCTGACCGGCGCGGATTGGAGCCGGGCCGGTTGCTGCCCTGAGCCCAACTCATCGTGGCACCCGCAACTACCACCAACGCCAAGCACCACCACGTAAGCCAGTTTTGCTTCTTCATGCCTGCCTGCTCCGTATCCGCAAAACGCCGCCGCGCGGGCGGAACCAATTCATTCTATTCCACGACCGGCCGCCGCGCCGACCCGCCCAGGATTTCGAACAGGTCGTCCGGTAGCTCCGTCGGCCGCCCGTCGCGACCGACCAGCACCAGTGTGGTCCGCGCGTCACATAACAACTGACTCTCGCGGAACAACCGATAATTGTGATCCACACGCACGGGTGTCAGCCGCTCCGTCGCCGTCGTCAGCTTGAGCACGTCGTCATAGCGGGCCGGAGCCCGGAACCGACATTCCAACCTCGCTACTACGTAATACAGTTCACGGGCCTCCAGGTCGCGATAACGGATGCCGTTCTGACGCAGCAGCTCCGTCCGGCCCAGCTCGAAATATATGGGGTAGCACGAGTGGTGCACGTACCCCATCGCGTCAACTTCCGAATAACGCACCCGAATCTCAATGTCATGCGATTCCACGACTTGTGGCACGCGCCCGTCCTCCAATTCCTCAATTCCGCCTACCCGCACACGCGCCGCCGCTCAGCACGCCGCCGCGGCATCGGCCCCCGGCGGCTCGGCCTGCCGACAGCGTTCCCGCACCAACCATACCGCCGCGCCCGCCAACAAGGACCCCAGCATGATCAGGCCCAGTGCCTCGGCGTAATCCGCACCGGTGGGCGTCAGTATGTCCCCCGTCATTGTGCATAGGACGAACGACGCCGCCAGCAACCCGCCCACCACTCGCCGTCGCCCCGCCGCCAACCGCCCGTCCGCCAGCCAGGCCAGCACGCTCGCGTATGGCAGCAGCATCGTAACAAAATGCGCCTTCCACGATAGGCCCGACAGCAGCAGCATCGCGATCAGCACCAGGCTCACTTCCGCCGCGAAGGCCAGTGGTCGGCGCGCGGGACGCAGGCGGCCCCTACAAACCCACGCCAACCCAAGCAGCGTCAGGCCGGCTACGCCGAAACGCACAACGCTCCGGGCGCTTTCCGACAGGTTCACGATCGTCCAATGCGCGTCCGGCACAAATGTCGGATGCGGGCCGAACAGCCGGTTCAGGATGCCCACCAGCGCCTGGTTCGTATGCTCTGAACGCACCGCCCCACGTTCCACGAAGCCCGCTACGATCGCGTGATACCACCCACCAAGAAGCTGCCAGTTGTTCTCCCAGCCCAGACACGCCGCCGGCCACACCACCAGAAACAAAGCCATACCGACCGCCGCCCCAACCAGCACGCGCCACCAACCCTTGTAGGCGAAGTAGACCAACAGCAGCGCCGGCGTCACCTTCACGCTGACGGCAGCCGCGACGGCGACGCCCGCCGCTACGTGCCAGCCGCGCGTCAATAGCCAGCAGCCGCCCACGATCGCCAGCAACAGCAGCGTGTTAACGTTGCCGACGCCCAGGTCGTTGCCTATGAAACGCCAGGTCAGCGCCAGGCTGCCCAGCGCCACGATGGGCGGCACGTCTTCTCCCGGCGGCGCGCACAGCCGCCAGGCAGCCCGGGCACTCACGACAATCGCGATCCACTTCACCGTCTGGAATATTGCCGCCGCCAGGGCCACCGGCAGCTTCGTCAGCGGCCAGAGCAGCGTCAGGAAGAATGGCGGATACACGTAGAACGCGCCGTACCGCTCGTAGAACGGCTGATCCGGGGCGCTAACCAGCGTTTTAGCGTTCTGCAGCCACCCGGCCAGATCCGGAAACCGCGTCCGCATCGCGTGCTGGAACATCAATTGATCCAACACGAATGGCACCAGCAGCACGAGGCATAGCGCCACCACGGCCGCCCCCTGGCTGCGTGCCCGGAAGCCGCGGTGATTCCAGCCCAGGCGCGCAAGCAAACCCGTGGAATTCGGCCCGGCTGCAACGATGTGCTCGGCTCCGGACATTACCTCGTCAGCGCGCCTGCTTGTGCGTACCATCACACCAGGGCATGTTCCCGCTACGGTGGCACTGGCACACCCACTTCTTCTCCGCCGTCGTAATCTCGACGATAATCGGCGAAGAGCCCGTCTGCATGCGCTGGTGCGAGCCGTCGCAATGCGGCAGCTTCGCCGACCAGCCACAGGTGCAATAGGCCCTCTTGCCCGGCGTCTCGTCAACCGCGATTGGGCCGGTGCCATGCTTCGGATCGGCCATGGTGCGTATCCTCCGTATGTTGCTCGCCGCGCTGCCGCAATCGGATCAGGGCGGATTATAGCCGGACAGCGCCGCGGCGGCGCCTTGGCGCTTGTAGGCACTGCCGCGCGCGCCTATAACCGGAAGGCGCGGGCTTGGCGCCAGCGGAGCTACGACCATGACCAACGCCGACGTGGCTAAGGTTTTCGATGAGGTCGCCGACCTCCTGGAAATCCAGGGCGCCGACGCGTTCCGCATCAACTCCTACCGCCGCGTCGCCCGCACGGTCAGCGACCTGGCCGAAGACATCAACGACATCGCGGCGCGCGGCGAGCTGAACAGACTGCCAGGCGTCGGCGCCAGTTCGGCCCGCAAGATCCAGGAGCTCCTGGACACGGGGCAACTCGGACAACGGGCCGAATTGGTCCGCGAGGTGCCCGAGTCACTGCTCGAGCTACGCGACATCCAGGGACTTGGCCCCAAGAAGATCGCCCTGCTATGGCGCGAACGCGGCATCACTTCGCTGGCCGACCTGCGCGCCGCGCTCGACGCCGGCCGGCTGGATAGCCTGAAGGGCTTCGGCGAGCGCTCCATCGCCCTCCTGCGCCGCGGCCTCGAATTCGTCGAGAAGAGCGCCGGACGCATCCGGCTGGGGGTCGCGACGGTCGTCGCGGCCGGGCTGCGGGCGGCCATCCTGAACCTGCCGGGCGTGCGGCGCGTCGAGCCGGCCGGCTCACTTCGCCGCGGCTGCGAGACCATCGGCGATTTGGACCTGCTCTGCGTGGCCGCGGATCCCGAACAAACTATCGCCGCCTTCACGCAGCTCCCCGGCGTACAGCAGATCCTCGCCGCCGGCCAGACCAAGGGGTCCGTGCTGTTCGAGTACCGCCCGCGCCGCAGCATCCAGGTCGATCTACGCGTCGTGCCGGAAGACTCGTTCGGCGCCGCCTGGCAGTATTTCACCGGCAGCAAAGCCCACAACGTTCGCCTGCGCGAGCGCGCTGTGCGCCGCGGCTGGAGCCTGAACGAGTACGGCCTCACCGCCGGGAAGCAGACCATCGCCGCACGCACCGAGGAGGAGATCTACGCCGCCCTGGAGCTGCCCTGCTTTCCGCCGGAGCTGCGTGAAGACCGCGGCGAATTCGACCTGGTGGAAGTTCCCGCCGACCTGATTCGCCTTGAAGACATTCGCGGCGATCTGCACATGCACACGGTTGCCAGCGACGGCGTCGCCACCATTGCCGACCTGGTGGCCGGCGCGAAAGAACGTGGCTACGCGTACGTCTGTATCACGGACCATTCGCAGAGCAGCACCATCGCCAACGGCCTGTCGCGGGAGCGACTCGAACAGCAGATTGCCGAAGTGCGCAAGCTGGCCGGTAAGATCAAGGGCATGGCGGTCTGGATCGGCACCGAAGTGGATATCCTGGCCGACGGCACGCTCGACTTCCCCGACGATCTGCTGGCACAACTCGACTTCGTCGTCGCCTCGATTCACGCCGGCATGGGCACCGACGTGGAAGCGAACACGCGGCGCACGCTGGCTGCCATCAACAACCCGTACGTTAACGCCATCGGCCACCCCACCGGCCGGCTGATCAACAAGCGCGATGCCATGCCCATCGACATTCCGGCCGTCGCCCGCGAGGCGGCCCGTACCGGGACGGCGCTCGAGATCAACGCCTCCAACCTGCGGCTCGATCTCAAGGACCAGCACGCGCGGCTAGCCCGCGACCTTGGCGCAACCATCACGATCAACACTGACGCCCACGCCGTCGATCAGTTCGACGAGATGGCCTACGGCATACTCACCGCACGGCGCGCCGGCCTCCTGAAAGCGGACGTGCTGAATACGCGCACGGCCCGCCAGGTGGCCCAGTTCGTTTCCACCAAGCGCCGCGGCCGATAACAGGCGGCGCGTCACGCAAGTCAACCGAAATCCACCCCGGCGCAGGAATAATCCGCCCAACACGTACGTTATTCATGGTGGATTCGAACGGTGTCTGACCGCCGACCGATCGAGCCCGCGACAAGTGGAATTAGGGCCAGGCGCTAAGCTGCTTGAGCCGTAGATTCTGTCCCCTCCTCCTTCGGACGACCCTGACTTGACTGGGCCGGCCGGGCTTGGAAGCCGCTTATCCCCGAGGTGGCTTCGGGCTCGACGGCCCACGTCTTTGCGCACGCCCCCCATAACTGCTGACCGCAAGGCTTGCCCGACGGCGTCAGTGCTCCGAAAATGCCCACTTCGGAGACACGAACCCGTGTGAATGAGGAGGCTGGCTGTGCAGCACATGAGGAACCTGATCGTTCTGGTCGCAATCCTGGTAGTCGCAGGCCTTGCCCTGGGAGCGGACGCCCCCGAGCGCACGCACGACATCACGGTCGATGACTACTTCACGCTTCATTACATGTACGACTGCGCCACCGCCCCGGACGGCCAACACGTCGCGTTCACTGACCTCTGCTGGGGCGAGGAGGACGAGTCCCGCCGCTTCGACCTGTGGGTCGTCAACACGCAGACCAAGCGCCTCTTGCGGCTCACGTTCGAGCACGTCAACGACCATTCGCCCCAGTGGGCGCCCGATAGCGAGCACCTCTACTTCATCAGCAAGCGCAATCGCGGCGACAAGCTGCCGCCCTACGACGGCAGCAACCAGGTCTGGGTCACCACGCCCCGGCTGGGCGATCCGTTCCCCATCACGCGCGTCAAGGGCGGCATCCAGGCCTACCAGCTCGCCCCGGACGGCCAGACGCTGTACTACACCAAGACCGGCGAAGAGGGCTTCGACGAGTGGAAAGACCTGCGCAAACGCTACCCGGACATCGCCTACGGCAGCGGCCCCGTCAAATACACCGAACTCTGGAAGCTCAACCTCGAGACCTGGCGCGAGGAACGCCTCGTCGCCGCCGAACGTGTGATAAACAGCTTCAAGGTCGCGCCGGACGAAAGCCGCATCGCCATGATCACGTCGCCCGACAATCGGCTGCTGACCCTCGAAGGCCAGTCGCGCATTGATATCTACGACGCTGTGACCAAGGAAATCGCCACGCTACCGGACCGGCTCTACCGCGCGGAAGCCCCTTCCCCCTTTGGCTGGCTCGAGAACCTGGCTTGGGCCCCGGATGGCCACGCCCTGGCATACACGGTCGGCTTCGATGGCTACCCGACCCAACTCCTGGTAACCGAGTGGCCGGGCGGCACGCCCCAGACACGCATCCTTACGCGGCCCGACGGCATTGAGATCAGTGGTCGCCTCGAATGGCTGCCCGGTACTGACAACCTCTGCTTCCTGGCCGAACACCGCGCCCGGTGCCGCGTCTACTGCATCACCAACGTACGCGACGACGGCCAGGGCTCTGCCCGCACGCTTACCCCCGGCGATGTCGTCGTGCACGCCTTCAGCTTCCCCGCCGACGGCCGCAACCTCGACTTCATCATGTCCGACACCGGCAACATTCAGGACATCTACCGCGTGCCGACCGCCCCGCCGGCCCGCGACTTCCTCCGCCTCACCCGCCTGAACCCGCACATGGACGCCTGGAAACTCCCGCAGATTTCGCTGGTTACATGGGCCGCCCCGGACGGCACCGAAGTCGAAGGCATCCTCGAACTGCCCTACGGCTACACGCCGGATCAAGGCCCTTTGCCGATGATCGTTGAGCTACATGGTGGTCCGACCGATGCCACCATGTACCACATCCGCTACTGGATCTACGGGCGCACGCTGCTCGCCGCCAAGGGCTATGCCCTGCTCAGCCCCAACTACCGCGGCTCCACCGGCTATGGCGACGCCTTCATGACCGATCTCATCGGCCGCGAGAATGACGTCGAGGTCAAGGACATCCTCGCCGGCGTCGATGCCATGATCGCTCGCGGCATTGCCGATCCCGAACGCCTGGGCGTCATCGGCTGGAGCAACGGCGGCTTCCTGGTTAACGCCCTCATCACCACCACCCAACGCTTCAAGGCCGCCAGCAGCGGCGCCGGCGTGATCGATCAGTTGATGCAGTGGGGGCTCGAGGATACGCCCGGGCACGTCGTCAATTACATGCGCGGCCTGCCCTGGGAACGAACTGAGGCGTACCTCCTCGCCAGCCCGGCCTACAATCTCGACCGCGTCACGACCCCGACGCTCGTGCACGTCGGGGCTAATGATGAACGCGTGCCGCCGGCCCACTCCCAGACGCTGTACCGGGCCCTGGCGGACTACACCAACGTCCCCACCGTCCTGCTGGTTTACCCCAAGGCCGGGCATGGCCTGACTATCTACAAACAACGCAAGGCGAAGCTGGAATGGGACCTCGCGTGGTTCGAGAAGTACATCCTGGGCGCACCCGGAGCGCAACCGCAGCCGTCCGGCACAGGCACCCCCACACCCGCTGAAGAGCAAGATTGACGCACCGCTGCAGCGTCCCCGTCAGTTGCCGCGCTCAAGCAGGTTGGCGATCTCACGAATCGCTTGGCCGTACGCGCATGCACAGCCGCGATCGAAGGCGTGGAGATCGTGCCAGCCGTCGTCCTCGGCCGACAAGAATCCCGGAATCAGCACACGCCCGGTGGCAGCGTCGCTCGCGGCCACGTCGCCGGTCGTCGCCAGGAATAGCCGGTAATGCCAATCCGCGGCCTCCCGGTGCCGCCGGCACTCATCGGCCTTCAGCTTGTCGTAATGCTCCCATTGGAGCAGACCGCCCTCGAAGGCCTCGTCCAGGATACGGCCGACATGCGTCCCCCACTCCCGAATCATCTCGTTCTTGCGGGCCATAGATGCGAACGTCGGCCACCCGGTCGATTCCGTGCTGACCGAACTCAATGCCCGCTCAAACCGGCCGGCCAGCGCCCGCAGTCGCTCGCCGAGCTCGTGAGTTCCCACCACGCTTGACATGATAAGATCCTGACAGGCCAGGCACCAAGGTCCGATAGCTGCGTATCGGCCATCCCCGGGGCCTCAGTTTCGAGGACTGCGACGTGATCGCCGTCTATACCTATATAGTACCTGCGCCAGCGTCTTATGGGCGCGCCAAGCCTGCCTGAGACGAGCTAAAAACTGGTACAGCAATAGCTTAAGGTGCACCCTTTTCCCGCGCCGCCGCCGGAAAAGCCCCCGCAGCGCCCACCCAGCCGCGGCGACAAGCCCTGTCAGGCGCTGCGCACCAGCCGCTCTGCCTCTGGCGAATCCGGCTCAGCCGTTCCGGCAGCCCGCTGCTCCATGAGCCGCTCCCAGTGCTTCTCATTAAATAAGCACCCCGGATCTCCGGCATTCAGCACGCCATAGTAAGCGTCCGCACGCGCCAAACAACCCCCGCAATAGGTCTTGAATTCGCACACCTCGCAGTGTGCCAGCCGCCGATTCCGGTCACACGTGATCTCCCAGAACTGGTTGTTGCGGGCGATGTCACCCAGTGCTCGTGTCCGAACGTTCCCGAGCAAGCGGTGCGGCAGATACACGCAGGGCGTCACGTCGCCGTTCGGCTCAATCGCCACGTAGCAGCGCCCCGCCCCGCAACCGCCCAGGTATTTGGCGACCACGCGCGCCTTCCAGCCCGCCCCGGAGCCGGCATGACTGGCCGCCGTCCGCCCGTCAATGGGCGCATGCGCCAGGCAGACCTTGCCCAACTGCGGCGCCGTTGACAGGATGCCGATCCGCCCACTCTGCATCCACTTGTTTAACGTGCGCAGCAGGCTCTCACGCTCACGCGGGTTCAGATCGCTGTCGGACATTTCCAGCCCGCGCCCGACCGGAATGAAATTGAAGTGCGCGAAAGTGCTCGCGCCGATATCGACCGCGAAGCGAATCATGTTCTCGACTTCGCCGAAATTCCCCCGGTGCACGCACATCGCCACACCCAGCCGCAGCCTCGGCTGCGCCACCACCGCCCGCATCCCCGCCACCGTCCGCGCCCACATCCCCGGAACACCGCGAAACGCGTCGTGCCGCTCGGCGTCCACGGAGTCCAGCGAAATCTCCACGTAGCTCGCCCCGGCCTCGGCCAGTTCGGCCGCCAGCCGCGGCGTCATCGTCGTCCCATTAGTCGCCACGCTGGTGTGGATACCATGCTTATGGCAACGCCGCAGCACGGGCAGCAGATCCCGATCAATCGTCGGCTCGCCCCCCGCGAACGCGATCATCGGAACGTACAGCTCGCCGGCCTCGTCAACCACGCGCAGCCGCTCGGCCAGCGTCAACTCGTCGGCCAGCGGCCGGTGGGCCGTGTCCTGGTAGCAGTGTTGGCACTTCAAGTTACAGCGGTTCGTGAAATTCCACACGACGAACATCGGCGCTGAAAAACGCTGCGGCACACTCAGTCCAAACTCCGCCACGCTCCGCGCCGTCAGCACCAGCCCGCGCACCGTGCTGCGATGCTCCGCCACCCGCTGCCGAAACGTCGCGTCCGGCGTTGACCCCTTGATCCGGCGAATCACCTGGTGCACCGGCCAGTACAACAGGCGCCGGCCCCACGACGCCCGTGGATCGGCATACGATTCGATCGCCTCCTCGATGATCGTCCGCCGCCCGCGCCGCGCCCGGCTGATGTAGC
>CAZYGM010000035.1:0-20712 GCA_964647015.1 uncultured Planctomycetales bacterium | reverse complement strand
CCAGGCCGGTTGCACGGCTAGTGCCCAACGGGCGTCCGACCGGTCGGAGCGCGGCGTCCGACCACTCGCGCTACAGTGACATCCGTGCTCCACGCCCGTGAAGCCGCGCGCCGTTAGCCTCCACCACCGGCCGCGGCCTTCACCCTCATTGCGGCGCAAGTCTACCAGATCACCCGACCTGCGTACACCCTCTACGCCACGCCGCTCGGCTCCGGCCCCGCCACCATGTTGACCAGCGTGCCGACGCCCTCGATCTCAACCTCAACCCAGTCCCCCGCCCGCAGGTACACCGGCGGCCGCCGCACAAACCCCACGCCATCGGGCGTCCCGCTCAGGATAACCGTGTCCGCCCGCAACGTGAACTGCCGCGACAGGTAGCTGACCAGCGCCGCGCAGGAGTGAATCATCTCCGCCGTATTCGCATCCTGCATGATCCGCCCGTTCAGCCGGCAGCAAATCCCCAGCCGGTCCGGATCCACCTCATCGCCCGTCACCAGGTACGGCCCCAGCGGGCAAAACGTGTCGAAACCCTTGGATCGCACCCACTGCTTGTCCTGCCGCTGGCAATCCCGCGCCGTCACGTCGTTCGCACACGTATAGCCCGCCACGTAGTGCAGCGCGTCCGCCGGCGCCACGTTCCGCGCCGTCCGCCCGATCACGATCGCCAGCTCCGCCTCATAATCGACCTCATCCGGCGCCACGGCCGGCAACACGAGCGCCCCGCCATGCGCGCTCAACGCCGTCGTCGGCTTCTGGAATATCAGCGGCGCTTCCGGAAGCCGCGCCCCCGTCTCCGCCACGTGTCCGCGGTAATTCCGCCCGATGGCGAATATGTTCGGCGGATCCACCGGCGGCAGGTACTTCCGAATCACCACCGCCTCGTCCGCAAACGTCCGTACACCCGCCGCCTCCGACAGCATCGGCCGGGCCCGGTCCGCGCCGCTCGGCGTCCCCAACTGCACCCGCCCCGCGTCATCCACGAACCGAACCAGCCTCATACCCTCTCCGCCCGCCGGCCGCGGGCCTGCCGGCCCCTGGCCCGGATCCGACTACCGCACGTCAATAGTAGACCGTCACGATCAGGTGCTGATCGCTCGTGCTCTTACCCTCCACCGCTCCTATGCAGCTCGTCGCGAACTTGATCTCAATGTCCTCGTTCGCGTCCACCCACTGGTTGATCGCCTGGTTCATGTGCGCCATCGACGAATCCGTCAGCTTGCAGTGGAACGTCCGGCAGCGCGTGGCATTCGGCGAATTACGCAGCAGCGGCCGCTGCAGCTCGCCACCCATCGCCGGCGTGCCGTAGGTCGTCCGCTCCGCCACCCCGCCCCCGAACGCCTGGATATGCGTCCCGGTCCCGGAGGACTCGTCCTCTTCTTCCTCAATGGCCAGCGCGATCGGCTCGTCATTGTCAGCCGTGGGCGTGTCGGGCGAGAAAACCGCCGCCGGATTCACCGCGGCGATTCTGCGCTTCTCCTGCAGGCAATGCGGGCACAGCAGCCGCCCGGCCAGAAAGTCCGCAGCGCCCTTCTTCAGCATCTCCGCGTAGATGCTCGCCCCACACACCTCGCACTGCTTGACATTCTCCTCAGACTTGGCCACAGCTTCACCTCCTGCCAGCACTCACAGCCGCCGCACTGCGTCCCGCCGCCATCATACGTGGCCGCGCACTCGCGCCAAGCACCGGACCGGCCCGTGCCGCCCCTAACGGACAATCGTCGCCGCGCCGATATCTACTTGAGCTCATACGTGAACTCGTGATCCTTGACGTCGATCACCAGCCGATCGTACTTCGCCTCGCTGCCCACAATCTCCAGCACCCGCCGGGCAATCTCCGGCAGCACGGTCTCATTGATGATCAGGGTGATCAGCCGCGCCCCGATCGTCACCTGCTGACAGCGCCGGCTCACCTCGTCGCCCACCGCGGGCGTCAACTCGAGCTCCAGCCGGTAAGTCTCCAGCAGGCGCCGCCGAATCTGCTTCATCTTCAAATCAACGATCCGCCGCAGCACATCCGGACTTAGCGGGTAATACGGAATCACCGTCGTCCGCCCGACGAACGCCGGCGTGAAACGCTGCTCCAGAATCGGCTGCATCCCTTTGCGCAGCTCGTCCAGCGTGGGTTGCTCGCCGTCGGCGCACATGTCCATGACCATGCCGCTCCCCTCGTTCGAGGTCATCATGATCACCGTGTTCTTGAAGTCGGCCGTGCGGCCCTCGCTGTCGGTCAGGCAACCCTTGTCGAAAACCTGCATGAACAGCAGGTTCACGTCCATGTGGGCCTTCTCCATCTCGTCCAGCAGCACTACGCTGTAAGGCCGCTGCCGGACGGCCTCCGTCAGCACCCCGCCCTCGCCATAGCCCACCAGCCCCGGCGCCGAGCCGATCAGCCGGCTGACGTTCATCGACGCCGAATACTCCGTCATATTGATCGCCGTCATGAAACGCTCGCCGCCGAAAATCAAATCGGCCACCGCCAGGGCCGTCTCGGTCTTCCCAGTCCCCGACGGCCCAACCAGCAGAAAAACCGCCAGCGGCAAACGCGGGTCCTGCATCTTGCTGGCCGCGATGCGCAGCCGCTTGCCGATCTCCGTCATGGCGTGATCCTGACCGATCACCCGCTGCCCGATCCGCTCCTCGAAGTGCAGAATCGCGTCCGCCTGATCCTTGACCATGTTGCCGGCCGGAATGCCGGTCCAGTCACTCAGAATCGTGGCCACCACGTCCGAATCCACTTGCAGCGGCACCATCGGCGTACGCTTGCCCACGTACTCCTCGAGCCGCTTCGTCGCCGCGTCCAGCTCGGCCCGGACTTCCGCGGGCGGCCGCGCCGGCATGGTCACCGCCGGGCCGGCGGCATCTTCCTCCGCGACTGGAGCCTCCGGCGTCGCCACCCCACCGGGCGCCGCCGGCGGCTCACTCTGCTTCCCCGCGGCCTCCAACTCGGCCCGCAGCCGAGTAACCTCGCCGGCCAGCTCCTTCTCACCCGTCCAGGTGGCGTCAAGTTCAGCAAGTTCCGCCTGACGCTCGTCACGCTCACGCTTGAGGCCGGCCAGTTGATCCGGATCATGGGCACTACCCGCCTCGGCGTCACGCTCGATGGCCTTGATCGCCACGTCAAGCTGGATAATCCTCCGCCGCACATCCTCCAGCGCCCCGGGCGTCGAACTCATCGCCACCGCCACCCGCGCGCAGGCGGTATCCAGCAGCGACACCGCCTTGCGCGGCAACTGCTGCTCGGACAGGTACTGGTTGGACATCGCGACCGCCGCCTGCACGGCGTCATCCAGGATGCGCACACCGTGGTGCCGCTCGAACTTGTCCTTCGTGCCCCGCAGCATGTCCACGCACACCGGCACGGACGGCTCGTCCAGCCGCACCACGCCGAACCGCTGCGCAAAGGGCGGGTCCTTCTCGATGTAGCGCTTGTGCTCGGCATAGGTCGTGGCCGCGATGGTCCGCAACTCGCCGCGCGCCAGGGCCGGCTTCAGTAGGTTGGCCGCATCCGTGCCGGAACCCCCGCCGATCAGCGTGTGAGCCTCGTCTATGAAAAGAATGATGGGCTTGCCGGCCGCGTTGCTGGCGTTGACCTCCTTGATCACCTGCTTGAGCCGCCGTTCGAACTCGCCCTTGACCGACGCGCCGGCGCTCAGCAGCCCGACGTCCAGCGTCAGCAGCTTCACGCCCCGCAGCACCGGCGGCACATCCCCGGCCGCGATGCGCACCGCCAACCCCTCCGCAATCGCGGTCTTGCCCGTGCCCGGCTCGCCGAGAATCAACGGGTTGTTCTGGAACCGGCGCATCAGGATGTCCACGCACTGGCGGATCTCGCGCTCACGTCCTATAACCGGATCAATGCGGCCCGCCTCCGCCTTAGCCGTCAGGTCGTAAGTGAACTGCGCCAGCGCCTCATCCCCCGCGCCCGCCGCCGCCGGCGCCTCCGGCCGACCGACTTCCTCATGCTCGCTGGACGATCTCGTAATCTCGGCGAAGTCCTGCTTGATCGCGTTGACGTTGATCTTGTTCAGCTCGTCCGTGTAATCCGTGAAGTAGGCCCGCGAGGGCGTGCGCAGCAGGGCCATCACCAGCGCGCCGGACCGGATGTGCGGCAGCGACAGCTCCAGCGACGCAATCTGCCACGCATCCGACAGCCAGTCCGCCAGGAACGGCGAAAACTGCGGCCGCCCGCTGTTACCCACCTTCAGCTCATCCAGGTACCGGTTGAGCGCCGGCCGCAGCTTCGAGATATCGACCTTGAAGTAGTCGCAGATGCAGCGCAGGTCGGACGTGCCGATGTCCAGCAGCGGCGCCAGCATATGCTCAACGGTAATCTCGTAGTGCGTCCGGCTGATGCACACGCCGGCCGCCGCTTCTAGGGCGCGCGTGCAGGTGTTGTTCAGTTGCCGCCGCAAGACTCTCATATCGACATGTGCCATGACCGTTGACCTCCAGGGTCGCAGTATGCTCCAGTCTCTCACCGCCGGCAGCGCGCGGCGGCCGAATGCCCATCTGCTATCCGGTGCCGGCCGGAGCGTTTGCCGGCGCACCAAAGACCACCGGCTGGTCGGGCACCGGCTGTGATTTCAGCCAGGACGTCCACGCCAGCCGGCCCAGCAGCCCCTGCCCGCCCAAAGGCGTATCGGGCACCTGCGCGCCGTCCAACGTGACCTCAACATCGAACTCCAGCGGATCGCCGCAGTAGAACCGGGCCAGCTCGCGCAGCTCCGTGGCCGCCCCCTGCCCAGGCAGGAACCGGCAGTAATCCTCGAATCCGACCGGCCCCAGGCGCACCCGAAACTTGCCGCTCGCGTCATAGACGCGCTCGCCCAGCAGAAAGTCCTGCCCCAGCGCGACGTTGCGCTCGCCCAGCCGGTTCTGCTCCGACGGCTCGATCGGCAGCCAGCGTCCCACGCACGGCTGCACTTCCGCCGGAATCCCCGCGAAGAAGTCGCGCACCACGCCCGCCAGACCCACCGCCGAACGCGGCCGCTGGGCCAGCAATCCGGCGTATCGAAACATCCGCACCGTCGGCAGATTCAGGTGCTCGGCCGTATCCGCCGTACCCAGCCCCAGCAGCGCCCGCACCACCAGCGAGATCGGATCACCGCCGTCCGCCGCAAACGTGACGTGATAGCGATACTTCTTCCACACGCGATACAGCAGCGCCAGCAGCCGGTGGTGGAACAGGTCCAGAAAATCGCGCACCCGCCGATCCGCCTCGCTCTCGCCCAGCAGCGCCTCGGTAAAGTGGCTCGGCAGCGGCGAAGCGCTCCCGTACAGTCCCAGGAATGTCGTCGTCAGTTGCAGCCGCCCCGGGCCGCTGTCCAGCCAGTCCGCACCGCTTATGTCGGCCGCCGGAAACGCCAGGCTCAGCTCCGGACGCAGCCGCACCGCTTCCCGCCGCGCATCCTGATGCCCCAGCGGCGCCGCGCTCGGCACGTGCCGCTCAATCAGGTGCAGCGCCTGGAAAAAACCCAGCGCGTGCGGCGCTTCCCGGATCCACAGCGCTAGAGGATGTTCTGCCGTCCAAGGCGTGCCGGCCACTCGTAGACCTCACCATAGCGCGTCCCGCGCACCTGCAACCGCGTGAACGAGTTGAGCGAGGTGTATAACGCGAAAAACTCGTTCAGCACTGTCGCGAACAGGTACATGTCGCCCTCGCCGGCGAAATTGTCTTCCTTCATCTCCATCTCAATGTTGATGCCCCGCAGCGGCGCCCCGCGCACCAGCCGCTGCGCCGGTCGCGTCGCCAGCGAAACCAGCCCCTCCAGCCGCAGAATGTTCTCCTGTGCCGCCCGCCGATCGTACATGGCCTGGTAGTTGTACAGCTCCAGAATGCCCCGCAGCGCCTCAACCGACTGCAGCGACAGGTAATTCAGCGACAGGTGCGATATCAGCCGCCAGTGCAGACCCTTCCCCAGCGGCGGCCGCAAGGCCCGGCTCGGCGGCGTGATGTTCCGGAAGCGCGCAAACTCCGGCGAACTGGCCGTCGGCACCGAAACATCACCCACCCGCAGCCGCGCCGCCAGGTTCCGGTTCGAGACCGTCAGGTCGATCGACATACGCTCCGTCGGCGGCGTCACATACCGCTCGTCCGCCGCTACGAAGGATATGTACGTGTCCGTGCCCTCCCCCACGACCGCATCGTGCAGCCGCGTCTGAAAGTAGATGCCGCCCGCCTTCTGTCCCACGCCATGCTGAAAAGCATGCAGCGGCGGATACTCACGCCGCTCCGCCTGCCCCTGCACCAGCCCGACTACTCGGTCCACCGAGTAGATCTCGTAGTGCTCCGGCTTGGCCCCCACCGTTGTGGGCCGCACGCGGTAGTGCGACCGGCGGTGATCAACACGCAGGCCATCCGCCGGGTGCTCAAAAAGGTTGATGATCGGCGTGCAGTGCAGCCGCAAACCCTCCCGGTCCACCCGCAACGTCTCTTCCGGCCGCCGCGCGAAAGGCACTCGAATCTCGAACCGGTCGCTCGCCCCGAGCGCGGCCAGCCGCTCCAGCCCGTTGACCTCAAAAAAGTAGAACTTGCGCGGACACGTGAAGTACTCCTGTAGCAGCCGATACCCCGGGAACGACCGCGCCGGATAAGGCAGGATCGCCTCATCTTCGCCAAACCCGCCCGGCCGGATGTTCCCCGCCGGCATATGGGCACTGCGCTCGCCACGCGAATCATGCAACTCAACATGCCGCGCGTAGCGCATCAGCCACAGGTACAGGTTGCTGGCACGCACCGCCTCATCTGCCAGGAACAGCCGCAGCCGTTTCAACCCCATGCGCTCCAGCGGCACCTTTCCCGCCGCCCGCAGCACGATGCGCAGCCGCGCATCCGCCGCCATCGGCAATTCCAACTCCGCGTGCTCCAATTCCAGCGGCGCCAACTCAACGTCGTAGCAGGTCCGGAAGCGGCAGGCCGTACCGTCAACCGGAACCGACTCAACCTCCGTCCCTCGCGGCACCGTCGTCACCCCGCTAAGTTGGTCCGCGATCGGCTGGAACTGCAGAATCGCCGTGGACGGCACCGGCCGCAGGTAATGCGGCCACATCAGCGACATCATCGCCTCGAACAGCTCCGGCAGCTCGTCATCCAGCTTCTGCCGAATCCGCCCAGTCAGAAACGCGACCCCCTCCAACAAGCGCTCAACGTCCGGATCAGCCTCTGCCGACTCCAGCATGTGCGCAACCGTCGGATGGGCAGCGGCAAACTCACGCCCCATCTCACGCAGAAACGCCAGTTCTTCCTGGTAGTATGCGTTGAACATGCAGTCCTGTTGCGGCGATTGCCCGCGCGGCCCGACTCGGCCGACTAATCTAACACCAGCCGCCGAGCTTGGCCATGCACCGGCACAGGTAGATCCACCGGCGCTCCAGCTCACCGCACCGTCACGCGCCCGTCCTCGTCGGCATACGTCTCCAGGCTGATACGGGCCCGCTGATCCTCGCCCACGATCAGCCCGGATATGACGAAACGCAGCCCCAGCCCGCCTTCCGGATCCGGCCGATGACGAACAGTTACGCTGCTCAGTCGCGGTTCATGCCGCTCGATCGTCGTGCGGATGGCGGCCTCCAGGCCATGCAGCGAGTCGGGCATCGTGCTTCGCACGGTACTCAGATGCGGCAGGCCATAGCTCTGATCGATATGGCAGTTGCCTTGGCAAGTGTTCAGCACGCGGCGCAGGTTCTCAATAATCGACGCCTGAATCTCCGACTCCGAGGGACGCAGCTCCCGCTGCCCCGGAGCACCCGGGTCACGCAGCCGCTCAAGCAAAGTGCGCTGTATCGCCATGATGACCTGCCGATTGTTTCCAGCCCGTCGACCGCCGAAACCGGCCCGCTGCGCCAGTATGCAGCGCTCCCGACCGTTCGTAAAGTCCGAACCGCCCGGAGTTAACGCACCGTAACCAAGCCACCGCACGCCCCCACCCATTCCATCTCAGGCCCCCCACAACTAGAATTATTTCTGCGTTCTTTCAGCCAGAAAGCGGCCTTCCGCGTCTGTATGGGTAAGGGTCGTTCTCTGCCCAAGGAGTCGCCCGTGGTACCTGACGCCGCACCGCCAGCCCCACAGCCGGACCTGACACCTTCCCTGGTCGCCCGGTTGCGGGCGGGCGAGGACGAGGCGGGGCGCGCGCTCAACCAACTCTACCACGCGGCCATTGTGCGGTTCTGCCGCAGTTACCTGGGGACCATGGAGGAGGCCGAAGACGCCGCCCAGGAGGTCTTCTGCAACATTCTTCGCACCCGCTTCGTACCCGACAACTTCCGCGCCTGGGTATACCGGCTCGCACGCAACCAGTGTCTCAACGTCCTGCGCAAACGTCGAAACATCCAGGCGCTGCCCGCCGAGGACGCTCTCGAAGCCGATCTTACCGGCGTCCTGAGCCGTCTCACACGCAAGGAACGCGAGTCGCACGCCGCCCAGGTCGTGGCCAAGCTCCCCCAGGCCCAGCGCGAGGTCCTCTCGCTGCGCTACGGCGAAGGCCTCTCCCGCCAGGAAATCGCCTACGTGCTCGAACTGAACGAGTCCGTGATCAAGTCCCGCCTGTTTGAAGGGCTCAAGCGGCTGCGCGAGCACGGTTCGCTCGACGCGCGCACATAGCGCCCCTGCCCGCCAGCCCCGCCCGATTACCGCACAGCGAACTTGGTGCCGACTATGTCGCTAGCCCAGCGCACTCGAACCCGTCCGGACCAGCTTCCGGTACGCCGCAATCAGATCCTTGGTTATCGGGCCCACCGCCCCACCTCCCACCGCGCGACGGTCAACCTCAACCACCGGCACGACTTCCGCCGCCGTCCCCGTCAGAAACGCTTCATCCGCCGTGTACAGATCCATACGCTCCAGGTTCTTCTCAACAACCTCCAGCCCCGCTTCACGCGCCAACCGAATGATGTGCGCTCGCGTAATCCCCTCCAGAATCCCCGCCGACGTAGGCGGCGTCTGAAGCTGCCCTTGCCTCACAACAAACACGTTATCGGCCGTCGCCTCCGCAATATGCCCCTGGTGGTTCAGCATGATCGCCTCGTCCACCTCAGCGTGCTGCGCCTCCAGCTTCGCCAGAATGTTGTTCAGGTAATTCAAGGACTTGATCCGCGGCGGCATGGCATTCGGGTGGTTCCGCGTGATCGAGCTGACAATCGCCCGCATCCCCTGCTCGTAAACCTCCTGCCGGTATATCCCCAGCGGCGTGCCAACCACGAACACGTTCGGCCGCCCCGCACGGGCCGGTGACATGCCCAGCAGACCAACGCCCCGCGTTGCCACCAGCCGGATGTACGCATCCCGGTCCGGCGCCAGCAGTCCGTTGGACTCAAGCGTCGCCGCCAACGCCTGCGCAATTTCGTCGGGCGTATACGGCAGGTTAAGCATGATCGCCCGCGCGGATTCAAAGAAGCGCTTCACATGCGCCGGCACATCGAAGATCCGCCCGTTGTAGCTCCGGATGCCCTCAAAAATCCCGTCGCCATACAGCAGCCCATGCTCGAAAATGCTGAGCTTCGCGGCCGGTGCGGGCAGCAAATCCCCATTGAGCCATACCTTGAGGTTCGGATCGGGATCGAACTGCTGCGGACTGACACTCGTGCTGGCCATCTGTGACCCTTTCTCTCATTGCCCGGAAAGCCGTCGGGCGGCAATGTCACGGCAGCCGCCGCGGCTGCGTTGCATTCGTCTCCTCGGCTGCTACCCGCCGACGAGAATAGACTCGCCCCCAAGTGTCAGCAAGAGCCCCCGGTGCCGACTTCCGCCCAGTCAGCGGCCGCTGCGAGATTCGGTTCGGCCCTGGCAACTACGCCGTCCGCCCGAATGCCTGTGACGTAAACCACTTCATACTGGCCCTCGCCGACCCGCCCGGCTATGCTCATGCCTGCCCCGCATACGAAATCGCGGGCCTACATCAACGGCGCCGGCGCCATCAACGCCCCCGACACTGCCCCGTCTGTCGGGCCGCTGACCGGCCGGCAGTGGCCCGTGCCGGCGCAGCGCCGGCAGCCATCCGGCCGGCTCCCGGACAGTACCGTGCAGGCACACTCGTGAAGCAAGATTCCGATAACTCGTTGTCCCAGCCGCGCGCGCCGGCACCAGCGAACCCCAGCGCCGACCCGCTGCACCTGCTTGGTGTCTCGTTGCCAGAGCTTCGCACTTGGCTGACCGCGCGCGGCCAGCCCGGCTACCGGGCCGACCAGCTCGCTGACTGGATCTTCGCCAAAGGCGCCGAGTCGTTCGAACAGATGACGAATCTCGGCAAGGCGCTGCGGGCTGACCTGGCCCAGCACGCCGTCATCTACCACTCCACCGTCGCGCAACATGCCCACTCCGAGGACGGCACCCACAAGCTACTCCTGACCTACCCCGACGGAGCCGCGATCGAGACCGTCTGGATCCCCGACGCCGACCGCCACACTGCCTGCCTCTCCTCCCAGGTCGGTTGCCCGGTCGGCTGCCGCTTCTGCGCCAGCGGCCTGGGCGGCCTGCAGCGCAACCTCACCCCCGGCGAGATCGTCGAGCAGGCCCTGCGCGTGCGCCAGTTGATCCGCTCGTCACTCGCCGACAACCAAGCACGCCTGACCAACATCGTCATGATGGGCATGGGCGAGCCGCTGGCCAATTACCACGCCGTCCTCGCAGCCCTGCGCATCATCACCGCACCCTCCGGCCTGGGCATCGGCGCCCGCAGAATCACTATCAGCACCGTCGGCCTGCCCGCCCAGATCCGCCGCCTGGCCGGCGAGAATCTGCCGGTCAATCTGGCCTTGTCCCTGCATGCGCCCGATGACGAGCTGCGCCGGCAACTCATCCCCTGGGGCCACGTCAGCATCGCCGAGCTTCTGGACGCCTGCGAGCACTACTTCCGCCGCACCGGCCGCGAAATCACACTCGAATACGTGCTGCTGGACGGGGTAAACAATGAGCCGGCGCACGCCCGTCGGCTGGCGCCCCTGGCCCGCCGCCTGCGCGCCAACGTCAACCTCCTGCGCTACAACCCCGTGCCGGGCTTACCCTTCCGTCGGCCCAACGCCGAGCAGACCTACGAGTTCCAGCGACTCTTGCGTGAGTTGGGCGTCAACGCCCACGTCCGCAGCTCGCGCGGCAGCGGCATCGCCGCGGCCTGCGGCCAGTTGCGCCGGGCGGCCGCTGAAGCGCCCTAGCTTGCCGCCGTGCGGCCCGTGCCGCATCATGCTCCTGTCACGAATCGGGAGTGCCCATGACCGCGCCGTTCCGGATTCTCCTGCCAGATGAGCTTGACCCACCGGCCGAACAGCGCCTCGCCGCGGCCGCCGAGATTGTCCGTCCACCAGCCACCGACGAACCCACGCTATGCCGCTGCATTGCCGACTGCGACGCCCTGGTAGCCCGGACGAACCTGCGCGTCACACGCACGCTCCTGGCCGCCGGCCGGCGCCTCCGCGTCGTCGGTGTGGCCGGTGTAGGCGTCGACAATGTTGACGTGACCGCGGCCGACGAACTGGGCATCACGGTCGTGAATACGCCCGGCGCGGCCTCCGACGCCGTCGCCGAATTCGCCGTCGGCTTCATGCTCCAACTGCTTCGCCCCATCCCACGCTTGCAAGCCGCCTACCAGGCCGGGAACTTCCGCGCCGCCCGCGAGACCCCGCACGGCCGCGAGCTCTGCGACCTCACTATCGGCATCGTCGGCATGGGCCGCATCGGCACACGCGTCGGCCGCATCCTCAGCGCCGGCTGCGGCGCCCGCATCCTCTACAACGACATCATCGATGTCGGCCCGTTCGGCTTCCCCGCCGAGCGCGCAGACAAGCCCGCCATCTGGTCGCAAAGCGACATCGTCACACTCCACCTGCCACTCACGACTGACACACGTGGCTTGGTAAATACCAACACGTTGTCCCGTTTCCGCCCGGGCGCACTGCTCATCAACACCGCCCGCGGCGCGATCGTCGACACTGACGCCCTGGTCGCAGCCTTGCGCTCCGGCCACCTGGCCGGCGCGGCACTGGACACTACCAATCCGGAACCGCTCCCACCCCAGCACCCCCTATTCGCCTGCGACAATTGCATCGTCACCCCGCACGCCGCCAGCCGAACCTTTGGCGGCCTCCGGCGCATGTTCGACATCGTGGACGAAGTCCTCGCCCATCTGACGCACGCGGCCGGGAGTTAAACAGCCTGCCACCAACGCACCGAACCACCGCTCCAACGTGCCGCCCATTGGTCCGGCCCGCTCCCGTGCCACACACCAGCTCGCTCCTTCCACGCCCACGGCGCCCGCCGACAAGGTATCATGCCACCATATGGCGCCGCTACCGCACGACTCGCTTGGTTACGGGGCCGGCGTGGCCGCCTCCGCCCTGTGGACCGTTACCTCCGTCATCTTCACCGGTGCTACCCGCCGCCTCGGACCCACCGTCGTTAACGCCACGCGCATTCTCTCAGCGGTCACCTTGCTCGCCCTCACTTTCCACCTGCGAACCGGTGCCTGGGTTCCGGACCTCCTGCCCCAACAGGTGCTGCTCCTCGCCGCATCCGGCGTGATCGGCCTGGCCATCGGCGACCAGGCGCTCTTCACGGCCTTCGTGGACATCGGCCCGCGGCTGGCGATGCTGCTCATGACAACCTCCCCGCTGCTCGCCGCCCTTTTCGGCTGGCTGGCGCTGGGCGAGACGCTCGAGCCCGCCGCCTGGCTCGGCATCCTGCTGACCGTCGGCGGCGTGGCCTGGGTCGTGGCCGAACGACCGGCCGCCGAAACGGGCAGTGCTACGCCACATCGTCTGCGCGGCGTGATTCTCGGCCTTGTGGCGGCCGCGGCACAGGCTGGCGGACTGCTCCTGAGCAAACAGGGCATGGGCCACGGTTGGCTGCCGCGCGAGGAACACCTCGATCCGCAGGCCGCCACCCTCGTGCGCGTCTTCTTCGCCGCACTCGTCATGCTGCCGATCGTCGCAGCGCGGGCCCGCTTCGAGCGGCCGCGCCAAGCGCTCGGCGGGAATCCACCGCGACCGGGTGCCGCACGCGTCGGCTTGCTCCTGTCCTTGGCCGGCGGGGCGCTCGGCCTTTACCTGGGCGTCTGGCTTTCACTCGTCGCCGGCGACCGCGTGCCCCTCGGCATCGCCCAGACACTGTGCTCGCTATCGCCTGTGTTCATTCTCCCAGTCGCGCGCGCGGCCTATGGCGAGCGAATCACCTGGCGCGCCGTCGTGGGGGCGCTGGCGGCCGTCGCCGGCGTCGCATTGCTGTTCCTGCCGCTGCGCTGACGACGACCGGCACGCCGCAGCCCCGGCCGTGCTCGCCCCGTACCCCGAACGCACGTTCAGAGAAATCTCAATCCTGCCGATAAATTCCTCTGCGCCACCGCTAGTCGGCCAAACCCGTCTCCGCCGGCGCGCGCCAGGTGCCGCGGCTCACGAAGTCGGCGGAACGTCGCAACAGGGGCTGCGGTGCCACGCGGCGGCACAAGGACGCCACGCATGCTCCCGCGGCCCGCCCACGACTCCCGTTCCTTTCGCCTCGTGAGCCTCCTCGCCATTCTCTGCGTACTGCACGCCTTCGACTACGCCTTCACTCTTGCGCAGCTCGAGCGCGGCAACTTCCTCGAGATGAACACGCTCGCCGCCGCCTTGCTGGATGCACCCGCCGCGCTGGCGGCCTTCAAGGCAACCTGCTTCGGCGCGGGCATCCTCATCCTCTACCGCATCCGGCGGCACTGGCAAGCCGAGTGCGGCGCCTGGTTCCTGCTGGTCGTCTCCGTCGGCCTGATGGCGTGGTGGCTGGCCTACCTGCACTGCGTCGAGATCTGCCTGGCCGACCCCGTGGCCGGCTGCCTCCCGCCGATCCCCTACTGACGCCGTACCCTCGCACATGCCACGCACGTGCGGGGGCTGACAAAATCCTACAAGCTGCGCCGTCCGCCGGCAGTCCGCTGCAATCTGCCACATTCTGGCATGTACTGGCGGAATTGCGCAACACCGCCGGCCTGCCGCCGCTCCGCTCCCAACCGGTTTGTCTTGCCGTACCTGCGCGGGCACGCTAGCCTGTCTGATTGCAGCTTCAGTCCGGCTTGGCTTCAGCGGAGCCGCGCACGCAGAGCGTTCGCTCCGCCTATCTGACCTACGCCGCCGGCCTGGAGTCTGCGACTAGTTGTGCTTTGGCCCGCCGCCGGCCTACCTGCGGGATCGCACCGGCGGACTGGGCACAGTGTTGCTTCCCGCGCGAGGTCAAGAGATGAATCGGCTCGGCAAGTGGAATGGAGTTGTCCTTATGGCGGTGGTTCCCCTCCTGCTGGTGGCCTACGGACCGGCACAGACGGCGGCCGACGAAGGTTTGCAGCGCGTCCTTGAGCGCAGCGAGATAGACCCCCAATACCGCTGGAACCTGGAGACCACGTTCAGGAATGTCGCCGAGTGGGAGGCCGAGTACCAGCGGCTCGAGCAGGAGATCCCGCGCCTCGCGGAGATGCGCGGTACCCTGAGCCAGGGACCCGAGCAGCTCATGGCGGTCCTCACGCTGCGCGACCAGATCGAGCCGCGCATTTCGCGCGTCTTCGTCTACACGTCGCTGCTGGGCGATCAGGACACGCGCGTCGGCGAGAACCAAGCCCTGCGCGCCCGCGCCCGCGCGCTGGCGATCAAGTACAGCGAGGCCACCTCCTGGCTTGAGCCCGAACTGACCGCCATCCCGCACGACACTATCAGGACCTGGATGCGCCAGCACAAGCCGCTGGCCCTCTATGAGCAGGCCTTCGACGACCTCTATCGGTCCAAGGAGTACATCCTTTCCGAACGCGAGGAGCAATTGCTCGCCATGGCCGGCGAGGTCTTCGGCACCCCCGGCAACGCCTACCGGCTCCTGTCCGGCGCCGACCTGGTGGGCCTCTACCCGCAGATCGAGGTAGCTCCCGGACAGACCGCCGAGCTCAGCGACTCGGCCTTCTACGAATTCATGCGCTCCCCGGATCGCAACGTGCGCCGCGCCGCCTACGAGGGCATCGTCGGAACGTACAACAAGGTGCGGAACGCCGGTGCCGCCCTGCTGAACGGGGCCGTGCAGTCGCACCTGTTCAGCGTCAAGGCCCGCGGCTTCGACAGTTGCCTGCAGGCCGCCCTGCACAACGAGAACATCCCCGTCAGCGTCTACAACAACCTCGTTGACACGGTCAACGAGAATCTGCCGCTGCTGCACCGTTACATGAAGCTCAGACGCCAGGCCCTGAACCTCACCGACGGCGTCCGCGCCTATGACCTCTTCGCCCCCTTCACCAAGGAAGCCAAGCTGCGCTACACCTACGAAGAGGCCGTCGAGACCATGTTTGCCGCCCTCGAGCCGCTCGGCCCGGAGTACTGCGAACCCATGAAGAAAGGCGTCGCCTCACGTTGGATTGACGTCTACCCCACCAAGGGCAAGCGCAGCGGCGCCTATTCCAGCGGCACCTTCCTCACCCAGCCGTACATCCTGCTCAACTTCCACGGCGGCTATGACGACATGTCCACCCTGGCCCACGAAATGGGCCACTCGATGCACTCGTACTTCTCGCGCGGCACCCAGCCCTACGTGTACTCCAGCTATCGCATCTTCTGCGCCGAGGTGGCCTCCACCACCAACGAGATCCTCCTGCAGGATTACGTCCTCGAGCGCATCGACGATCCCGAGACCAAGCTGTTCCTGCTGGTCGAGCTGCTCGAAACCTTCCGCGGCACGGTCTTCCGCCAGACCATGTTCAGCGAGTTCGAGCAGCGCATTCACGAGATGGCCGAGCAGGGTGTGCCCCTCACGGCCGATTCGCTGGGCGCCGCGTACGGCGAGATCATGAAGAAGTACTACGGGCCCGACTACGTCCACGACGAGCTGGTTGACAGCTACTGGCTCCGGATTCCGCACTTCTACTACAACTTCTACGTCTACAAGTACTCCACCAGCTTCTGCGCCGCCACCAACATCGCCCGCCGCATTCTCGACGGCGAGCCCGGGGCGGTGGAAGCCTACATGCAGTTCCTCAAGGGCGGTTCGAGCCAGTACCCCATCGACCTCCTCAAGCTGGCCCGCGTCGATATGACCAGCGCCCAGCCGATCGAGGACGCCATGAAGCACTTCGAGCGCCTGCTCGACGAAACGGAAAAACTGCTCGCCCAGCGCGGCTGACGCCACTCCCCCGGACACAAGCTTGCGACCACACCGGCGGCCGGCCCCAGCGCCGGCCGCCTGCATTCAACTGCTGCGCCGCTCGGCGGACCAACGCGCGCAGCACCAGCCCTCAAGAACGCACTTCACCCAGTGTGCAGTACCAGAACCCCCCGCCGAGCCCGACGCCGCTGCAAACCCGCCGCAGCCGCTCCGCCGCGACGTGCCGCGCAATGTCCGCGTCCATTTCGACCAGGATGAAGCGCCGCCGGCCGCCATCAGCCCCGTTCAGTGCCAGCACCGCGTGACCGGTCGTGCCACTGCCGGCAAAGGAATCAAGGACGATCGCGTCCGGATCGCCGTGACACACCGACCGCACGAGATGCTGCACCAGCGAAAGCGGCTTCGGAAAATCGAACGGCAGCTTGCTGCGCTCCGGAAAAATGGCGCGCAACTCATCCGTGGCATCCTCGTTCGTCCCGATCCCGTCGGCCGGCGATAGCAGCGATGCCAGGGCCTTGGACTTCTCTGCCTGGTTGTAGCGACTCACGTTCACGCGAAAATCCTTGCTCACAGTGAAGATGCTGCCATTGGCCAGTTCATCGTCAACCGTGGCCTGCGCCCAGCGCCAACGTCCCGTCAGCGCGAAAGCCGTGGCAACCACACCGCCCCGGACCGCCATATCGTTCTCAAGGTCAACCGCCAACTCGCCCTGCTTGAAACGCTGCGCGTGAATCACGCCGTCGGCGACACCTCGGCCGACCCGTACGACACCCGCCGGGAACTGCAGCCGGCTGACCGGGTTGGCGCGATTGAGCAACGGAACCTGCTTGTGCTGATAGGCCGGCACGCCGAACAGGCTGACCGGCTTGAGCTCACGCTTGTAGGCCACCACGTATTCCGTGATCTTGCGGAATGCCCCGCTAAGATTGCTGCCCTTCTTCTTGCGTACCCACGAGAAGATGCCCAGCCGGCGACCCGCGCCGAAGATCTCGTCCATGATCGCCACGAGGTTCGCCAGCTCGGTGTCATCGATACTGACGAAGATAACGCCGTCTTCGCTCAGGAAGCGGCGCAACAGCCTCAGGCGCGGGTACATCATGCACAGCCACTTGTCGTGCCGCGACAGGTCCTCCGCCTCGGCTCCCACCGCCCGGCCCAGCCACGCGCGCATCTCCGGGCTGTTGACAGCATCGTTGTAGACCCATTTCTCGTTGCCGGTGTTGTACGGCGGGTCGATGTAGATGCACCTGACCCGCCCGGCGAACTCCGGCAGAAGCGCCTGGAGCGCTGCCAGGTTGTCGCCCTGCACAATTAGGTTATCCGTCGTGTTCTCCCAGCCGCCTCCATCGCCACCCGCCCCCGCGCCCGAAGCCGGCACCACCGACAGGCGCGGGTGTCGCTGCAGCGGCCGGCACGGCACCTGCTCGTGGTAATCCAGAACCGCCTGCTTGCCAATCCAGTGCAGCGTGGGCATCCATTGCCTCTCCGGCGCAGTCGCGTCAGCACCGCTCGATTATGCGGCCGACGCCGCACCTGTAAAGCGCGCGTATTACTGGCCCCCACCGGCCGGGCTGGCACATCGCACTGGCATGACGCGCCGGCTCAACGCCCGCCGGCCGCAAACACCAGCCGGGGGATGCCGTCGGCGTCCCGGTCGCCATGTTCCCCCGCCAGGTGCGGGTAGGTCTCCACCACCAGCGGTGTGTCAGCCAGCCCAAGCTGCCGCCGGACAGCGGCAACCGCCGCCTCGTCCGGCCCTTCGATCTCCACGTACCAGCCCAGCCGCGGCAGCTCATCCAGCACGACCACGACCGGGCCAATCTGCCACGTCTCCCGCCGCTTCTCATACGCTACGCACTCGTGGAAACCCATATGGCCCAGGATCTCGAGCAACGCGGCCGGGTCCGACACGGGCGTCTCGATCTCAGGGCGGGCCTTGAACTGCGTCGATTCTCGCGGGCCCTTGAAGGTCAGCGTGGCCCCGACCTCGCCGCCGCCCCCCAGCACGCGCCAGGTGCGTACGCGCAGCCCGCAACCGGCCCGCCGCAGACGCCCCTCCGCCGTGTCAAGCAGCCGGTTATGCTCCAGAACACCCCCCCGACGGACTGCCCCAACCCCGGCCAATTGGCTGCGGATCGGCTCGGGATCGGTCAGGCGGAATTTTGCTTCAATTTCGCGATGCATCTCGGCGCGCTGATTGACAGTTAAGCCGGGCGTAGGCATCCTACCACTGGCCGCCGACGTTGGCTATCAGGCGGCGGACAACTCTGGCCGACCGCCGCGGCGGCAGGTGCTCTGGGCCGGCTTGGCGGTCACCATGGTCCGGCCTTGACGCAGCAAAGCGAGTGGCTCTCATGCGAGTGGGTTTGGCAAACAGGATCGTAGCGACGGCGTTAACACTGGCATGCGCTGCAATCGCGGCCGGCCAGGCTGATGATGCCGGCGCGGGCTTCCTCCAACGGCAGCGCACCATCGACGAGCAGCTCCGCAAGGAGCGGCTCGACCTGGCCCCGGTCAGCACCGCCATGGACTTCCAGTGGGGCGGGTGGTTCGAATACTACCTGTTCCACTTCGACGACGGCGTGCAGTCCTCCCGCAAGGTCCAGCGCCCCGGCCTGACCCTGTGGACCCGCATGACCTTCGACGACGGCGCACACGAAATCTTCGCCCGCGTCCGCCTCCGCTACACGCACTTCAAGGCCGGCGATGAGATCCGCGACCAGCGCGACTGGTGGGGTCCCAACTTCGACCGCGCCTGGTACCGTATCGACGTCGGCCGCGCCCTCCGCCTGACCCAGCCGTCAGACCCCTACCAGCTCCAGGCCCGCATCGGCCGGCAATCCGTCCTCTTCGGAACCGGTTACGTACTGGATCTCCCCCTCGATGCCGTCGTGCTCGAGGGCCAGTTGCACGACTTCCGCCTCCTCGGCCTCCTCGGCAAAACCTTCAGCAGCCAGCCCAACATCGACCGCAGCGAGCCCGTCAACAGCCATATGCACCGGCACCTCTTCGGTGTGCAACTGAGCTACGAGGGCTGGGACCGCCACCAGCCGTTCGTCTACGCCCTCTGGAACGACGACAAGACCGACGAGCGCCCCAAAACCTGGAACCAGAACTACGGCTACGACACGTTTTACCTCGGCCTCGGCACCCGCGGCGAACTGCTGCGCAACCTCACGTACTGGACGGAGGCGGTCTACGAGTCCGGCCGCAGCCATGGCCAGGGCGACTTCCTGCGCCGCATCCCCGTCAAGGCCTACGCCTGGGACGTCGGCCTGGAGTACCTGTTCGACATGCCGATGCGCCCGCGCGTCTCGGCCGAATACATGTTCGCCAGCGGCGACGGCGACCGCGTCCTAAGCCCGACTAACGCCGAAGGCGGCCACGTGCTCGACTGCAAGGACACCAGCTTTGTCGGCTTCGGCTATCGCGACACGGGCATTGCGGCCGCGCTGCTGCCCAGCAACCTGCACGTCTGGCGGGCGGGCGCCTCGCTGGCCCCGCTCGAGAAGTACTGGCTGTTCAAGGACTTCGAGATCGGCACCAACTGGTTCCTGTATCACAAGAACAAGTCATCCGGAGCGGTCAGCGATTTCACGGCCGACCGGGGCGCCGGCTATGTCGGCTGGGAGATGGATTACTTCCTCAACTGGCGACTGGCTTCGGACGTGTCGTGGACGACCCGTTGGGGCGTGTTCTTCCCCGGTGACGCCTATCGGGATCGCAGCACGCGTCACTTCATCTTCACCGGCCTGACGTGGAGCTTCTAGATGACCCGGGTTACTGGTACACGGTCAGCGGACCTCACAGCGGTGCTCCGGCGGGCGGCGACGCGCGTACTTGTTCTGGCGGCGCTGCTGCTCCTGCTCCCGGCCTGCCAAACCATGACGCCGCGCGGCGCGGCCCCGCAGTCCGCCGTACCCACCGACGGTAACGGCGCCCTGATGGACTACATCGCCGACCAGGCCTATGTCACCGTCGAGCCGGCCTACCGCGCCGTCTACATCCTGTGGCGCAACGAGGTCTACGCCGGCGGCTTCAATGAGCTCACCGACGAGTTGCGCGCCGCCGGCATCGTCAAACGCGAATGCGACTACCCGCCTGACGCCGTGCTCGATCGCGCCTCCGTGGGCTACATGATCTGCAAGGCGGCCAGCGTGCGTTCCGGCCTGAACTGGCAACTGACCGGCCTGGGCCGCTACGCCTGGCGCGAGTTGAACTACTTGGGCATCGCCAGCCCGATCAGCGAGTACGGCTACGTCCCGGGCGGCCAGTTCATCGGCGTCCTGGCCCGGGCCGAGGAATACATGCACAAATCCGGCACCGCCCCCGGCCCCGCCGACCTCGGCCACGCCCCATAGCCACCGGACCGGCCCCCCACAAACCAGCCCGCGCCCGCCGCGCCTTCCGAACCGAGCCGCGACCGTCAGGGAGCGGTTCTTCTGAGCACCCCGCACTGACCCCCCCCGCGCCACCCGAACCGAGCCGCGACCGTAAGGGAGCGGTTCTTCTGAGCACCCCGCACTGACCCGCCCCGCGCCTTCCGAACCAAGCCGCGACCGTAAGGGAGCGGTGCCTTTCAAACCCTCCGCCGCACCGGTCCTTCGTCCTACTTGCGC
>CAZYGM010000034.1:0-20883 GCA_964647015.1 uncultured Planctomycetales bacterium | reverse complement strand
GGGCTTCGAGGAGCTTGCGGCGGCCGATTGCGAGGCGCTCGGCCAGTTCGCCCGGATCGATGTCGTTGAGGCGCGCGACGGTTTCGAGGTCGCGCGGCACGCGCAGTATGTTCTTGGGCTGATCCGGCGCGTGCGGGTCGCGCCAGTTGCCCGTTGCGCTGACATCGTAGTAGCTGCAGAAGAGCCGGCCGTCGTCCGGGCCGAGCAGGGCGGTGATTTCGGCTTGCTGCCAAACGTAGTACTTGCCCTCTTCGCCTTCACTGTCGGCGTCGCGTGAGCTGTAGAAGCCGCCGGCGGGGTCATGGAGGTCGGCCAGCACGTAGTCGCAGATCCCGCGCGCGATGCGGGCGTACAGCGGCTTGCCGGTGTGCTGGTAGGCGTCGAGGTAGCTGCGGCTGACCAGGGCCTGGTCGTAGAGCATCTTCTCGAAGTGCGGCACGTGCCACTCGATGTCCGTGCTGTAGCGGCAGATGCCGCCGGCCAGGTGATCGTAGATGCCGCCGTGGGCCATGCGGTCGAGGGTGAGCTCGATCAGCCGCAGTAGGTGCTGTGAACGCGGCGCAGCCGGGCCGTGGCGGTGGGCCGAGCGCATTAGCAGGTCGAGTGCCAGGCTGGGGGGGAACTTGTTGGTGCCGCCGCTGATGAGGCCGCCCTGGTGCGGGTCGAACAGGCCGGCCAGGGTGTCGGCGGCCTGGTCGATGGTGGCGAGAGTGAGGTCGGCTTGGCCGGGCGGCGTGACCAGCGACTGGGACACGAGTTCGGCCAGGCGGTCGGCGTCGGAGCGCAGGTCGTCGCGGCGGGTGTGCCAGAACTCCGCGATGCGCGCGCACAGATCGCGGAAGCCGGGCCGGCCCCAGCGCGGCGTGGGCGGAAAGTAGGTGCCGGCGTAGAAGGGCTTGAGGTCGGGCGTGAGCCAGACGCTCATGGGCCAGCCGCCCTGACCGCGATTCATGATCATCGTGGCCTGCATGTAGATTTCGTCGATGTCGGGGCGTTCCTCGCGGTCCACCTTGATGTTGACGAAGTGGCGGTTGAGCACCTCCGCGACGGCTTGGTCCTCAAAGCTTTCGTGCGCCATGACGTGGCACCAGTGGCAGGCCGCGTAGCCGATGCTGAGGAAGATGGGTTTGTCAGCGCGGCGCGCTTCTTCCAGCGCGGCCGGGCCCCACTCCTGCCAGGCGACCGGATTGTCGGCGTGTTGCAGCAGGTATGGCGAGGTGGCGTGTCGGAGCTGGTTTTTGCTGGAAGTTGGGGTGGCAGCTTCGTTCACGAGCGGTTCCTTCGCGTTGGCTGTGGCGAGCGCGGCCGCCAAAGTGGCAGCCAGCGCGCCGCGCGCCCGCCTGATGCGCGTCATGTTCAGCATGGCCTTCCGGATGACACTGTGCTTGTCGGCCCACGAGTGATTGTTTCTGACCGGCGGCAGTTATCAAGGCGGGGTCTGCGTGCCGATCCCTGCCAGATTGGCCGACCTGGGTGCCGGGAGGGGTGCCGGGCCGCTGCCATAACATGCTGTTTGTCAATGACTTGCGTGATCCCGTGCATTGGCGCGCGGTTTGCCTGAGGGCCTCCCGGAATAAGTGGCGGAAGTGCGGATTATGGCAACCGGTTAACGTGGGAGGTCGGCAATGTTCAACGCATACAGATTCCCGTTGGTACAGCTTGACAACTTGCGACAGGAAGTTGAGCGGCTGTTTGATGACTTTGGCTGGCGCGGCTTGCGCGCGCCGCTACGTGGCGTGCGGCCCTATCCACCCTTGAACATCTGGGATGAGCGTGACGCGCTGCGCGTGGAAGCGGAAGTGCCCGGTTTGCGCCAGGAGGACCTGGAGGTCTTCGCCCTGGGCGACAAGCTCACGGTGAAGGGGCGTTGGCAGCCGCTGGAGGGCGAGAAGCAGGTCTACCAGCGGCAGGAGCGTCCGACCGGCGAATTCAGCCGGGTGATCACGTTGCCCGTCGATGTGGACGCCGAGAAGGTGGAAGCGCAGTTGAAGGACGGCGTGCTGACGGTGCGCCTGCCGAAAGCGGAGAGTGCCAAGCCGCGCAAGATCGCGGTACGGGCCGTGTAGAGGTTACGGTTAGCACACGGGCCGGGCCCGTTTGAGATTCGAAGGGAGAACCAGCAATGACGCAGGAACAAGCTCTGGAGAAGCGGTCGACCGGCAGCATTGCGCCTGAGCAGACCTATGGCGGCCGCGTGTTTGTGCCGCCGGTGGACATCGTGGAACGTGAGGATGAGTTGCTGCTCTTGGCGGACATGCCGGGTGTGCGGCCGGACGAAGTCGATATCGACTATGGGAACGGGTTGTTGACCATTCACGGCAAGGTCAGTCCGCGGCAGGATCCGGCGCAGACCAACTACCTGCTGGAGGAGTACGCGGTCGGAGACTTTCACCGGCGCTTCGAGATCGGTGAAAGCGTGGATGCCGCCCGGATTGCGGCGGAGCTGCGCGACGGCGTGCTGACGGTGCGGCTGCCGAAAGTGCAGGAGATTCTGCCGCGCAAGATTGCCGTCAAGGGTGGCTGACCGGCGGCGCGCCGGCGGCGTGGGCCGCAGGTGCGGCGTTGGCACCAGGGCCGTTTCCGCGCGACTGAACTCGTCGCGCGGAAGCGGCCTTAGCTTTTCAGGACCGCCAGTGCGTCCAGGATTTCGTGATCTTCAGGGAAGCGCCCGGTCTCGTGCTTGCTGTAGATGAGCCGGCCGTTCGCCTTGACGTCAAAGATGCCGCCGGCACCCTCGATGAGCTGGGCGTCGAGGTCGTACTCGCGCTTGATGGCGGCCGCCAGACCGGCGGCCCGGGGGTGGTAGTTTCACTGCATGCAGTACGTGATGCTGATCTTCATGGCGGTCGCTGCCTCTACTGGTAATGCGCCGTCGCTCGCGTTCATGCAGGATGATAGCGCTCACTTGGCCGGTCAACAATCCTGCGGCGGGGCGCCGGGTGAGCCCGGCGTTGGCCTGCAGAGCCGGCGACCCAGGCCGAGGGCCGTTTGGCCGCGCCGCTGTACCAATGGCAGGCAAGTCGGGGTACGATTTGTGCAGCGGCCGATTACCGTTGGAGGTATGGGATGACTGAACGAACCGGAGTGGTGACTTTTCAGGGCAAGCCGTTGACGCTGATCGGGCCGGCGCTCGAGCCGGGTGGCACGGCGCCGCACTTCACGCTGACGGCCAACGACCTGAGCGACCTGTCGTGTGAGGCCTACCACGGCAAGGTGCGGGTGCTGTGTGTCGCGCCCAGCCTGGATACGCCGGTATGTGCCGCGCAGACGCGGACTTTCAACCAGCGGGCGACGCAATTGGCGCCGGACGTTGCGGTGCTGACGATCAGCATGGACCTGCCGTTCGCGCAACGGCGTTTCTGCGGGGCCGAAGGCATCGAGCGTGTTATCACCGCTAGCGACTACAAGCATCGCTGCTTCGGTCCGGCGTATGGCGTTTTGATCAAGGAGTTGGGGCTGCTGGCGCGGGCGGTCTTCGTGATCGATCGGCGGGACAAGCTGGTGCACGTGCAGTATGTGCCCGAGGTTACGCAGGAGCCGGACTACGAGGCCGCCCTGGCGGCGGTGCGGTCGGCCACCTGAGGCGCGGCCATCCAGCTTGCGCGTCGGGACGACGTTCTGTAATCGCGGCCACGTGCGGAAGCAGGCTATGGAGCGGCATTGATGATGAAATCGGTCGCGATTCGCGCCACCTGGGTGGCCATTATCGCGAATGCCGTTCTGCTCGCGCTGAAAGCCTTTGCGACGGGCTTGTCCGATAGCCTGACCATCTTCTCGGAGACCCTCAATTCGCTGTCGGATGTGGCCGCGTCCGTGGTGATCGTGCTTTGTGTGCGCTGGGCCTGGCAGCGTCCGGACGCGGATCATCCCTTTGGGCATCGTCGGGCCGAGCCGATCGCGGGCCTGGTCGTCGCGATTTTGACGGGCATCCTCGGCTTCGAAGTATGCCGCACCGCGGTGACCAGCCTCTGGGAGGGCCGCTTGCCGGAACGTATCGGCCCGTATCCGATGGTTGCGCTGTGCGTCACGCTGGTGGTGAAGAGTTGGCTGGCGGTGCGTTTTCGCCGACTGGGCGAGCAGATCGGCAGTCCGGCGCTGCGCGCGACCGCGGTGGATTGCCGGAACGATGTGCTGATATCGTTGCAGGGTCTGGCCGCGGTGGCGCTGGCGGCGTACCGCGTGCCGCTGCTCGATACGCTGGCGGCCCTGGTGGTCGGCGTTTACATTCTGTACAGCGCGCATCGGATCGGCATGGAGAATGTGGATTACCTGATGGGGCGGGCACCGGACGCGGAGTTGTTGGGGCGCATTCGGGCCGCCGCCGAGGGTGTGCCGGGCGTGCAAGCGGTGCGCAGCATCCGGGCGCACTACGTGGGCACGCTGGTGCACGTGGAGTTCACGGCGGCCGTGGATGGTGCCCTCCCGACGATCGATTCACACGATGTCGCTGAAGCAACGCGGGCGGCCGTCGAGGCGCTCGACGCTGTTGATCGTGCGTTCGTGCATATAGCGCCGGCGCGGGGCGCGGTGGATTAGGCAGAGGTAGTACGGTAGCGCCTGCTCGGCCGGGCGCGGCGTTGGCACAGCGGCGTGTGCTTGCCGATCCGCACGTCGGCGGAATAATACAGGAAGTGCGTGTGGCGGATCGGAGTGCGGTGTTGCGTAAGAAACCAAGCAAGCGCGGGCTGCTGCTGATTGCCCCCATTGTGGTGGTTATTGGCATTCTGGCGTGGGGGGCCGTGCCGCGCGGGCCGCTGGTTATTACGCCGCCACCGGCCGATGCCGAGCCGGGCCGCTGGGTACACCTGCCCGGGGCGGCGAACACGCGTGACGCCGGGGGTTACCCGACGGCGGACGGCCTAACGGTGCGCCGCGGGGCGATATACCGATCGGGTAAGCTGTCACGGCTGTCGGCCGAGGGGGCGGCGGCGTATCGCGAACTGGGCGTCACAACGGTGATTGACTTGTGCAATCGGCTGACGCCCTGGCCGCTTTTTGGCGGTGATGGCTGGGCCGTGCATTTCGCCTCGTCGGTGCACGGCTGCCCGATGAGCTTCAGCAGCGAGGTGCCGCGGGCGGAGTTCTACACTTGCGGTGTGCGTGACAACGCCGCGGCGTTTCGGTCAGCGTTCAACCTTCTGGCCGAGCCGGCCAACTACCCGATTCTGTACCATTGTCGCGCGGGCACCGACCGCACGGGCGTGCTGTCGGCGCTGATACTCTCTCTTCTGGGCGTGGAGCGCGACACGATCATCGCCGACTTTCGTCTGTCGGAGCAGGTGAAGCTGCCCGGCCGACTGGAAGCGATGGAGGCGCTGCTGGATCATATCGAGCAGGCCGGCGGGATCGAGCGCTACCTGGCAGACCTGGGGGTTACGGCGGAAACCCAGCAGCGCGTTCGGGCGGCGTTGTTGGATTGAGCAGGCCGGTGGTTGCGCGCGCTGCCGGGCCGGCTGCATTCTCCGGATTACGCTGAGTGGTTCTGGTTGTCCGGCGCAGGGGGCAGTGGCGTCTGCGGTGCGGCCATGCGCCAGAACTCGTAAGCGCGGCGGACCGCGATACCCAGCAGCGTGTTTTCGGGGTAGCGCTCCGCCGCGTCCCACTGGCCGGCGGGCAGGCCGGTCAGCAGTTCCAGGGCTTCGTGGACAGTCGCGACGGCGTATACGCGAAACTGGCCGGCGCTGCAGGCCGCCACCACGTCTTCGCGCAGCACCAGGTCGCCGGCGTTGGCCGCGGGGATGATGACGCCCTGCGTACCGGTGAGGCCGATGTCGCGGCAGGCATCGAAGAAACCCTCGATCTTCTCGTTCACGCCACCGATCGGGAGGACGTGGCCGACCTGGTCGATCGCGCCGGTGAGGGCCAGGTCCTGACGCAGCGGCACGTTCGTCAGGGCACTGAGCAGGCAGCAGATTTCGGCACAAGAGGCGGAGTCGCCGTCGATGCCGCCGTAGCTCTGCTCGAACGCGACGGAGGCGTTGAAGGCCAGCGGGTGCTCGGTGCGCAGCAGCCAGCGCAGCAGGCCGCCGAGGATGTAGAAGCCCTTGGTGTGAATCGCGCCGCTGAGGGCGGCCTCGCGTTCGATATTGATGACGCCCGCGGTACCGGGTCCGATGGTGGCGGTGATGCGCGCGGGGAAGCCGTACGTCAGCGGCCCGGCCTGGAGTATGGCGAGGCCGTTGACCTGGCCGACGGCGGTGCCTTGCGTCTGGATGCGGATCGTGCCGTCGGCCACGAACTCGCGAAAGCGCCGGGCGGGCAGGTCGGCGCGGCGTTTGCTTCGCTGTACGGCCTGGCGCACGGCGTCGCAGTCCACTAACTTGCGGCCGGCCTGCCTGGCGACGAAGCTGGCCTCGCGCGCCACGTCGGCCAAGCGGCCGAAGCGGGCGGTAAGCTTGCCGCGGCGGGCGGCGATCCGGGCGCCATGCTCGACCAGGGCCAGCACGCCGCTGCGCTCAAACGGCAGCAGCCGTTCTTCCTTGACTATCCGGGCGAGTACGCCGGCGTAGTGCACGATGCCCTGCTGGTCGCGGGGCATGGTGGCGTCGAAGTCGGCCAGCACCTTGAAGAGCTGGGGGAAGTCCGGGTCATAACTGTCGAGCAGGTAGTACATGTCGGAGTCGCCCAGCAGTATGACCTTGACGCGCACGTCGATCGGGTCGGGCTTGAGCGAGGGGCCGGCCCAGGGGAAAGCCAGCTCGGGCGGGACGATTTCGAGCTGGCCGGTGCGCAGCGTGCGCACCAGGACGCGCCACGCGCCCGGTTCGGTTACGAGGTCACGAGCCTCCAGGATCAGGAAGCCGCCGTCGGCACGGAGCAGCGAGCCGGCGGTTATGCCCATGTGGGTGGCGCTGGCCTCGCCGCTTCGCGAGAACTCGTAATCGATGGACCCGAGCAGCTTGCGCAGCGTGGGCGTGTTCTCCACCATGATCGGGCAGGTGGTTTCGCGCTTGTGCTCGAGCACGACGTTCACGCGGTACAGCGTGTAGTCGTCCCCGTCTTCCTTGCCCAGGTTTGGGAGGCGGTTGGAGATGACGTCTTCGACGATCTCGGCCAGGTAGGCCTGCACGCCGGGCTGGGGGAAGTCGCGCTGAATCGCGCCGGTGAACTTGGCGAGCAGCGTGCGGGCACCATCCTCCAGCAGTTCCTGCACGGCCTGCTCGTGTTTGCGGCGAATCTCACTGGCCTTCTCGCTGATCTCGTTCAGTTGCTTC
Organism: uncultured Planctomycetales bacterium; assembly: GCA_964647015.1. GTDB lineage: Bacteria > Planctomycetota > Phycisphaerae > UBA1845 > Fen-1342 > JAAYXS01. The sequence goes on along the minus strand of CAZYGM010000034.1, from coordinate 13,669 downwards.
TCGAACTCGGTCTGCTTCACTTGCAGGGCGGCCAGTTGTGCCTGGTCGAATACGCCCTGCTCAAGCAGTTGCTCGACCTCGTCCGGGCGGACCGGCTTGCCGTCCACCAGCGGGAGGATGGCCGTCTGCGTGATCGGCCCAACCTGGCGGGAGACCAGCGTCAGCCCCGCGGCCTGCAAAGCCTCGTTGAAGGGCGCCATGACGACGCTGAATTCCTGCTCCGCCTCCCGTTCCAGCGCGGCTCGGCGGGCCTTGTTGGACTCCGACGACAACGCCGGCCCAAGATGGTCGCGGATGAAGGCGGTGAACTTGTCGATCCGGCGGCGGAACTCCGGTCCGCGGCCGGCCGGCAGTGTGAGTAACCGCGGCCGGTCCGGATGGGCGAAGTTGTGCACGAAGCAGCGGTCGCGCGGCACCGGGCGCGTGGGCCGCAGCTCTTCGAGCTGGTTCTTGATCAGCGTCATGCGGCCGGTGCCGGAGAGGCCGCGCACGAAGACGTTCTGGCCGGGGGCGTCGGTTTCGAGCCCGAAGTGCAACGCCTCCACGGCGTCGGCCTGGCCGATGACGCCGCCTACCGGCTCGATGTCGTCCGTCGATTCGAAGGGCAAGTCCGGTGCATCGCAGCGCCACCGGAGCGCGTCACTGGGCAGGGCGTCTACCATCGCTGTCGGTCTCCTCCCGGGCGTCAAGAACGCCGATTCGGCCACTTCTGGCAGTCCGCCGCAGCCATAGCGGTGGACTGTCAGGGCTCGTTTCGGTGCTGATCGCGCAGGGCCAGCGGCGGGGCCAGGATCTCGGCCAGTACGAAGCCGGCCTGGAGATCGCCGCGGTGGCGCAGCAGGCGTTCAAGCCGGGCAGTGACATCCGCGCGAGCCGCGTCTGCGGTTGCGGCCGGTTGGGGCACGACCAGCCGTCTGATCTGCTGGGCCGATGTGGCCGGAACCGGCTTGGCTGGTTCCGCGGCGCGGGCCTGTGGAACGCGGCGCGGAGTGCGGCGGCGCCCGGTTAGGTCATATTCGTCGGTGTCAATGATCGGCGGGCGACCGCCGGCCTCCGCGGGCCGCGGCCGTGGTGGCGGCGCGGTGGGCGGAGCCGGTCGTTCCGACCGTGGCGGGGTGGTCGGCACGTGGGGGTGTTCGACCTGCGGGCCGCGACGACCACCACGATGGCGGGGCGGCGGCGTCTTCGGCTCCTTCTTCTTGAAGAGGGCCCCGAGCGCGCTGGCCAAGGCGAGGACGATGATGAACCAAGGGAAGTCCCCGAACCCTTCACCTTGAGCAATCAGCAATGGCAACGCCGCCAAGTGCATGGTTCGTCATTCCCGCGGAGGCTTCTCGCCCTGGTTGCTACCCGCGATGCTGCCGCGCATGCTGGTGTCGGCCTGGATGTTTCGCATGCGATAGTAGTCCATGATGCCGAGGTTGCCGGCCCGGAAGGCCTCGGCCATGGCCTTGGGTACCTCCGCTTCGGCCAACACGACCTTGGCCCGGTTTTCCTGGACCTGAGCGAGCATTTCCTGTTCGAGGGCGAGGGCCATGGCGCGGCGTTTCTCGGCCTCGGCTTGGAAGCGCTTCTTGTCGGCCTCGGCCTGGTCGGCCTGAAGACGGGCGCCGATGTTGTCGCCCACGTCGACGTCGGCGATGTCGATGGAGAGGATCTCGTACGCCGTGCCGGCATCCAGGCCCTTCTGGAGCACGGCCTTGGAGATTTTGTCGGGGTTTTCGAGGACGTCCTTGTGGCGTTCGGCGGAGCCGATGGCGGAGACGATGCCCTCGCCGACGCGGGCGATGATGGTTTCTTCGGTGGCGCCGCCGACCAATCTCTGGATATTGGTGCGGACGGTGACGCGGGCGCGGGCGCGGAGCTGAATGCCGTCCTTGGCGACGGCGTCGATGGTGGTGCGGCCCTGGCGGTGGTCCGGGCAGTCGATGACCTTGGGATTCACGCTGGTGTGCACGGCATCGACGATGTCGCGTCCGGCCAGGTCGATCGCACAGGCGGTGCGGTAGTCCAACGGGATGTTGGCGCGCTGGGCGGAGATGAGCGCTTCGACGACGTTGGGGACGCGGCCGCGGGCCAGGTAATGTGTTTCCAGGTCCTCGGTGGTGATGTTCGTCAGGCCGGCTTTCCAGGCCCGGATCTTGTTGTTGACGATCATTCCGCTGTTCACGCGACGCAGCCACATGCCAATCAATTCGCCCCAGCCCACCTGAGCACGGGCTGAGAAGGCGAGGACCCACAGGCGGCCGAAGTTGACGGCCAACACGAAGAGTATCAGCCCCAGGAAGGCTATAATGGCGAGCACGACGATCAGGAACGTGTCCATTAGGATCCCTTTCGTGTTCGAAGGGTAGCCAGACTTAGGCCGGCGGCTCTTCCGGCAACGGCCGCACGAGGATACTCATGCCCTCGCGTCGGAGCACCTGTACGCGCCGGCCGGCGTCAACATACTCCCCCTGGCTATGTACGTCCACGATCTCCTGGCCGAAACGGGCTTGGCCGCCGGGGCGCAGGGCGCCGGTCACGATACCGATGTCGCCGACCAGGGCCACGTCCGGGTGGCTGGCCGGCATGGTCATTTCCTGTCCGATGGGGTTGACGGGGATCAGGCGGCGGCCGACGGAGAGCTGGGGCAGGTAGCGGATCAGCAGCAGGATTCCCATCATGGCGACGATGACGCTGCTGGACATGACGATCAAGCCGTAGCGCAGGGCTTGCCAGGTGGCGGGCAGGCTGGGCCAGTTGAAGAACGGTGTTCGTGCTGGGTCCGGGCTGGGCTCCGCCGGCACGAACGTGCCGATTATGGCGATCAGGATGAGGACCAGCCCCAGGAAGCCGGTGATTCCGAAGCCGGGGATGACGAAGATCTCGACACCCAGCAGTATGAGGCCGATGGCCAGTAGTGCGAAGGTCCAGATGTCGGCCAGGCCGGCGGCGTAGGGCGCGGCCAGGAAGATGACCAGCGCAACGCCGGCGGCGAGTCCGGGGAGCATCAGGCCGGGGTTCTGGAACTCGATGTAAGCGCCGATCAGGACGATGATGAACAGGAAGCCGCGCACCTCGGGACGGTTCAGCCACATGACGAACTGTTCCCAGGCGGTGATGTCGAGATAGCGGGGGGCCAGCGCGAGTCCCAGTACAGCGGCGACGGAGGAGAGATCGGGGACGATGGCGGTGGCCAAGCCGTAGGCGACGGCTTCGTCCTGGGTCAGGGTCAGCAGTTCCTCGGCGGAATCGACTGGCTGCTTGGCGGGGACCTCCTTGCCGGTTTGGGAGTGGACGTATGTTTCGACCAGGCGCCAGGGCCCGGGCTGCTCTTCGGCGAAGGAGAACTCCGCTGTTCCCAGGAGCGCGCGCTTCTGGGCGGCGTTGACGAAGCGCCGTTCGCCGGTCTGCGAGTTTTCCAGCCACCAGACCTCTTCCCCGACGGTGACCATGGCCCGCAGCAGCAGGGGGTCGTAGCCGTTTCGTATCGCGGAATCGCGGAACTCCTGCAAGACGGGGCTTTCGATCTTGGCGCGTTCGGCGGGTGGCAGCTCTTCGAGGCCGCCGACGGGCGTGGCCATGATCGGCGCGCAGTCGCCGATGGATGAGCGGGGGGCCATCAGGATCTGTTTGCAGGAGACGGCGATCATGGCGCCGGCGGAGAAGGCGTGCGGGTTGACCCAGGCCACGGTGTGGACGTCCGGGGGCACGTTCTTGATGATTCGGCAGATATCCAGGGCGGAGGTGACCAGGCCGCCGGGCGTGTCGATCTCGAAGATCAGGGTGCGGGCGCCGTCGGCGAGGGCGGCCTGCATGCGGCGGTCGATGCTGTCCCGCAGGACGTCGGAGATCACGCCGCGGACGGGGATTACGGCGGCTGGATCGGCCGCGTGTTTGGGGGCGTCGGCGGCCGCCCACAGGGCGAGCAAGACGCCGGCGCCGATGGCCGCGATACGGCTTGTGGGCCCGGGTAATAGGAGGCCGCGGGCGGGCCGCGCGCTGGTGCAACGCCTGTTCATTAAGTGCTCCTTGGCGCTCGCTGGAAGTCTAGCCGGGGCGAACGCCATCAGCAGCATATTGTAGTATGTCGCAGGCCGCAAAGCAGTGGTGGTAGGCGGCTGGACGAGGGCGGGGCCGGTGTCGGTGGGGTGCCAGAGACGGCTGCCGGCGTTATCACATGCGCGCGGGGGTTGGGCGTGCGATGGGCTGGTTCGTCGGATCGGCCAAGCGCGGGGGTGGCCAAGCCGGCGCGACACTGGCCGGGCGCGCGCTGGTTGTCAGACCGGCCCGCGTGGCGGTGGGCGGGGCGGCGGCCGCTCGACGCACACATTTTTGGGAATGGTCGGCGGGCGGGCGGAGAGCGCGGCTGACCGGACCGGCTGGCGGTTCCCGGCCCAGGGCGGTCGTGCTGTAACTGCCGTACCAAGCTGCACTTGTGACATGGTGGCCTAGTGAAGCGAGGTGCCGCGGTGTTGGTTGTGTCGATGTAAGGTGCTACGGAAAGATGTTTGGCGGCGCTAAAGTCGGCGGGGTGGTTTGCCAACTATTACTCAACTCAGTTCGAACGGGCCCCGATAGACAGGTTAATGCCTCCTTCGGAGATAGCAGAGGGCCACGGAGAACAGCAAGGAGTACGGAGAACGCTATGCCAACACCGAGAAGCTACAGTAAATCGCGCAGCCGGACAACGAGCTGGCAGCGCAGCACGACTGGCAACAAGCGGACCAAGACGACGATGACGTACACGAAGGCCTCGCCGGCCTACAAGCGCGCGCGCAACGAGTGCGAATGGCGGATGGGCTCGTACCGGCTGATCTACTCGCAGTTCACGGGTGCTGGCACGAAGACGCCGTTCTCGCCCAACGCCGCGAACAAGTGGATCAAGTACGTCAACACCGGCTACCGCGTCTACAAGTGGACCAACCGGGACTTCTGCCGGTACTTCGGCATGCAGTGGCAGACCGCGTCGCCGACGAGCTGCTACCGCTGGATGCGGCGGAAGTTTGGCGCGTGCATCAAGGATGTGACGCGCGGCAAGGGCAGTACCTGGCTGGTGGCCACGACGCCGACCGTGACGGCCCGTCCGTTCACGACCTACACCTGGAAGTAGCACAAATCGAATTGTCCCCGAGTGCTCGGGGAACACCTACCGGGGAATTTGCTTGCTGTTCTGCCGCTAGAACGGCCCGGCGCTTGCGAGCGCTGGGCCGTTTTCCTTTAAGCCGGCAGTCTGGCGGGCTGGCGCTGCGGGGCACGCGCGAAACCCTGCCCGAGCGTGTATCCGGGACGCGACCGGGTACCACGCCAGAAACGATGTCCGCGCCCACTGGTCCTTATGGGCAGGGCGAGCAGTCGCCGGCGGTCAGGCACTGGACAAACGGGTCGATGTCGAACGCGTTTACAGAGCCATCGCAGTTCACGTCGGCCAGCATGCGGTCGCAGTCGGGGAAGGCCGCCGCGTAGCCGGCCGGATCGACCAGCGCCAGCACGAACGGATCGATGTCGAAGGCGTTTACGGCACAGTCACAGTTCAGGTCGCCCAGGATGATGTGCGGGGCGCCGGTCAACTCGTCAGCACCGATGTCGACGCGCGTCGCCACGACCGTCATCAGCCGCGGCTCCCCGTCGATGTCGTACTGGCCGGCAGCGCAGTAGTCCGGGTCACCGGCGTCAACGCAGGGTGACGTCGCCCGCAAATGTACGTCACCGGGATCGTCATCGGCCGTGCCCCATTCCCCATCCGGGCCGGGATTGGGCGCGACGACGAAGCTTGGATCGGCGTCCAGATTGCCCACGCCGGCCCAGCCGTCCTGCACGTCACAGTAGCGAACTGTTACGTCGTCAGGTGTGGCGGCGTAGAGCTGGTCGCCCCCGCCGTCGGCGTGGTTCCCCCAGAGGATGGAGTGGTGGATTAGTGCCGTCGAGCTCGAACCGATGTACACACCGCCGCCGGAGCCGTAGCCAACCCGGTTGTACGCGATGGTGGAGAAGGCGATTTCGATGTCGTCACCGTCGATGCGGATCCCCCCGCCGTACATGTCAGTGACGCGGTTCAGCACGATCTCGTTATTGGTGAGCTTGCCCGCGCAGTTCCACATCGCCATCGCGCCGCCGTAGTGGTACGCGGCACAGCGATAGATCCGATTGTGCGAGATGTTGATCTGCGAATCCCGCCCCCAGATGCCGCCGCCGGCGCCATGCCCGCCGCAACCGGTGATCTCGTTGCCACGAATCAGGATGTGCGTGTCCTCGAAGCCGATCGCGCCGCCGCCGTGCGTGCAGAACACGTTGAAGGTGCAGCCGACGAAGAAGTTATCGACGACTTCCGGCGTACCGCCGGTGCAGTAGATGCCAGCGCCGGCAAAGATCATTCCGTAGGTCGAGGTAATGCGGCAGCCGTCGAAACGGCAGCCGGCGATGAGCGGCGAACCACCGCCGCTGTAGATGCCGGCGCCAAAGCCCTCATCGACGTACATGTCCAGGAAGACGCAGTTGCTGATGGTCGGGCTGCTGCCGACACAACATACACCTCCGCCATCGCCCTCTGAGAGCCGCCCATTGGTGATGGTGAACGCGTCTATGGTCGCCGCGCGGCTTTCACCGCTATGCAGGTGAAATGCGCGCCCATCGGTCTGGCAGTCGATGACGCAGGCCGCGGGGTCGCCGCTGGCGGAGCGAACGGTGATGTCCTTGCCGCCGAAATCCAGGTTCTTGTTGCCCGTGCCGGTGTACGTGCCGTCCGCGACCAATACCGTGTCGCCGTCGGTGGCGGCGTTGATGCCGGCCTGGATCGTGGCCTTGGGGCCACAGGTAGCGCCGTCCCATTCTTCGCACAGGCCGTCCCAGGCGTCGTCGCCGGTAGTGCCGTTGACGTAGTGGTGTGCGGGTTGGCGGCAGGGATTCGGGTCGCAGTGCGTCGCCGGACCTTGGTGGGCTCCACCGGCTGGCAGGCAGTCGTATTCCGTTTCCAGCGTGCAGGACCCGTCCGGATGACAGCAGGCGCCCCGCGAGAAGGCGCAGGGGCTCGGCTCGCACGCCGTGCCGTCACCCTGGTATGCCCCGCCGGCGGCAGCGCAAAGGTGCTCGGTCGCGGCAACGCACCAGTCGGAATGGCAGCACGCCCCGGTCGTGGAGACCGTGAGCAATTCGATGAACGGATCGATGTCAAACGCGTTTATGCTGCCGTCCTGATTGATGTCGGCAAGACTCACGTTGCAATCCCAATGCGTCGCCTGGTAGGCGGCGGCATCGGCCACCGCCAGTGAGAACGGGTCGATGTCGAAGGCGTCCAGGCTGCAATCGCAGTTCAGGTCACCGAGCAGGACGAATGGGGTACCAGGCACTTCGTCCACACCCATGTCGACGTGCGGCGCCGCTCGGATCATGAGGCGTGGTTGTTCGTCCAGGTCGGTCAGTCCGGCTGGACAGTAGTCCGGGTCACCGGCGTCGACGCAAGGCGATTCCGGGGCAAGGTGGTAGTCGTTGTCCTGCCAGGTAGTCGGTTCGCCGTCGGGACCGCTGGCGTCCGCGAACAGCGGATCGGCATCGATGTTGCCCGGCCCCCACAGCAGTGTGCAGTGGTAACCAACGTGCGCAGCATCCGAACCACCCGCAACGTCGCAGTAGCCGATGGCCAGCGTAGCCGGCATGTAGTAATACTCGGTCAGGGCGATCTCGGGCCCCTCCGGGGCGCTGTTGTTCCAGAGGATGCAGTTGGTCAGGATCCCGGCGCAGTTGTCGCGACCGTGCACGGCGCCGCCGTAGCGGGCGGCCGAGTTGCCGGTGATTGTGCAGTTGGTGAGCGTCGGGCTGCTGGATGTGCAGTACAAGGCGCCGCCGTCACGGGTGGCGGTATTGGCGACTATGGTGCAGTTGAGCAGCGTGGGATATGCGCCGTTGTCACTAAACAAGCCACCGCCGCCGTTGTTGTTCGAGGACGCTGTGTTCCCGGCGATCGTGCAGTTCATGAGCATGGGACTGCTGATTGTGCAGTACAGTCCGCCGCCAGTCTTGGCCACGTTGTCCGCGATGACGCAGCTCTCCAACCTGGGGTCGCCGTACCAGAAATACAGTCCGCCGCCACTGCTGGTAACGGAGTTTCCCGCGCAGTCGCAGCCGATCAAGGTCGGGCTGCTGCAGTAGCCATACAACCCACCGCCGCTGCCTCTGGTGACGGAGTTCTCCAGGAGGCCGCAACCGATCAAGGTTGGGTTGGCGAAATGGCAATACAGCCCGGCACCGCCGTAGCTGCTCACACTGTCCCTGAAAGTGCAGTTAATCAGCGTCGGATGGCTGCCCAGGCAGCACGCAGCGCCGCCGCGATCGTCTGGGGCCAGGCCACCGGTCACGGTGAAGCCGATGATCACGCACTCAGCCGTCTCACCACGGTGAATGAAGAACCCGCGGCCGGCGCCCGCGCAGTCAAGGACGCACCCGGCCGGGTCGCCGCCGGCGCACTGCAGCGTAATGCGCTTGCCTTGGAGGTCCAGGTTGCGATTGCCGGAACCGGTGTAAGTGCCGGCGGCGACCACGACCTCGTCGTCGGAGTATGCGGCGTCGATGGCGGCCTGGATCGTGGCCAGGGGGCCGTGCGTGCCGTCCCACGCCGGTGCCAGGCCGTCCCAGCCGTCATCGCCGCTCAGGTCGACGTAGTATGTCCGCGGCGCTTGCAGTGGGTGCGTGCCGGCAGCGTACTCCTCCAGGTTGGTGTGGCCGTCGGCATCATCGTCAGCGACCGGTTCAGCCGCAGTTGACGCGGCGAAATAGCGCGCTTCCCACCAGTCCGGCAGCGCGTCGGCATCCGTGTCCAGGAACTCATCGGCGCCGATATCAACGCGCTCCGCGACAACGCGGGGCTCGCCGTCGATATCCATCTGGTCGGCATAGTCGCCGTCCGGAGCGCCGGCGTCGCGGCAGGGCGAAGCCGCCTGCAGATGGCCGTCCCAGGTGAGTAGCGGATCGCTGGCGATGTTGCCGGTACCCGCCCAGCCGCCCTGCACGTTGCAGTAGGTGAGGACCGGATTGGCATCAGGGTCGCCAATCTCGTCCGGCGAGTTGTTCCACAGAATGCAGTTGGTCAGTGTTGCCGTCCCCAGACGATGGCACTTGAGGCCGCCGCCGCGGTAATGGGCAATGTTGCCGGTGATCGTGCAACCACTCACCGTGACGGTGGCGTCATAGTCACATAGAATGCCACTTCCGCTGGTCGCCGTGTTGTTCATGATCATGCAGTTGGTCAACGTCGTAGTGCTGTCTGGTCGGCAGTACACGCCACCCCCATAGAGGTGAACCGCATTTGCGGCAATCGTGCAACAACTCAGCGTTGGGGTGCTGTCGGTATCGCAGTATACGCCGCCCCCGCCGTAACCATAGGATGTGTTTCCGATGATTGTGCAGCGCGTCAATGTCGGACTGCTCGAATTGCCGCAGTGCACGCCGCTGCGGGCGTTGCCCGCGATTGTGCAACCGGTCAGCGTCGGCCGACCATAGTGGTCGCAGTACATACCGCTGCTGGAGTTGGCGCTGAGGGTGCAGTCCGCGAGGATTGGACGGCTGCGCTCGGAGTGCACGCCGCTGCCGGAGTTCCCCGTGACCGTACAACTGACGAGCGTTGGATTGGCGTATTGACCGCAGAACACGCCGCCACCCGCTTGGGACGCCGCGTTGTCGCTGATCGAGCAGTTGGTCAGCGTCGGGCTGGCGAGGCGACAGTAAACGCCGCCGCCCCGCTCGGCCGAGTTGCCGGTCAGCACGCAGTGGTCGAGCGTTGGCCGGCTGCCGAAGTCGCAGACCACGGCGCCACCGAGTTGGGCCAGACCATTCGTGATCGTGAGATGGCTGACAAGACTGTCAGACGTCTCGCCGCTGTGAAAGTGGAAGCCGCGGCCTTCACCCTGGCAGTCGATGATGCATGCGCCCGGGTCGTCGCCGGCGCTGCGCAGGGTGATGCGTCGGCCGCGAAAGTCCAGGTCCCGGTTGCCTGGGCCCGTGTAGGTTCCATCCGCGAGGACGACCTCGTCATGCGCGACAGTAGCGTCAAGGGCGGCCTGGATGGTGGCCTTGGGACCGCAGGTGCCGCCGTCCCACTGTTGACACAAGCCATCCCAGGCGTCGTCGCCGGCGGGATCGGCGTAGTACGTTCGAGGCGGCATGAGCGGATCGGTGCCGCGCGCGTATTCGGCGAGGTTGCTCCAGCCGTCCTCGTCCGGGTCATCGTCGGGGTCGGCCGCCGTCGGCGCGCCGAAATAGCGCGTTTCCCACCAGTCCGGCAGGCCGTCGGCATCCGTGTCAAGGAACTCATCGGCCCCGATGTCCACGCGGTCGGCCGTTACGCGCGGCTCGCCGTCGATATCCGTCTGGCCGGCATAGTCGCCGGCCGGATCACCCGCGTTGCGGCAGGGGGAAGCGGCCTGCACGTGTCCGTCCGGGGTAAGCAGTGGATCGCTGTCGATGTTGCCCACGCCTTCCCAGCCGCCCTGGACGTCGCAATACGTGAGTACAGGAGCGGCGTAACGTGCGTATATCTGTTCCAACGAGTTGCCCCACAGAATGCAATTGGTCAGTACGGGGTCGCTGTCGCAGCAGTGAATGCCACCGCCGCTCAGGACAGCGACATTGGCTGCGATCGTGCAGTTGACCAGGGTGGGGTTGCTGTCGCCGTACGCATACATGCCACCGCCCTCGGCGGCCATGTTGCCAGCAATGACGCAATTGACGAAGGTCGGGCCGGCGCTACCGCTGCAGTACACGCCGCCGCCGTAGTTAACGGCTGCGTTGCCAGTGATCACGCAGTTCATGAGCATCGGGCTACTGCCGGAGTAGCAGCACAGGCCGCCGCCGGAGGACCCCCGCCCCCCCGTGATCTTCATGCCGATGATGACACTTGCGGCGGTTTCACCGCTGTGGAAGACGAAGCCGCAACCTGCGCTCGCGCAGTCGATGACGCACCTGGCCGGATCGCCGCTGGCGCTGCGTAGCGTGATCGCCCGGCCGCCGAAGTCCAGGTTCTTGTTGCCGGTGCCGGTGTACGTGCCGTCTGCGACCAACACCGTGTCGCCGTCAGTGGCGGCGTTGATGCCGGCCTGGATCGTGGCCTTGGGGCCGCAGGTAGCGCCGTCCCATTCTTCGCAAAGGCCGTCCCAGGCGTCGTCGCCCCCGGAATCGCTCACGTAGACGATCTGCTGTGCCAAGCTGGTGGCAGAAAACAGGCTGACCAACCCGAGAAGTGCCAAACGCGTTGTGTGCCGCATTGCCTGATCCCCTGGAGAAAGTACCGTCAGCCAAGTGGTGCCACAAGCCAGTACCCCACCGGTCGCTGGTACCTATGTCACGCGGGATCGCTGACGGTCCCGGCAATCTCAGGGTAACGCTCCGCGATGGAGAATTCAACGGGAAATTGGTGGGCGACGTTTCGAACGTGTTGGCTACCGGCGGGACGCGGTGAGTGGGATTTCCAGCCAGGGGTGTATGACGTGTTGGCCGAAGACGTTGGTGAAGTCCACGTAGAGCCAGGTGCTCGAGCCGGTCAGCCGCTTCGGCGCGTTGATGCGCAGGCGGCCGCGCTTGAGGTCCGTGGTGAAGGTTACGTTCTGGCCGTTCAGGTGCACGCGCAGCGAGTCCGGGAAGATGTGCAAGCTGTCGCTGCCCCAGCCGCCGCGCGACTTGAGCCCGTCGTCCAGCTCGATCTCGAACGTGCCGCCCGGCTTGACCTGGTCGTTCGGCTTTGCGAGGCGAATCCGCGGCAGGCCGGCCTGGGCCCAGCGGGCCAGTCCGAGTAAGTGGCCGTAAGCCTCGCGCCGGTTGTAGACCGGGTCGCGCAGCCGCTGTTCTTCCTGTGGGTTGGAGTGGAAGGAGGCCTCTGACAAGACGGCCGGCACGCGCGCCTCGCGCAGCAGCCCCAGGCCGTTGTTGAACAGCCGGTGGTCGCTCAGCACGGCGCACGGCAGGTGGTCGTCCAGCCGCAGCGCGTCGTTCAGGCCGGTGAGCAGGTGCCGGGCGGCGCAGACGCTGGCCGGGTTCTCCGCGGCGTTGCCGTGATAGAACAGCACCGTGTAGTTCACTTCCGGCTTGTTGGCCGCGTTGTGGTGTATTGAGAGCAGCAGGTCGGCGCAATGGTCATTGGCGATAGCGGCGCGCTGGCGGTTGTCCTTCCCGATATCCGGATCGAGATAGACGTCCGTGGTGCGCGTCATGATCACCTCGGCACCGGCGGCGACGAGGAAGTCGCGCAGGAATTGCGCCACGCTCAGGTTGACCTCGGCCTCGCGCAGCCCGGTGGGGCCGCGCTTCCAGTTCTCACGCTCAGCCCGTCCGCCGTGTCCGGGGTCGAGTACGATCAGCGTGCCGGCCAGGAAGCGGGCGTAGGGCGGCAGGGGGAAAGCGGGGGCGGGCTGGTCGGTCCAGCGGTATTCGTCCGGTGCAGCGTGGTGCGGGTCGGGCGTTGCAGGGTCGGCCGCCAATCTCCGCGGCGCATGGCCCAGCCAGAGCACCAGCCCCAGTAGGCCGGCGCCGGCCGCGGCGGCGGCCAGGTACGAGCTGATGACCTTCAGGTTGCGCATGGCTGACGATAAGCACGCCGGGGGCGGCACGAGCCCTTAGGGTGTATCGGCCGGTTCAGTCTCGCTGTCGAGCTGCTCCAGGGTGGCACGGATGGCGGCGTCGAGTTGCGGCCGGCGGCCGGCGGCTTCGTCGGCCGGGGTGACCGGGACGCGTACGTCGGGCACGGCGCCATTGAGTTCCATGTCGATACCGTCGGGCAGCGTGAACCAGCCGCGGAACGGCATGCGGACGTGCGTGCCGTCAATGAGCTGGTAGCCACCGGTACTGATCACCGCGCCGAACGTCGTTTCGCCGACCAGCGGGCCGCGTTCGAGGTTTTTGAACGCGTGCGAGATGATCTCGGCGTTCGAGTAGCTGTATTGGTCGCACATCATCGTGGCGGGCTTGTCCCAGGCGTAGAAGATGAGGCGATCCTGGGGATAGCCGCGTTCAGTGGCGCCGCGCGGCACGGTATAGGCGTGGCGGCGCACGCTGAGGATGGCGAGGATCCAGTCGGCGGTCCAGCCGCCGCCGTTACTGCGGACGTCGATAATCAGGCCGTCCTTGCCATGGGCGGCGGCGTAGAGATCGCGTTGGAAGACCTCGAAGCTGGACTCGACCATTCGGCGGATGTGCGTGTAGCCGACGCGGCCGCCGGTCTGCTGCTCCACGTAGGCGCGGTTGGCGTAGACCCACTCGTCGTACTTCAGCTCAGCCAGTTCGCCGTACGAAATCGGCCTGATGACGATTTCGCGTTCGGCCGCTGGGGTGGCGGCGTTGTCCGCGGCCGGGGGGGCGGCGGTTGACGCCGTGCCGTCGGACTCGCTGGCGGCTGGCGGTTCTTTATCCCGGTTGGGGGCGGGGATGATCTTCAGGATGATCTGCTCGCCGATCGAATCGATGAGGGCGCTATCCAGAGAAGCTTCCGGGCCGACGGCGGTGCCGCCGGCGCTGAGGATGATATCGCCGGGCGTAAGGCGGCTTTCGGCGCGGGTGGCGGGGCTGCGCGGGGTGATCGTGGTGACCTTGAGGCCGGGGCCGGGGTAGTCGGGGTCGAAGTCGCAGCCGAGGTAGCCGGTGCGCTCGGAAGGTTCATCGAGGCGCTGGCCGCCGGATATACCCATGTGCGAGGCATTCAGCTCGCCCA
>CAZYGM010000033.1:0-21539 GCA_964647015.1 uncultured Planctomycetales bacterium | reverse complement strand
GATTCGAATTCGCTCGCCAGCCATTAGTCCATTTCCATCCGCTAAACCACGACCTCCGGGTCGTTCCCGTCCACTAGAGCCGAGTCGTGCCAAGATACCGGCTTATGCTAAAACGTCAAGCCCCCGGGGATAAAAAGGATGCCTCCCGGACGGACGGACCCATTAGTCGGGCCGCCGGCCGGCCACCTCAGCCCCCCACCGCCAGGACATAGACATAGCGCAGCCGGCGCGGATCGCCCCACGGCTCGACCGATAAGTCGAAGTGCAGCGCCGACTCTGCCATCCGCGCCGAACCAACGATCCTGCCAATAGTTAGCATCACCGGCAAGTCCGGCGCCGCCGGAACCGCCACCCGCTCATACCCCAGTTCGTGGTAATCCCGATCCGCCTGGCGCACCACCAGTGCCCCCCGGCCCAGCCCGGTCAACACGTACGACTCCGGCTGGGCCAGCAACCGGCCGTCCGGGGCCATTTTGACCACGGCCACCCGCTCGCGGAACTTCGGGTCGCTGCACAGCACGACGCGACTTACGTGCGTATGCACCGCGCTGACGCGCCCCACCAGCCATTGCTCCAGCATCAATTGGGCCCCGGATGCCCCCGGCGTCCGCTCCTCCGGACCCGCCCCGGCCACCACCCACTGCCCAACCCGAACGCCACTCTCGGAACCACGCCGAATCACCATGGTCTCACGCTGGGCCGAGGAGTCGAACCCCACTACCGGCGCCACGACCAGCGCCGTCGAGTCGCTCTGAAGCTGATGCCGCAGGCGGGTCAACTGCCCCACCTCCCGCTCAATATCAGCGAGCCGCGCCTCCTGGTGCAGCACCAGGCTCTGCAAGCGCTCGTTCTCGCGCTGCATTGCCGCCACCTCGGCGGGCGTCAGTTGCGAGGCGGTCGGCGTGGTGAAGCTGTCCCGCACACCGTAGACCGTGGTCAGTAGTGCGTGCTGCGGCAGCGCCAGCATCTGGAACGGTGCCCGGATCCAGTTCGTCCAGCGCGGCCCGAGCAGTGAAGCCAGGGCGGCTAGAACCATTAGCATGGCAAATGTGGTGGGCTTGGAGGGCCAGCGCACGCGCAGACGCATCAGGCAATCCACCCCCAGGCTGTGGCGGCGTCGCCGACCGGCCAGGCCGATCGCGGCCGGCCGAGGGCTGCGGGCAGGTGGCCCGGGCTGTTAGTACTCGTCCTCATCCGACTCGATCGTGTCGCCCCAGGCATCCAGGTTGTCCAGAAACTCGCTGGTGCCGCGGGCCACACACGTAAGCGGGTCGTCCGCGACGCGCACCTCAAGACCCGAGGCCTTGGCCAGTACCTGATCCAGACCGCGTAGCAGCGCCCCGCCGCCGCACACGCAAATGCCGTTGTCCACTAGGTCGGCCGCCAACTCGGGCTCAAGCTTCTCCAACGTGCGCAGGACGGCCTCGATAATCTGCCCGACCGGCTCCTTAAGGGCCTCGCGCGTCTCCTCGCTGGTTACGATGGCGCGGCGCGGCAGGCCGCTGATCATGTCCCGCCCCTTGATCTCCATCTTCATCTCTTCCGCCAGCGGAGCCGCCGAGCCGATCTGGATCTTCATCGCCTCGGCCGATTGCAGGCCGATCATCAAGTTGTAGTTGCGCTTCATGTAGTTGATGATCGCGGCATCCATCTGGTCGCCCGCCACCCGCAAGGAGTGACACTCGGCGATGTCGGACAGGCTCATGACCGCGACCTCAGTGGTGCCGCCGCCGACGTCGACGATCATCGAAGCAGTCGGTTCGTGGATCGGCAGCCCGGCACCGAGGCCGGCCGCCTGCGGCTCCTCCACCAGGTGCACGCTACGGGCGCCGGCGCGCTGGGCGGAGTTGAAAACGGCGCGCTTCTCGACCGCGGTAATGCCGGAGGGAATGGCAATCACGACGCGTGGGTGGGCGATGCCGCGGTTACCGTGGACCTTGCGAATGAAGTAGCCCAGCATCGCCTCGGTGATATCGAAGTCGGCGATGACGCCGTCCTTGAGCGGCCGAATGGCCGTGATGCTGCCGGGCGTCCGGCCGAGCATCTCTTTGGCGACCAGCCCGACCGCGTTGCCATTATCGAGGACCTGGTTGGTGCCGCGCCGCACCGCCACGACGGACGGCTCGTTCAGAACAATGCCTTCCCCACGGACGCACACCAGCGTGTTGCACGTCCCCAGGTCAATACCCATGTCAACGCTGAACAGGCCCATCAGGCGGCGGAGAAACACGGTTCACTCCTCCTGAGCCGACCGCTACGGACCCCACTCCGCGAGCGCGCCGTGTCGCGGGCCGGGTCTTGTCCGCCTCCATGCGGTATGCCGCGTCGGCGCGCCGCACTAGCCGCCGGGAGGAGGCAGAATGGTGCCGAACAGCTCAACCGCGCGATAGCCGACGTAGATCGTCGCGGTGAGCACGAAAAGAAAAGCAATGAGCATCAGAACGGTGTACACGTCACTGTCGGCGTCGGGCCGTGCGCCACGACTCGTAACCGAACCGGCTTGAGCCATCAGTCCACCTTCCGCGCTAGCTGCCCGCGCTCTCGAGACCGTAGACGACCGCGTCGCCCGCGCGAACCGCCTGCTGAACGGTCATCAGCTTGCCGCCCGCCTCCTCGGGGCGCACCCCATCAATCTCCAGCTCGGCCACGTAGCTGTTGTTGCGGTACACCATGAAAACCATGCCCGGCAAAACGCCCGAGGCGGCACCGATGTTGATGCTGGCGTAGTTCCCGTCGACCGCCATAACCTCGCCGCTGATCGGTCCGGCGACCGGCGGACTGAGCGGTTGCACACTGGTCACGGCCGCCAGCGCCGGCGCCGGACGACGGGCGGCGAGCTGGGCCTGCTGCAACTCGACCACCTGCTGTTCGGCCGCGTGCAGCTTCTCGCGCAAGTTGCGGGCCTGATCCGCCAGGATGGTGTTGTTGGCCGTAAGTTCGAGGACGCGACTGTTCAGCCGCGTATTGCGGGTCTGCAGGTCGATGTTTTGCGAGAGCAGCACGCGATTCTGCTCTGCCAGGGCAGTGCGCTGTGCGCTTTCGACATCCAGCATCTCCAGCGCCTTCTTGCGATCGGCCTCCGCCGCGACGCGCTCGTTGCTCTGCCGGGCCAACTCGGTCCGCACGGTGCTCAGTTCGGCCGTAAGGCTGCGCTTGTCGCTGCTGGCCGCGTCCAGCGCCATCTGCACTTCCTGCAACGCGTCTTCCTTCATGGCAAGCGCGGCTTCCATCGTGGCCTGGAAATTGACGCGGTGGGCGAACTCGGCCAGTTGCCGCTCCCGGTAAACCTCGGCCAGTTCCTTCCAATTTGCGCTCATGGCGGTCGTACCGATGAACAGCACCGAGGCGGCAATCGACAGGACGGCCGTCAGGACGATGAACACTTTCGTCATGGTGCTCACGAGCGGACTCCTTCGTACAACACTGGAGCAAACCGTCGGTAACGTGGCCAGTCCCACGCGATACCGGCCGGGGCCACGCCAGCACCCGACCCGCCAGTCCGGCCGGGATTGTAAAGGCCGTGGTCAACTTTGCAAGCCGCATTGTGACCGCCCCGCACGCCGAACGCAACGGTCCGCCCCGGCACAACAACAGTTGCCAACCGATGGGCCCCGGCACTACCCTATCGGAACATGGAACTATCGCTCAGCCTTCGAGAACCGCAGAAGCGCACCGCGCTGTTCGGCGCCGGTGACGCACACCTGCGCCGCCTGCGCGACGCCTTCGACGTACGCATCCAGGCCCGCAACGCCAATGTGCGCATCCTCGGCGAACCGCCCAATGTCGCCAAGGCCGCCGCGGCCTTCGAACGCCTCCAGGAACTGCTGAAGGGCCGGGACGACCTCGACGAGGACACCGTCACACGAGCCATCGGCGAAGCCGAGGGGCAGGCGGCGACCCGCGCCCCAGATGCCCTCGGGGTCTTCACCCCCCACACCGCCATTGCCCCCAAGACCGAGGGCCAGCGCGCCTATATCCGGGCCATGCTGGGCCACGACCTGGTCTTCTGCGGCGGACCGGCCGGCACCGGCAAGACCTACCTCGCGGTCGCCGTGGCCATCCACCTGCTCAAGGCCGGCCAGACCAGCCGCATCGCCCTGGTCCGGCCGGCGGTCGAGGCGGGGGAAAAGCTGGGCTTCCTGCCGGGCGACCTCCAGCAGAAGGTGAACCCCTACTTGCGCCCCCTGTTCGACGCCATGCACGACATGATGACGTTCGACCAGCTTAAGCGTTTCCTCGTCAATGACATCATCGAGGTGATCCCGCTGGCCTACATGCGCGGGCGGACCCTCAACAACGCGGTGATCATCCTGGACGAGGCCCAGAACTGCACCCCGTCGCAGATGCTCATGTTCCTCACGCGGCTGGGACATCGCAGCAAGATGATCGTAACGGGCGACGACAGTCAGATTGACCTGGAGCCCGGACAGCCGTCGGGACTGGTGGACGCGATTCAGCGGCTGCGCGACGTTCCGGGCATAGCGATTCTGCGGCTCACCGAGCGGGATATAATCCGCCATCGGCTGGTGCAAGAGGTGGTGGCGCGTTATGCCGACGACCGCGCGGGCGGACGCGGGCACGCGGGACAAACGTCCCATAACAATGCCGTGCGTGCAGCCCCAGGAACGTCGAACGCTCCCGAGATAGAGCCGGAAACTGACCGATAATAGTTTAGCCGCACGCGCCCGATGCCGACCGATGAGGGTGCGGTTTTGAGCAACCGCGATCATGTGGCCCTTCACGAAACAGTCTGCCCGTCGCAAGGACATCCGGCGCTCCAAGGCCGAGCGCGGGCTGCGCTGGTACCAGCGACTGCCCCGGCGCGTGCATTGGGTGACGATCTGGTCCGCAATCGGGGCGGCGGTGGTGTCGGCGGTGCTGGTCAACGCCGGCGGGGACGTGCTGGAACTGCGGGTTGGCCAAGTCTCGCCGCGTGGTATCACGTCGCGACTTGACTTCCGGTTGGAGAACGAAGCTCGGACCATCGAGCGCCGCGCCCGGGCGCGCGACAACGCACCGAACTACTACGAACTGGATGTATCGCTGTTGCAGGATATCCAGGGGCGGTTAACCAGTGCACTTGCCCTGGCGCGCGCCCATAGTGCCGATCCGGCCCGCTTCCAGGAGGAGGCCCGACGTAACAAGATCCGTCTGGACGAGAACGCGCGGGATGAACTGCTGCGCATCGCAGCGCTTACGGACGCGGGCGAGTCGCAGCGGGCCGCGGAGCGGTTTGGGGCGGCGGTCGCCGACGCAGTTTTCAGGCTCGCCAACCAGGCCCCTCTGATGGTGGAGGCGATCGATCCGAGCCTGCGCCGCACGGCCATGAATGCGATTCTGCTGGACCCGCGGCAGGAGGGCGAGCGGCGCGGGCCGGCCGAACGACCTGTACCAATCTCCCAACTGGTGCACTCCAGCCAAGCGGAAGCGCTTGAGACCGTGGTGGCGGCGGCGGCGAACAGCTTCGAGCAGACCCTGCGGGCCAGCATGCAGGCCTCGATCACCGCGATGCTCACGGACGAGCGTGATGGCCAAGCCCGGCCGATATACCGCTATTCGGCCGAGCGGTCGCTGCGGGCGGCCCAGGAGGCCTACGCGGCGGTCCCGACGCAGTTCGATACGTATGGCCGCGGCAGCACGCTGGCCGACGCGGGGCCCATCAGCCCCGATGAACTGCGGCTGCTGCGGTTCGAGCACGAGGAGTACCAGCGCTGGATCGCGTCTGGTCAAGCTTCACCCGAGGAGGCTAAGCCGGGCCTGGAGGCTGATCCGGCGGCCGAGCAGGCCGTCCGGGACCGGGCCGCAGCGCGTCGTGCTCAATGGCGGCGCCTGGAAGCGCGGGTGGGCTACGCCTCGCTGGCGCTGTTGGTGCCGTTGGGCCTGGCGTACTACCTGTCGCAATCCCGGCGGACTCTGGGCCTCGATTTCACCCGGCACATCATCACTGCACTGGTGCTGTTGGCCGCCCTCGGCATGGCGCGGACCGTGTACGTGACTACTAACGCCGCGTATTACGCGGTCGGGATCCAGGCGCTGGCGGCGGCGGTCCTGGCCATTGTGTATGGTCGACGGTCCGACCCGGCCGTGGCGGGCAGCTTGGCACTGCTGATTACACTGTCAACGCGGCAGGGCGTCGCCTTCTTCCTCGTGCTGCTGGCCGTGTCGCTGACGCTGCAATTCGGCTTGCGGGACGTGCGCAGCCGCGGCCGCACGGTGCTGGTCGGCGCGGCGGCGGCCGTAGTGGCACTGGGCACCGCGCTGGCGGCCGGCGTCGTAGGCGGACAGACCTTCGAGTTCGTCCTGCGGTACTACGCGTTGCCGGCCATGGGCGCCACGCTGGCGGCGGCCTTCGTGATCGAAGGCATTCTCCCCGGCATAGAGCGGGTTTTCCGGGTAAGCACGGATATGTCGCTGCTGGAGTGGTGCGACGCCAGCAAGCCGCTGCTGCGCATCCTGGCGGCCGAGGCGCCCGGCACGTACAACCACAGCCTGCTGGTGGGCACGCTGGCGGAGACGGCGGCGGAGGCGATCGGCGCGCACGGCCTGCTGGCGCGCGCCGGCTCCTATTACCACGACATTGGCAAGATCAACAAGCCCGAGTACTTCGCGGAGAACCAGGCTTTCGGCGTAAGCCGGCACGACCGTCTTTCGCCGGCCATGAGCCACCTGATCATCATCGGGCACGTCAAGGACGGCATCGAGATGGCCCGCGAGTACGGCCTGCCCGCCAGCCTGCACCCCTTCATCGCCGAGCACCACGGCACCACGCTGGTGGAGTACTTCTACCACGCGGCGAGTCAGCAGCGCAAGCCGGGCGAGCGCGAGGTGTCGGACGTGCACTTCCGATATCCGGGGCCGAAGCCGCAGACGCGTGAGGCGGCGGTCGTGATGCTATGTGACGGCGTCGAGGGGGCCGTGCGGGCCATGCCGGAGCCGACGCCCAACCGCATCGAGGACACGGTCACGCGCATCGTGCAGCGTCGGCTGGTGGACGGGCAGTTTGACGAGTGCGACCTGACGTTCCGTGAGCTGGAGATGATCGAGCGCAGCCTCGTCAAGAGCCTGTGTGCGATGTATCACTCGCGGATCGCGTACCCCGAGCAGGCGCACGACAAGCGCGACGGCGAGTCGCGGGCGTCGTAGGCGGGCCGGGCCGCGGACGACCGCGGCGCCGACGTGGGACACCCAGGAGATTGCCGATGCAGGCACCGTCCGCCGGGCTGGATATTGCTATCTGCTGGCGCCTGCGAAGCAGTTGGCGGGCCGAGGCCCTGTTGAGCCGGGTGGCCCGGCACGTGGCGGCGGCCCAGGGTTTCACCCGGGGACAACTGTCGGTCGTGGTGGTTGGGGAGCGCGCCATGAGCACGCTGCACGCGCGCTACGGGGATGATCCCGTGCCTACCGATGTGCTGGCTTTCGATCTGGGCACGGACCGCCGCCACGGCCTGCTCGACGGGGAGATCGTCATTTGTGCCGCGGTGGCCCGGCGACGTTGCCGCGCGCAACTGGGGCCGGGCGCGCCGCATTTGCTGCGGCATGCCCGCGCCGAGTTGGCCCTTTACCTTACGCATGGGCTGCTGCACTTGGCCGGATACGACGACCATGCCCCGCGCGCATACCGGCGCATGCACGCGCGCGAGGACGAGTTGCTGATCGAACTCGGCCTGGGTCCGGTCTTTGCGGCCGCCGCCGCGCCCGCGCCTGTCAGGACGTCCCGCCGCCGCCGGCCGGCCAGACCTTGATGGGCCGCGCGTGCATGACTTCGGCCGCGAAGCCGCAGAACGCCCCCGCCAGGTAGTCGAGCGGCCGGAAGCCCAGCCTGCGGGCCAGCGTCAGAATCAGGGCGTGGATCTCGGTGGGCAAGTGAACGGTGACTGTGTCGCGGTGCAGGTACTTCGGATGCGCGGGCGTGCAGGTTTCCGGAGGATCGAGGCTGAAGAAGTAGCGGCAGGCCAGCGGCCGCACCGGGTATATCCGGCAACAGCCCGTGTCCTGGTCGAGAAAGCCGCATGGGCGCAGGCGCCGGTTGTATTCGATCTGGGCCTGCTCGACGCGCGGGTCGCGGCCGCCGAACTCGGTTTCGCCCGGCGCGAGCATGCCTTGCAGGATATCCATGAAGATCTCAGCCGAGGCGCGGTGGTACTCAAAGAGCTGCCGGGCGTCGGGCCAACCGCGGACATGGTGATATATGTTGACGATTTCGGGCGTCGTCACGCCGCGCACCAGATCAACACAGCAATTGGAGCAACCCTTTCGGCAGCAGACGCGCTGCGCCGCGCCGCTGAAATCCAAAACGAAATCGATGAGCCGGTCGTAGCACTCCAGGGCCGCGTTGAAGTGCTCGAAGAACTCGGCCGGCAGAGTCCCCGCTTCTGCCAGGCGATCGAGGCCCTCCAAGGTGCAGGTCGCCTCGAGCCGACCCGTCATCCGGGCGACCTCGGCCAGGAACTCCGGCTGCGATTCGACCGGCGGGGTCTGCGAATTTGATGCGTCGTTCACGTGCGCACCTTGCCCTCATGCAACAGCCGTTGCATCGTCGCCGGGATCGGGCCGGCGGTCCAGTTTGAAGGGCCGCCCGGTGCCCGTGTTTCTGCTTGGCTTCTGGGCCGGAGCGGCCGTTGGAGCCCTTGCACTGCCGCCGCCCGGCTGACGAGACACGACAGCAACACGGCGGGCGGCTAGAATACACGTGCAGGACGAGTGTTTGCCGTGACCAACCAACCCGCCACAACCCGACCCGGAGGCTGCGCAGCACGTAACCAGTTGCAGCAAAAGGCGTTTACGCTCATCGAGCTGCTGGTCGTAGTCTCCATCATAACGCTGCTGATGTCCGTACTCACGCCCTCGGTCGGCCGCGCCCGGCAACAGGCCAAGTCAACCGTGTGCCTGTCGCGCTTATCGGAGTTCATGAAGGGCCTGGTGGCTTACGAGGCGGATTATGGCTTCCGCCTGCCGCCGCTGACCTATCCGGCATATAAGGTCGAGACCGGCGACCCGGCGGATGTGCCGCTGCACGGCTGGGCCGAAGCGCTGTACCGGTCGCTGTACAACGAGAAGGCCTACCCCATCGAAGAGTACTTTCCGGCGATGCGCAACTCCGGAAACCGTTACGAACTCTGGACCTGCGTCGAGGGCCGGCCGCTGACGAATCACGCGGGTCATTACCGCGCGTACGAGGTGAGTTGGTCGTATGGGGCGCTGGACCGCGTCAACCACCGGCTGCCGATCATCATGGACGCCAACCCGCTGGTGGAGCCCAGGGAGCTCTTCGACCCGGCGGACGACTACTTCCGCAGCGACGTGCCCAAGGAGCATATCGCCGGTCTCGAGGGCGAGGCCTACATCGACGAGCGGCATTACGGCGGCGCCAACTACGCGTTCAGCGACGGTCACGCCATTCGCAGCACGACGCTCAAGGAACAGCTCGCCGAGAACTGGGAGCTGAACCCCAATATCCCCAGCCAGTACCCGCGCCCGTGATTTACTTCGACAACAACGCCACCACGCCGGTTGACCCACGCGTCGCGTCCGCCATGCTCGCGCCGCTGCAGGATCAGTACGGCAACCCGGCCAGCGTCCATCATGCGGGCATGCGGGCGGCCGCGCTGGTCGAGGCGGCCCGCACGCACCTCGCACAGCTCATCGGCAGCCGCGCGCCCGAGATAGTGTTCACCAGCGGCGGCACGGAGGCGAACAACGCCGCCCTGCGCGGGGTTCTGGCCGCGCGGCCCGAACGGCGACACTTGGTGATCTCGGCGGTCGAGCATCACGCGGTCCTGGAGCCGGCCGAACAGTTGGCGCGCGAGGGCGTGGCTGTCACACAGGTTCCCGTTGACCGCGACGGCCGGCTGGACCTGGAGCACTTGACCGCGAGCCTGCGGGACGACACCGCCCTCGTATCCGTCATGCTGGCTAACAATGAGACCGGCGCCATATATCCACTGCGCGAGATAGCCCGGCTGGCACACGCCCGCGGCGCGCTCGTCCACACGGACGCAGTGAATGCCCTGGGCAAGATGTCCGTCAACGTGGCTGATCTGGATGTAGATTTGGCCTCGTTCAGTGCGCACAAGCTGCACGGCCCGCAGGGCATCGGGGCCCTCTTCATACGCGGCGGAACGCCCTTCCGCCCTGCTCTGCTCGGCGGCCCGCACGAACGCCGCCGCCGCGCCGGCACGCTGAACACGCCGGGCATCGTCGGGTTCGGCACGGCCTGCAAGCTGGCGCGTGAGCTGGGTACCGCGCCGCTCGAAGAGATGCGCAGCCGGCGCGAGCGACTGGAGGATGAAATCCGGCGCCGCTATCCGCAGGCGCTGATCGTCGGGGCGGCGGCTCCGCGACTGCCCAATACGACCTGTCTGTGCCTGCCCGGGGTCAGCGGCGAGGCCCTGCTGATGCTGCTGAGTGAGGAAGGCGTGTGCGCCTCGGCGGGCGCGGCGTGCTCCAGCGGCTCGCTGCAACCTTCGCACGTCCTCCGCGCCATGGGCCTCGACGAGCGGCTCGCCCACGGGCAAGTCCGCTTCTCGCTCAGCCGCTTCAACACTGACGCCGAAATCGACCAGCTTGTGGCCATCCTGCCGCGGGTCATCGACAAAGTGAGCGCGATCGCCGTCCCGTGACCGGGCCGGCCGCCCCCCGATTTGGCTAGAATACTCCCGTCGCCAACCCGAATACCTTGCGGACGAACCGCGGTTCCCGATACCCGAGGTGCGGCATGATCCGGATATGCCTGTTCGGCGGCCAGGGCGGCCAACTGCCCACCGAACGCCGCGTCTACTTCACGATGTTCGGCACGACTGAGCTGCGCTGGCCCACGCTGGCCAGGCAGATCAGTGACATGCGCCCGGGCGATACGCGCGCGCGGCAGCGACCGCCGCACGTGTTCGTGACCATTTTCGGCGGCACGGTCATCAAGGCGCCCACGCTGGCTGACGAGTACCTCGAGTTGCAGAGTGCCCTGCGCAGCGGCCGACTCACGCTGAACGACTGGGACCGGGCCATCGGCACGCTCGATAATCACTCCCGCGGCCCGTCATTGACACTCTTCGGCGGCTTCGAGGACGGCGAAGTACCCGGCGAGGATGAGGAGTTGGAAGGGCTGGCCCTGAACCGCCACCTGGGCTACCTGTCCCCCGAGGCCGGCGACATTCTGATGGGAGCCGTGGGGCAGCGCGGCTCTTCCCGGGCGGCGGCGGTCCGCCAGGCGCTGGCCACGGCCATGGCCCACGGCGGCTAGCGGCTTGGACTGCCGGCGGGGCGCACGTGCGCGACTTCAATCCGGCCGGCAGTTCGACTACGCTGGGCAGGACCATGGACGAGACCGCCATTCGCTGGATGCGCCCGCCCGTCGTGCATTGCGTGCGCGAGGTTCGCGCTGAAGTTGCCTACGACCGCCTGCCCGAGGTTCAGTATTACTACAGCGAGATTCTCGGGCTGCCGGCGTGGCCTGCGGCAGAGCAGATTCCCGGCGGTTGGGGCGTTGGCAATCCACAGTGCGGCCTGTACCTTCAGTTCCGGCATGATCCGACCGTTGACCCGGTGCGGCGGCGTTTCACGCTGCTGGCGCCGGCGCTGGCCGAGGTCGCCCAGCGTCTGAATGAACATGGCCGACCCTACGAGCGTTACCGGGGCTTGGGTGCGACGGACGAGTGGCTCCTGACCGCCGACCCGGACGGCAACCTGATAGAGATTCGGCAGTCACAACGTGTGTACTGACGCGCTGCCGACAGCGCGCCGCATGCGTCAGGGCCTTTGCTTCCCCAGCCGATCGGCTGGTGCTACACTGCGGGCTGACTTACAAGCTGGCGCAAGTGCAGGATGAAAATCAGTATCCCTAATCTCATCACGCTGGGCCGCCTGCTGCTCACACTGGTGGTCCTGTTGCTGCTCGCGTTATTTGACGCCGGCAGCCTAGAGAGCCAGCGCTGGCTGCTGCTGGTGTGTTTCTGGCTGTGCTTGGCGGTGGCGATCGGCGACGCGCTGGACGGCCTGGTGGCCCGCTGGCTGCACCAGGAGACCTCGTTTGGGCGCGTCATCGACCCGGTCGTCGACAAGGTGATGATCTGCGGGGCGTTCATCTTCTTTGCCAGTGCCAACTTCATGCATGAAGGACGCTCGATCACCAGCGTGCAGCCCTGGATGGTCATCGTGATCATCATGCGCGAGCTACTGGTCTCCGGCATTCGCGCCCACGCTGAGTCCAGCGGCATGGACTTCGGGGCGGCCTGGGCGGGCAAGTTCAAGATGTTCATCCAGTCTGTAACGGTCTGCCTGATTCTCGGCCAGCTCGGCTGGAAACTGGAGGGGCTTGCGCCGCTGCGCGTGGTCTGCATCTGGCTGACGGTGATCGTCACGGCCCTGTCGATAGCCGCCTACGTCCGCCGGGCGCATGCCTTCCTGCTCTCGCGCACCGCCCTGGCCGGCGCGGCCGCCACGCCGGACGCGGCCGAATCGTCCGCTGAAAGTGGCGAGTGAGCGCGTGGATTAACCAAGCCGCACCCCCCCTGCCACACGGCTCGTCGGGCCGCTCAGGCCGGCCCGCGGGTGATGATGCCTTGTTGCAGTAGTTGAGTCCAGATCAGCCAGGCTGCCGGGGCGGCCAGGAGAGGTGAATCCAGGACGTCAACGACGCCGCCGAGGCCGGGCAGCGTGTCCCCGGAATCCTTGACCGCCGCGTCGCGTTTGAGCAACGAGGCGCACAGGTCACCCGCGACCGACAGCACCGCCATCAGCACCCCGAAGCCCACCAGCAGAGCCAGCCGCCCCGCGAAGGGTGACTCAAAACGTACGACGCCCGCGACATGCACTGCCTCGCCAAGTGCCACTGAGGCGCCGACGGCTACGAGCACGCCGCCGACCAGACCTTCCCAGGTCTTCTTGGGGCTGAGCCATTCGATGAGCTTGTGGCGCCCCAGCAACCGGCCGGTGAAGTACGCCCCCGTGTCGGTGAGCTTGACGACGGTCACTGACAGCAGGACGAGCGCCACGCCGGCCGGCCCGCCGACTTCCATGCGCAGCCGCGTCAGGAAATGCGCCAATCCGCCCAGGTACAGCACAATCAGCAGCGTGCTGCCCACGTTGATGATAACGCGCTCGGTGCCGTGGCGCTGCGCCTGCACCCAGAACGCCAGCGCCAGCACCACACCCAGCAGCAGCAGGATCCCGCCGTCACCCGGACGTGCCGCGCTCGGCACGTTGAAAACCAGGAACGGCCACGCCGCCAGCAGCAGCGCGCCGGCCTGCGCCAAACCGCCGGCCGGCCGATAATCCAACCCGCGGGCGAACTGCACGAGTTCGCGGGCGGCCAGCCAAACCAGCGTGCCAATGACCAGCGTCGTAATCGCCCCGTTGCTCAGCCAGCGTCCTACAGATGGCCCCAGACCAGACCCCTGCCACCCCGACGGCACACGCGCCGACAAGCCGGCGTCAACCAGCAGCAGCGCGATGAGCAGCGCCGCCAGTGAGAGCCCTACGATCAGTCGTAGTCGCAACATCGTATCCGGGACGCTCCGGTTCGTGACGCGCTCAGTTCGCCGGCGCCTCATGGGCCGGCGGGGTCGGCGGCGCGCCTCCGACACCCCCGAAACGGCGGTCGCGCCGCGCGTATTCGCGGAGGGCTTCGTTCATATCCGCCACGCCAAAATCCGGCCACAGCACCGGCGTAACGTACAACTCCGCATAGCTGATCTGCCAAAGCAGGAAGTTGCTCAGACGCATTTCGCCTGCGGTGCGGATGACCATGTCCGGATCCGGCAAACCGGCCGTATAGAGCCCGGCCGCAATACTCTGTTCATCGATGGCGGCGGGGGACAACTCATGCCGCCAGACGCGCTCGGCCAGGCTGCGCACACTGTCAACCAACTCGGCCCGGGCGCCATAGTTGAGCGCCAGGCACAGCGTAATCTCTTGATTATCGCGCGTCAGGGCTTCGGTCTCATCCAGCTCCCGCACCACCTCCGGCGGCAACCCGGCCCGCCGACCCACCTGAACCAGCCGCACGCCGCTGTCCATCAACTCCTGGCGCTTGCCCACCAGGTATTCGACGTACAGGGCCATCAGGCCGTCAACCTCCGCCCGCGGCCGCCGCCAGTTCTCCAAAGAGAAGCTGTACAGGGTGAGGTACTTGATGCCCAGGCGGGCGCAATGCTCCACCAGGGCACGCACGACCTTAGCGCCATGCTGGTGGCCGACCAGGCGCGGCAGACCGCGCGCCGCGGCCCAGCGACCGTTGCCATCCATGATGATAGCGACATGTCGGGGCAGGGACTCAGCCGGAACCCCCACCACCTCGCGCGGATCCAACCTTGACTTCTCGCCCATCGCCGCTATGCGTCCGCCATTATGATCTGGTCGCGCTCCGGCCCGACGCCGATGATCCGCACGGGCACCCCCAGCCGCCCGCTGATGAACTCAAGATAGCTGCGCGCGTTGGCCGGCAACTCCTGCAGACGGCGACAAGCGCTGACGTCTTCCGACCAGCCGGGCAGCGTCTCATAGACCGGCCTGACCTCACTCAGCGTTTGCGCGTCGGCCGGGAAGTCGGTCAGTAAGTCCGCGCCGCTGCGATACGCCACGCAGACCCGCACTTCCGAGAGACCGGACAGCGTATCCAGGTGCAGCAGCGCCAATTCGGTCGGGCCGCTGACGCGGACGGCGTGGGTCGCCGCCACGGCGTCAAACCAGCCGCAGCGCCGCGGCCGCCCGGTCGTCGTCCCGTATTCGCCGCCGCGCTCGCGGATCGTGTCGCCGGTCGCGTCCAGCAGCTCCGTCGGAAACGGCCCGGAACCGACGCGCGTGGTGTAGGCCTTGAGCACGCCGATCAGGGAATTCACCGCCGACGCGGGCACGCCGGCCCCGACGCCGAAACCGACCGCATTCGAACTGGTTACGAATGGATACGTGCCGTGGTCAACGTCCAGCAGGCAGCCCTGCGCGCCCTCGAATAGCACGCGCCGACCTTCGACCAGAACCCGGCTGAGCAACGCCGTCGTGTCGCACACGAACGGCCGCAGTTGCTCCGCGAAAGCTAGGTACTCATCCGCGATGGCGCCCGAGTCAAAAGTCTCGGGCCGTTCGAACACGGCCCGAAACAGCGCGCTCTTGTAGGCCGCCACCTGTGCCACGCGCGCCCGCAGCGCCGCCGGCCGGTAGAGGTCGCAAACGCGGATCGCCCCGCGGCGGGCCACCTTGTCCGCATAGCACGGGCCGATGCCGCGGGCCGTCGTCCCCAGCTTGTCAGCCACCTGGGCCACGCGCTCGGCCGCCACGTCTTCCCGCCGGTGCCAGGGGAAGACCAGGTGGGCGCGATCACTGATGCGCAGGTTCTCACCGATCGTGACCCCCCGGTCACCCAGCGACTGCATCTCGCCGAGCAGCGCGCCGGGATCCACCACCGTCCCCCCGCCGATCACGTTCAGAACGCCGGGCCGCAGAATGCCGCTGGGAAGCTGGTGTAGCGCGAACTTTTCGCCACCCGCTACGACCGTATGCCCGGCGTTGGCACCGCCGGCGAAGCGCACCACCACGTCGAACTGCTGCACGAGCAGATCGACTATCTTGCCCTTGCCCTCGTCGCCCCACTGCAGGCCGACAACACAGGCATTCCCCAGGTCACGCACTCTGGCCACCTTCAATCTTCACCGGAAGACACTGATCGGGCGCCGCCCGCGCAAGCCGGGCTTCCCAGCGGGTAAACGGACACGCTTTGTAGCATCTTCCGGCCACGCTGGCAAACACGCGCCGGCCAACGCCCGCACCGCGCTCAGTCACTCGCCGCCGCGCGCTCAATGAGCCCGCGCAGTCGCCGGCTCAGACGACCCTGATACTCCACGGCACCATCGCCAAACAGGCCCTCATCGTCGGCAAAGACCTCGACCCGCGCCTGGCCCCCTGCCGGCTCGATCTCCGCCGCCCGCGTCAGCCGCACTGTCTGCGCCGCCGGGGCAGTTACCGTAGCCGCCGAAACGTAGTTCGCCGCGTAGCGCAGCCCTGCCGCGCTGTCAAACTGCCAGACCACAGTCAGACGCCCCAGGTAGCGCCGGGCCCAGGCCGTGTGCTCACGGGCCTCGCGCGCCAGCATCTTCATGAATATCACCAGCGGCTCCGGCGGCAGGCCCGGGTGGCGGCCCAGGTTGTCAATCCGGCCCGCGCGCAGCAGCAGCGCCCGGTCGCAACCGGCCCCAGCGGGCCCCGGCAAAGCCACGCCCAGCGCTACGGAGTCTCCATTGGGCGCCGCCCAGCGCACCGCCTGCAGCGGCGGATAACGGCGTGCCAGATCGGAGATATCCCGCACGACGATCTGGGAATCGTCCCAGCGGTTCCAGTATTGCACATCGTCGGGCAGCGCCGCCCCCAGGTGCATCCGCAGAACATGCCGCGCTAACCGTGGCGCCAGCGGCCGCCCAAACGCTCCCGCCGCGAGCCAGGGCACGTCCGTCGCGATCAGCTCGCCGCCGCCGACCGGATACGCCGCCGAGAGCACGTCGCCGCACTCATCCGGATCGGGCGTCTCGCTGGCCAACAGCGTGGCGAAGCCGATGGCGTCGGCGTAGCGCCGCCAGGCGCGACTTGCCACCAGGACGCGCACGGCGAATGCGCCGTCACCGATAACCCCCCCATACGGAAACACGTCCTGAAGAGCGAAGCCGCGCGTCGGCACGTCGGCATACTCGACGCGGGCCGACATGATGCCGTGCGGCGACCAGCGCACCTTGACCTCGAACCGCTCCCCGGCGGCCCCACGCAGCAGGCGCGCCACGGTCTCCAGATCCGCCAACACCCATGAGTTCTCCGCCAGCCGCTCCAGGTCGCGCCAGCTCCAACGCAGCGAACGCACCCAGGCCGGATCCAGCACGCAGGCAGCCCCGCGGGCGGCCGTGATTAACTGGCGGGCGGAGCGCGGCCGGAGAATCTCCACAGTCTGGCCGGCAAGCAACGGCGCCAGCCCTTCCAAACTGGGCGGCAAGACTACCCGCCGCAAAGCAAACGGGGGCTGGTAGGTGCGCCAGCGTGGCACGTTGGCCAGCGGGTGACATTTCGGGTCCCGTTCGGACACGTGGTGAAACACTACCTCGGCCAGTTGCCCAGCCGGCTCCGTCGGCGCCAACCGCAATTGCAGGTGTGTGGCGTCGTCCGGCACGCGCACCCAGCCCAGCAAGTCTTCCCCCTTGGCCGCCCCGTACCGTGAGTGCAGGCTGAGGCAGTGCTCGGTGTAGGTCTGGTCGGCGTAAATGAAGCGCATCAGGACGTCAACCCTCCCCGGGGTATCCGGGCCGGCCGGCTTGCCGCGCGCCAGGTACCATTGCCCCCGGCGACAGCGCACCGGGCCTGAGACGAGCGCTCCGGCGGTCGTCCAGCGCCAGCCCCGTGTACCTTGCGCACCGGCCCGGACGCCGCCGCGGGGGCCTACTGATTCACCCGAATATCGCTTCATGCAAGCACCGCGTGTCCAGCCAGCCGCGTTCGCCTCCGGCAGCGATTTCGCAACAAAGCCGCCGCGGCAGGCTCCCATCAGCCCCGCGCCCTATTATGCTTACGCCCTGCGCCGCGCCAATCGGCGGGGCCGCTTTTCATCACCGCCGGCGCAGGCCAAGCAGCGGCCCCGCGACAACTGCCGTCACGCTGGGCAGGTACATGACGACCGAGCGCAACAACCCGCACGAGCCGACGACCGGCCCGGCCACGCCGGCCCGACCGGTCACGCCACTGATCACCGCGCGGCCCGTCCTGACGGCCGAGCGGCCGCCGTCGCCCCTGGAGCTGCCCATGCTGACACGGCGGGCAGCCGCGCTCGATCTGGGCCTGGTAGTGCTGGTGGCGCTGCTGCTGCCGGGCGCCTTGAACCTGGTCACGGTCCTGCTCGTGAGATTCACGACTGGGCAGGATTTCGGGGACGTCCCCTTGCCGCACGGGGAGCTGCTGACGATCGACAAGTGGTTTGACTGGGCCCTGGCCGCCGGACTGATGGCCTACTTCCTGCTGGCGCGGCGACTGCCCGGCGCGGCTTTCGGCCTGCGCGGCGTCCAGCCGCTGCTGCAGCTCGGCTCGGCGCTGGTCACCATCGCGGCGATCTACTTGTGGCTGATGTGCACGGTCGTAATGATCGGTGCCGTACTGCGGCTATACCCCGACATGCTGAAGGACGTGCTTGAGCGCACGCGCATGATCGAGCTGCTGCCGATCCACGACTGGCGGCGCGCCCTGCTGCTGCTGATTCCCGTGGCGGCGCACGAGGAGATCCTGTTCCGCGGCCTGCTGCTGCCGTACCTGCGCCGTCTGACCGGGCACTGGTGGTCGGCCGTGCTGATCTCCTCGCTGGTCTTCGCCGCCTTGCACATCGACCAGGGGCTCGCAGGTGTGTTCCAGGTGCTGGGCGTGTCAGTCGTGCTCGCGCTTTCCTTCGTCTTCACCCGCAGCCTGTGGGTCGTGATCAGCGCGCACTTCGCCTTCAATTTCCTCCAATTCCAGTTCATGCGCGTGATTTTCCACGTGCCCGGATAGGGTGCGCCTGGGGCGCGTTCAGAAGCGGCAAGCACCTTGGGAATGTGTGGTCGTCGTCAGTTCCCCAGCCAGCGAATCATCGCCAGGAACAGCGCCAGGGCGAGCACGCCCGCTGCCGCGAAGCTGGCCCAGGCGCGTGTGGCGCCGCCTGCCGCCGCGCGCCCCGCGCGCGGCCGGATTATGTCGAGTTGCTCGTCGCCGAACTGCACCTGCGCGATCAGCAGTTGCGTCTGGAAGTCGGAGAACCCCACGCGGCGCGCCTCTGCCAGAATATCCTGACGACGTGAGTAGCGCAGCAAGCCATCCTCCAGCGAGGCCGCGATCAGTTGCCGCAGTCGTGCAACATCATCGCAGCCGTCCGTGCGGGTCCGCAGGTACTGCGCCTGCGTGCGCGGATCGCGCAACGTGGCATACGCCAAGTGCAGCTCGTCGAGCCCCCGCCGCGCCGTCGCGTGTGTGGCCGGCCGGCCAAGCTGGGCCAACAGGCGCACCCGCTCGGCTTCGAAGCGCTGCGTCACCTGGCCGGGATTATAGCGCCCGGGACTCAGCCCCAGGATGGTGAAGTAGTCTCTGTCCATACCGCCCTGCTCTCACCTAAACCATACCACGCGAATATCGAAAGACAATCGCATCTGCCAACCCCCGCCCGAACGTGCGCCCGGACCACAATTCAAGCTGCCTTGTGGCACGGCAGATCATGATTTATGGGTCGCGCCGGCCGGCACGCCCGGAAATATCACGGTAGCGCAATAACTGCCGGCCGGCCGCCGTCCCCGCCGATGAACCGCTCAGCGCGGTCGCGTGTCCCCTGCCTGCGGAACCCGGTAATCCAGACCGTAGCCCCGGTATGGCGTCCGCAACGAATCGATCCACTCGACCAGCGCGTCGTACCCGGGCACGCGCCGATTGGGCAGCACCGCGGTAACTCGTCGCTTGCCCGGCACCGGCCCGTGCGGCCGCGTCGTGGCGTCGCTCGGCAGCATGTAGCTGACCAGCGGGCTGCCTTCCGGATCGTCACGGTTGATTAGCGGCCCGTGCACCGTTTCCAGGGAGTTCAGAATCACGAAGGCCGTGTACATGCTGTCATTGCGCTGCGCGCTGGTCGGCAGGCGAAACACGTGGGCCCTTGGACCGCTGTGGCATCCCAGGCGGCCGCAGCTCTGCTGAACCAGCGGCCAGATGCGCTGCCGAAAGGTCGCCAGCACTTCCGGATCACTCCCGATCTGCACGCGGCCGCAATACTCCGTGCCGGTCAGGGCCGCGATAACCTGCAACTGCTCAGCCGGCGTGCCTTCCAGCAACTTCGTGCGCCAAAGCGCGTCAAGATCCGGGTCCTGCCGCAGCCGCTCCAGGACTTCGCCCACAAGGCGGTCGTGCGCCGCGGCGCTGCCGAAATCGACGCGTACGTTCTCGGCCGGCCCGTCCAGCCGCAGCTCCGACATGCGCACACGCTGGATATCCAGGGCCGACAGCAACGGCAGCGGCAACTCGGTCGCCGGCGCGTCGGCGTCGGCCTCAACTTCGGCCTCAGCCCCTTCGTGCGCCTCCGCGTCCTTGTCTTCCGGAGCAGGCAATGTCTCGGTCGTGGGTACGTCCGCCGGCTGCGGCGGCACTGGTGGCGGCGCGGCTCCCACCGCCACCACGCGGGCCACCGCCGCGCGCGGAATGCGCACCTCGCCAAGCACGTTACGCAGCACGACTTCAGTTTCGGTCAACTGGACTTCACCGCGCAGCGCCAAGCCGTTCTTCAGGTACACGTCGGCCAGCTCGGCTCCGGCCGGCACCGCCAGCGTCAGCCCGACTACCAGCACGGCCGTTGCCAGGTTCAACCATCGGCTTGTAGCGTTCACCGGCCGCCTCCTTGCCCGCCCGGTCAGACTTTGCGGTACTGCGTGCGCACCACCTCGCTGCCGTCCGGCAGGCGCGCGAGCTCGTAGTCCCCGAACAGGGCCGGCGACTCCGCCTGCAGCAGCCGCAGAATCTGAACGGCCACCCGCCGAATCTCGACTTCGGCATGCTCGTTGGCGCGCATCTCAATGAAGTGCCGCCAGGCCCGTCCGTTACCGGTCACGAAAATCTTGGTCTCGGTTGCGTTGGGTAGCACGCTGCGGGCCGCCTGGCGGGCTAGCTTGCGTCGCAACGTCCGGTCCGGCTCGTCCTTGAAGCGCTCTTGCAGCGCGTCCACGAGCCGGCAATAGGCCGCGTGCGCCTGCTCCACGGCCGCCTGCCAGATGGCGTGCAGCTCCGCGTCCGCCGCGATGCAATCCGGCTCCACGAAGTCCGCCGTACTCTCATCGACGTAGCGCTGCGAAAGCTGCGAGTAGCCGAAGCCGGCCCGGTGCCGCACGAGCTCGTGCGTGAACGAGCGTGACACGCCGGTGATCAGCACGTTCCAGACGGCGTGCTCGAGCACCGACCCGTGCGCGCTGGAGAGGATGTTGTCGAGGTACTCGGCGTTGGTCCGCCGGCCTTGGCCGAAGGACATGTAGCACAGCCGGCCGGCCGCCTCGCACAGCACCTCGGCGCCGACCTCCGTATCGGTGGTCCAGCTCAGCTCGTGGTCCCGCAGAAACTCGTCCAGCGCGGCGGCGTCAACCTGCTGCCGGCCGACCAGGTAAACACGCGGCTCGCGTACGATCTTCACGCTGCACCTCCTTGGGGGCGCAGGCATTGTAATCGGACCTTGCCGTACTGGCACGCGCACGTTCTCGGAGGGCCGGCGGTGGAACGAGAATGGCGCCGGTCGGCCCGAGGCGACGCACGCACGCGGCACGGGGTGGGCGGAGGTTGATTCGGCTGTTAGCAGCCGGACGGGGCTCGTTCGCGCGGTCGGCGAGGCTTGGCTCGTCGCGTGTCGGCTTGGTCGGACACCATTGTGTCGCGGGGCCGATGGCACGGCGCTGCGGAGGCGTACGGCTGCCCGGGGCCTCTTTATTCAGTTGTCAAAGATCCGCTCCGGTGCTGCGCTGAGTGACCGCGAGGTGGTGGTTCCGTTGCAGGCAGCCGCGGCCCGGTTCACAGCCGATGCGATTGGCCTCCTC
>CAZYGM010000032.1:0-22344 GCA_964647015.1 uncultured Planctomycetales bacterium | reverse complement strand
CGGGTCGGCCGCCACTGCCAGCGCCACACCCGCGTGCGCTTGGCGTCGAGGCCGTCCACCCAGACCCCCTCCACCGCAGCCGGATTCGCGAAGCCCATCTCGAACCGCAACGCCGCCGGCTGCGTCGTCGGGAAACGAATGCCGCCGTAATGACGGTCCTCGGAATCCTCGCCCGCCGCGACCTCACAAGCGACCCCTTCCCCCTCCGGGAACACACGCACCAGCCGCGCCCCACCCACGCGCGGATCGCGAAATCGCTCTTCCTCGCCCTCAAATCTCAGCGTTTGAAACTCCAACCCCGAAACACTCGGCAACGGCACGACGCGCTGCGTCGGCGGCAGGGGACACTCCCGACATAAGCGGAATTGACGGCGCTGCCCGGCGCTCAAGGCGTTGATTAAGTCCACATGCCGCTCGGAAAACCAGATGTCGCGGATCGGCTGCGCGAATGCGTTGCCCAGGCCAAACTCGGCGTGCATGTCGTCGCAACAGAGCCCGACACTCCCATCATAATGCACGAGCAACCGTTCCAGCGGCCGGCTGCACGCCCCGCACGGGTAGGTCTGTTGCGTCCGCACCATCCGCTCATCAAAGCTCACAAACGAACGCGGATACACCGCGCCGACCTCGCTGAACAGCACGGGGATCCCGGGCAGCCGCGCGCGCCAGAAAGCCTTGTCTGCTTCCAGCTCGGCGGGCGTAGTGTAGTCGTACAATCCCACGCACACATAATCGAACAGCTTCACCACCTGTTCGCACAAATCCGGCCGCCGGCGCAGCACGTCGCCGTTCGTGTGCTCGTACGGCCGCAGTCCGCGCTGCCGCGCGGCGCGGGCCATGTCGAGGATGCGTGGATCGAGGAATGGCTCGCTCAGGTGGTGAAAGGCGATCCAGCCGTGATAGCCCAGCGCCACGAGCTGATCCATTATGGCCAGGGCGTGCTCGGTCGGCATGCCCTGCCTGACCGCGGTGCCGGTCGAATCGAAGCGCTTGCCGCTGGCGTCGCCCGTGCGCGGACAGAAGAAGCACGAGCGATTGCACAACGATTGCAGCTCGAGCAGGACCTTGTTGAACAGCGGCAGATTATCTGCGGTCCATTGGCTCATTGGGCCCTGAATGATCACGGACGAATGTGCGTACGGTCGCAGCCCATCAGCATCGATCGGTACCTGAGCTGATTCTAACGCGACGCCGCCGTGGCGCCGACCATAAGCAGCCGAGCCGGCTTGCGCTGCCGCGGCGTCGCGACGGACAACGCGCGTGGCCGGTCCGGTCGCTGGCCGCCATGGCTCTGCCGGCCACCTCGCGCGAGCGCGTCGTTCATGTCAGCGTGAGGAGTGCGCCGCGCGTAAAACCAAACGCAAACGGTACTTGTGAAACGTCGCCCCCATCGAGCGCCCCACCGGGCCGACACCGGCCTTCAGGTCCGCACCGTGTACGGCGGGACATTCCAGATCGGGCCGTCGCGTGCCATGGTTACCTGCGCCACGCCGGCGTCCTCATCTACGCCCACCAACGTCGCGTCGAAAAGCTCCGCCTCCCCCGGCCAGAGGACGTCACAGCGCGCGCCGATGTGCTGCTTCAGTGCCATGGCGCGGGCCCGGTCCAGCGCCTTGAGCTTGTCCCCCAGCGCCAGGGGCAGGTACCGCAGTTCCTCCTCATCCAGCAGGTCGATCGCCCGCAGGACCGCCTCCAGGCGCGGCGTCCGCAAACGCGTGCTCTTTGATGACGTGGCCGCCGTTACCCGTGTCTTACGCCGACCCGCCGGCCGCCCGCGTGGTCGCGGAGTGTCCCGTGGCGCCATTGGAAGTGTTCTCCAAGTCGCGCCGCAGCGCGCTGACCGTCTCGGCGGCATCGCCGAACAGCAGGATCGTCTTCGGGTTCTGGTAGAGGGGGTTCGGCACACCCGAGTAGCCCGGACGCTCATCGAGGTTGCAGACGATAATGTGCCGCGCCTCGTCAGCGCGCAGGATCGGCATGCCGGAAATCGGGGTGTTGGCGTCCGCGATGGCCGCGGGATTCACGACGTCGCACGCCCCGACGATCAGGGCGACATCCGTTTGTGTAAACTGGTCGTTCACGTCCTTCAGTTCGCGCAGCCGGCCGTAATCGACATCCGCCTCAGCCAGTAGGACGTGCATGTGTCCCGGCATGCGCCCGGCCACCGGATGAATGGCGAACAGGACGTCCTTGCCAAGCTCGGTCAGGCGCTCGCCAAGCCGCACGACTTCCTCGGAGGCTTCCGCCAGCGCCATGCCATAACCTGGGATGATGATGACGCGCTGCGCTGCGCTGAGCAGGTTAGCGCCCCGCGTCGATAGCTTGGCAAGCTGCTCATCTACGGGTGCGGAATCTCCCGGGGCGCCATCGGCGCTGGTCTCCAGGTTGCGCCGCAACGCACTGACCGTCTCGGCGGCATCGCCGAACAGCAGGATCGTCTTCGGGTTCTGGTAGAGCGGGTTCGGCACACCCGAGTAGCCCGGACGCTCGTCGAGGTTGCAGACAATGACCTGTCGCGCCTCATCGGCGCGCAGGATCGGCATGCCGGAAATCGGGGTGTTGGCGTCCGCGATGGCCGCCGGATTCACGACGTCGCACGCGCCGACGATCAGAGCGACATCGGTTTCGGCGAACTGGTCGTTCACGTCCTTCAATTCGCGAAGCTGACCGTAATCGACATCCGCCTCGGCCAACAGGACGTGCATGTGTCCCGGCATGCGCCCGGCCACCGGATGAATGGCGAACCGGACGTCCTTGCCAAGCTCGGTCAGGCGCTCGCCAAGCCGCACGACTTCCTCAGAGGCTTCCGCCAGCGCCATACCGTAACCAGGGATGATGATGACGCGCTGCGCCCCTCGGAGCGCAGCCGCCGCTTGGGCCGACGGATCGACGGGTTCCGCGACGGCAGCGGCCGGCGCGGTCGCGCTTGCCCTGACGGCCGGCCGGCCGCGGTCAACATGCGGCCGCAGACCGGCAAACACGCCCACCAACCCGCGATTCATTGCTTGGCACATCACGTGCGTCAGAATCGAGCCCGACGCGGCCACCGTGGCACCGCAGGCGATGAGCAGCCGGTTGCCAATCGCAATCCCGCAGAAAGCGGCCGCCAGCCCGGCGGTCGCGTTCAGGAAGGAGATCAGCACAGGCATGTCCGCACCGCCGATGCGGATGGAGAAGACCACGCCCAGGACTATAGCGCAGACGATCAGGGCCAGCGACGCCGCCAGCATGACGCCGGCGCTGCCGCTGACGCCGGCCCAAACCGCCAGCACGACCATGACCGCCAGGTTGGCCACCAGCAGCCAGTTGTGGCCGGGCAGGATCGTCGGCGTCTGGCGCAGCCGATTGGCCAGCTTGCCGCTGGCGATCATGCTGCCGCTGAAGGTCGCCGCACCGACCACCAGGCCAAGCAATGCGGCAACCTCGGCCGTGCGCGCCGGCGGAACGGCGGTGTGGCGCGTCAGTTCGACAAAGGAAACCAGGAAGGCGGCCACCCCGCCCGCCCCGTGCTGGAACGCCACCATCGCCGGGATCTGGATCATGTTGACCCGGGCGGCGATCCAGGCCCCCACACTGCTCCCCAGCAGCGCGACGATGACCACCAGGGGCACGTTCAGCACTTGGTGGCGGTACAGCACGACCACCACGGCGATCAACAGGGCGGCAGCCGCGGTCAGGTTGCCGTGGCGGGCGCCGCGCGGCGTGCGGAACTGCGCGATGCCCGCGATGAGGACCAGAATGACTCCCAGGTCAACCAACAGTGCCGTCATACCAGCTCTCCGGCCGACCGCGCGGGCGGCCGGCCTGCGTGTCAGGCGCGCCTAAACCGCCGTGTCCTTCTTGCGAAACATGCCGAGCATCCGATCGGTGATAACGAAGCCGCCAACCACGTTGAACATGGCGGTGATTATCGCGACGGCCCCGAGCACCTTCTCGGCCGCGGTGGTCTCCACGGAGAACAGCAGCAGCGCCCCGAGAATCGTCACGGCCGAGATGGCGTTGGTCATGGACATCAGCGGCGTGTGCAGCATCTGCGGCACGCGCGAGATCAGCACATAGCCGATGCCGAACGCCAGAGCGAAGATCACCAGCATCAACAGCAGGTCATACATGTCACGTCCTCAGTGCCAATGCCGCCCGTCTGCTCAGGCCGCGCCCATTGCCTTGAGCGCGCCCTGGTGGACGATGCGGCCGGCGCGGGTAACGAGGGAGTGCTGCACAATGTCATCGTCCAGGTTGAGGCTGCCCGGCCCGTTCCGGAAGAGGTTCTCGATGTAGTGCAGCATGTTGTGCGCGTACAGCCAACTGGCATCGACCGCCACCGAGCCGGGTATGTTGGCCGTGCCGCACACGTATACGTCGTGCACGACGACCTCGCGGCCGGCCTGCGTCAGGGCGCAGTTGCCGCCCTGGTCGATGGACACGTCGACAATCACGGAGCCCGGCTGCATGCCGCGCACGGTTTCCTCGGTGATCAGAATTGGCGCAACCTCGCCCGGCACCAGGGCGCTCAAAATGATGATGTCCATCTTGGGTGCCAGCGTATTCATCAGGTCGCGCTCGCGCGCCAGCCACTCCTCCGGCAACGCGCGGGCATAGCCGCCTTCGCCCAGCGCCAGGTTGTCCGGCACCTCGAAGCCGACGACCTGCGTGCCCTTCAGGCTGCCGGCCTCGCGCCGCGCATCCGCGCGGATGTCCATGGCCTTCACGCTGGCGCCCAGCCGTTTGGCGGTCGCAATCGCCTGCAAGCCCACCACTCCGGCGCCCACCACCAGCACCTCCGCCGGCTTGATGGCCCCGATCGCCGTACCGATCATCGGCACAAAGCGCGGGAAGTGGCTGGCGGCAATCAGGACCGACTTATACCCGGTCACCGTGCTCATGGAGGTCAAGGCATCCATGGTCTGGGCGCGCGAAGTGCGCGGGATGCCGTCCATCGTTAAGGCGGTGATGTTGCGGTCGCGCAGCTTGCGAATCATATCGTGATTGGGCGGCGCGGCCGGGTGCAAGAACGTGACCAGGATCGTGCCTTCGCGCAGCAACTCGACCTCGTGGCGCCCGAGCTGCTCATTGAAGTAAGGCTGCTTGACTTTCAGCACGACGTCGGCCTGCTGAAACAGGCTGGCAGCGTCCGGCACGATCCGCGCGCCGGCCGCAACGTACTCATCGTCGCTGCGAAACACGCCGCGCCCGGCCGCCGACTCGACAATCACCTCGAAGCCCATCTCGACGTACTTCCGGACCGTCTCCGGCAGGGCGGCCACCCGCCGCTCCTCGGGCAGAATCTCTTTGGGTATGCCAATAATCATGGGGTCCTCATCCTTCCGATGGCGACGTCGCACGCGACCCGCAGTCGTGGCGCGCCGCCCGTCGCTGTTACTCAATCGTCGGTAGAATGCGTCGCACGGCCTGGTGCAGAACGGGCGGATGCGGGGCATCCAGCAACGCATGCATCTGCGTCAGCACCGCCTGCTCCAACTCGCGGTTGCGCCCGGCGCCCACCGCGCGTCCGGCCGCCACCAGGCTCGCCAGCGCCTCGGCCGCCAGCACGCGCAGCTCGTGATACAAGTGCTCGTCGGTCATCAGCTCGAGCACCGCCGTCACGAGCGGCTCGCCGGGCCGCCGCACGTGCCGGATGGCCTCCAGCGCCGCCTCCCGCAAGCGCCAGTTGTCCTGGTAGTGCAACAACCGCACCAACCCCGCCTGGTGTTCGTCAATAGTCCCGTCACGCGTCAACTGGGCCAACTGGTTGAGTACGCGCCCCCACTCCGCCAGGTTGCCGAAGTCGTCTTTCTGCATGGGTGTCCTACTCCTGCGCTCAACGCGGCCGGCCACCGGCTGCTGCCGCGCACCATGGCGGCCGCCCGCGGCGCAACTCCGCACCGCCAGCCGGTCAGCAGCGTCCCTTACGAACGCGATGATCCAAGCGTCTGACTACATGAAAGGTAGCCGCGCGGCGTAACCATGGAAGTGAACCTTCGTGCCGGGCTTGGCATACCTAGGTATGCCTCCGCCTCAGCGCCGTCGTCCGCGACCGCGCTCAAGCGGGCGGTTCGGCACTCACCCCCGCAAGCTGTGCCAGGCGCACCAGCGCCGGCAGCGAATCAACCCCCGCCTTGTGCATCAGTCGGCTGCGGTGCATCTTGATGGTCTGCTCCGCAGTGCCCAGCTCCGCGGCAATCTGCTTGTTCAACTTGCCCGCCACCACTAGGGCCAGCACCTCACGCTCGCGCGGCGTCAGCGTCGCCAGCCGCTGCCGGGCCTCGTCGCGCGCCGCCGCGGCCCGCCGCCATTCGGCCGCGCGCGCCAGGGCCGCGTGAATCGCGTCCAGCAACACCTGGTCCTGAAAGGGCTTCTCCAGAAAATCCACCGCGCCCCGCTTCATGGCGCGCACCCCCATCGCGATGTCGCCATGCCCCGTGATGAAGATGATCGGCAGCGGCGCCCCCAGCGCCGCCAGCCGTTCCTGCAAGTCCAGACCACTCAACCCCGGCATGCGCACGTCCAGCACCAGGCAGCCCGTCCGGCGGCGGTCGTACCCGTCCAGGAACTCCTGCACGGACGCATAGATCTCCACCTCCAGCCCCACCGAGCGGACCATGCGGCTGATCATCTGGCGCACGCCGGCGTCATCGTCCACCACAAAAACCAACCCCGCCCCACCCGTATCCATCACGCCGTGTCCTCCCGCGTCGCCCCCGGCAGCCCCAGGCAGAATGTCGCGCCCGAACCCGTGTTGTGGCTCAACCACAAACGCCCGCCGTACGCCTCCGCGATAGAGCGGCTGATGACCAGGCCCATGCCCAGGCCGCTCGGCTTGGTCGTAAAGAAAGGCTCGAAGATGCGGGCCGCCACCGCATCCGCGAGCCCGGAACCACAATCACTGACGCTGATGACCACGCCCCCACTGTCATCCGGACAGGCCCGCAGCGTCAACACCCGCGCGCCGGCCGGCAGCCCCAGCATCGCCTCCAGACCATTCCGTGCCAGGTTCAGAATCACCTGCTGGAACTGGATCGGGTCACCCCGCACGGCCGGCAGGCGCGCGCTGATCTCGAAATCAACCCGGGCATCGTGCCGGCGCGCATCCGCCTCAACCAGCGCAGCGATGTCGGCGATCATGCGC
This sequence comes from uncultured Planctomycetales bacterium, assembly GCA_964647015.1. Lineage (GTDB taxonomy): Bacteria > Planctomycetota > Phycisphaerae > UBA1845 > Fen-1342 > JAAYXS01. Next base: position 15,218 of record CAZYGM010000032.1, on the reverse strand, counting down.
TCGACGTTCAACACGACCGGCTCGGGTTGCTGCAACCGCAGGAAATCACGCAACCGGTGGATGATCTCCGCGGCGCGGTTCCCATCCGCCGCGATATCGGCCAGCGCCGCGCGCAGCTCGACCAAGTCCGGCGGCTGTTGCGCCAGCAGTCGCTGCGCCGTCTGGGCGTTACCGACGATCGTGCACAGCGGCTGGTTCAGCTCGTGCGCGAGCTGGGCCGTCAGCTCACCCACGGTGCTCAGCCGGGCCATGTGCATGAGCGCGGCGTGGTGCTGACGAGCCTCATCCTCGGCCTGGACGCGCTCCGCGATCTCCTCGTGCAGCCGCTCGTTGGCCAGCGCCAGTTCCGCCGTGCGCTCCTGGACGCGCAGCTCCAGCTCATCGCGTGCCCGACGCAACTCCGCTTCCGCGGCCTTGAGTTCACTGATGTCCGTGTCGATCCCCAATACGCCGCAGACCTGCCCCTCTGCATCCCGGAGCGGTACCTTGCTGGTCAGCAGCAACGCCACCCGCCCATCGGCCTGCCGCTCGGCCTCCTCGATGTTCAGCAGCGCCTCCCCGGAGGTCAGCACGCGCTCATCGCAACTGCGGAACCACTCCGCCTGGGCCCGCTCCCAGGCCAGCTCGAAGTCCGTCCTGCCCACAATGTCGGCCGGCTGCGGCACGCCCGCCGCCCGCGCAAACTCCGCGTTGCAGCCACGGTAGCGCAGTTCGCGATCCTTCCAGTACACCCCGCAGGGAATGTGGGTGATGATCTTGTCCAACAGCGCCCGCTGCGCTCGCAACGCATCCTCAACCTGCTTCCGATCACTGATGTCGCGAATACTGGAACGGTGTCCCAGGCAGGCGCCGCTGGAACTGTGAATCGGCTGCCACGAGACGGCCACCCAGCGCAACCGACCATCCTTGCAGCGCAGCCGAAACGGAACGTCGTTGCCACTCGAGCCCGCCAGTGCCCCCTCCCACACCCGCACAATCTCCACCTGGTCGGCCGGGTGCACCAGCGGCAGCGGATAGTCGTGCATCGCCAGACACTCGGCCACGGAATAGCCCGTCAGCCTCTCGACTGCCGGATTCACCCACAACAGCCGCCCGTCCGGGCCAACCCAGGACTCCAGGTCATAGGTGTAATCCGCGACCGCGCGGAAGTGCTCCTGCGAGTCAGACGCCGCGCCGCCGGCATCCGCCGGAACGACCCGCGACTCCGCCAGCCGGGCGCGCAGTTCACGCACCTCTGCAAGCAGCTCCGCCCTGGTCTTGCGCGCGTCCGACATGCCATTCCGCCCGGCGCCCGCCGTTCACAGGCTGTAGTTGCCCGCGGACTCCGGCTGGTAGAGCATCTCATCAATCCGCACATGAACCCGGCTGTCGCCCGCGCCCCACTCGATCTCGTCGCCAACCCGATACCCCAGCAACGCCGTGCCCAACGGGCTCAGAATCGATACGTGGTCCTCGGCAGTGGCCCGGTCCGGATAGACCAGCGTCACCTCCCGCTGCCCGCCGGTCTCCAAGTCCGTCATGCGCACCTTCGAGTTCATCGTGATCACGTCCGGCGGGACATCCTCCGGCCGCACCGCCTCGGCCCGATCGAGCTCCTGGTCCAAGGCGCGCAGCGACTCAAGATCCGGCTCATCACAGATGGCCTCCAGCAACACGCGCCCCAGGCGTTCCATGTCACGCACCGTCACGCAGATATGTCGTTCGGCCATGTTCGGCTCCTTCTGGCATCCGTCTCGACGACTCGCCGACCGCGCCCACCGGCTGATAGTCTAGTTTCGCGCGCGAAACGTTGCACGCCGGGCGCGGCCCGGCCGCGCCCTGCCGCAACGCATCATGTGCGCTGCGCTTGGGTCCGCACGTACCACACCGCCTTGTGCAGCTCCATCGCCACCAGCAGCACCAGCGCCAGCAGTAGAAGCAGCAGCCACTGGTGTATCGTCACCGGCTCGGTGCTCAGCACCTTCTGCCCCAGCGGTAGGTACAACATGCTAATGTGCAGCAGTTGCGCCAGGAGCACACCGCCGATCAGGAACGGGTTGCGCAGCGGCGACAGGCCGAATGCGGACTTCGTCTCCGACCGGCTGTTGAATACGTGCACGTTCTCCAGCAGGACCATCATCATGAATAACAGGTTGCGGGCGGAATACTCCGCCATGCCCGCGACCTCGGTCAGCCAGTAAAACAGCGAAAACGCCAGCCCGGCCATCACCACCGCCCCCACCAGCGTGCGCTCCAGCATCAGCCGGTTGAAAACCCGTTCGCGCGGCGGGCGCGGCTTGCGGCGCAGCGCATCCCCCTCGCCCGGCTCGAACGCCAGAGCCACATCCTGTATCCCGTTCGTCACCAGATTCAGCCACAAAATCTGCACCGGCAGCAACGGCAACGGCATGCCCAACAGCAACGCGGCCCCCAGCAACAGCACTTCCGCTACGCCGGTCGAGATCAGCAGGTAAATCACCTTGCGCACGTTGGCGTACGCGATGCGGCCCTCCTCGACACCCGCCACAATCGTCGCGAAATTGTCGTCCGTAATGACCAGTTCCGCCGCCTCGCGGGCCACGTCGGTGCCCGCCTTACCCATCGCCACGCCGATGTTCGCCTTGCGCAGCGCCGGAGCGTCGTTAACGCCGTCGCCCGTGACCGCGACGTAGTGCCCGGCCGCCTGGGCCGCCCCCACCAACTCCAGCTTCTGGCGCGGCGCCACGCGGGCGAACACGCGCGTCTCCCGCACTATCTCCGGCAACTTCTCCGGCGCCTGCTCCGCCAAGTCCCCCCCGCTGACGACCTGTCGCGCATCAGTCGCCATGCCCAGGTCGCGCGCTATCGCCAAGGCCGTCACCGGGTGATCCCCGGTGATCATGCGCACCGCGATCCCCGCGCTCTGGCAGGCCGCGACCGCCTCCGGCACCCCCGGCCGCAACGGATCGATCATTCCGACGAGCCCCAGAAACCGCAATCCCGCCGGCCGCTCCGGCACATTCTGCGGATCCACCGATTCCACGGCCCCGGCCGCCATACCCAGTACCCGGAAACCGCGCTCCGCCATCCGTTCCGCCAGCCCCGACAAAGCCGCCCGCTGGTCCGCTCCCTCCGACCAGTCACACATCTCCAGGATCCGTTCCGGGGCCCCCTTGGCGAAGACGCGCACGTCCGCACCGCTGCGGCGATACGAGGCCGCAAACTGCCGCTCCGACTCAAACGGTATTTCCGCCACCTGCTCATGCTCGCGCTGCGCGGCCAGCGGATCACGCCCCAGCTTGTGCGCCAGCGCCAACAGGGCAACGTCAGTCGGGTCGCCGCGCCACACCCACGCCCCCTCCCGCTCGTGAAGATCGGCCTCGTTGCACAAAGCGCCGACGAGCGCCAGGTCGCCCAGCGTGTTATCCTCGCCGGCCTTCACCGCCCGGCCGTCGGCGCGCACCTCACCGACCGGCGCGAAGCCCTCGCCCGTCACCTCGAACACGCGCTCGTCCGCCAGCCGCACCTCACGCACCGTAAGCTCGTTGCACGTCAGCGTGCCGGTCTTGTCGCTGGCAATCATCGTGCAACTGCCCAGCCCCTCCACCGCCGCCAGCCGCCGCACGATCACGCCGCGCCGCGCCATCCGCGTCGTCGCTATCGCCAGCGCCACCGTCATCGCCACCGGCAGCCCCTCCGGAATCGCTGACACGGCCAGGGCGACGGAGAACATGAACATATCCGTCAGCTCGTAGCCGCGCACGGCCACGCCCAACACGCCCACCACCAGTACCGCCGCCAGAATGCCCACCGCAATCGCGTGCGTGAACCGCTCCATCCGCGCGACCAGCGGCGCCTTGCCGCCCACGGCCGTCAGCACATCCCGGGCCAACTGCCCGACCACCGTCTCATTCCCCGTGGCCACCACCACGCCGCGCCCCCGACCGCGAATCACCGTCGCCCCGCCAAACGCCATATTCAGCCGGTCGCCCATCGACGTGTTTTCCGCACCCGACCAGCCCGCATCCTTCTGCACCGCTACCGACTCCCCCGTCAGCAGCGACTCATCAATTTCCAACCCCTGTGACGTCAGCAGCCGCAAGTCCGCCGGCACGCGATTGCCCGACTCCAGCCACACGATGTCCCCCGGCACAACCTCTTCCGCGTCGAGCTCGCGCGTCTCGCCGTCACGCACGACCGCCGCCCGGATGCGCAAAAGCTTCTGCAGCGCCCGGCTACCCTGCTCCGCCCGCCATTCCTGGTAGCCGCCGATCACCGCATTCAGCGCCAGGACCGCCGCGATGAAAGCGGCGTCCACATGCTCCCCAATTGCTATCGAAACCACCGCCGCGATGGCCAGAATGTAGATCAGCGGACTCTTAAACTGCCGCAGCAGAATCTGCCACACTGTCGGTCCAGCCTGCTGCGGCAACTGGTTCGGACCAAACCGCTCCAGCCGGGCCGCCGCTTCCGTCTCGCTCAGACCGGACTCAGCGGCATCAACCTCCGCCAGAACATCCGGCAGCGGCCACGTATGCCAAGGCGATTCCAAGCGTGTGGGCGAAGGGTTCTGCGCAGACATCGCGGCGGTTACCCCTTTCCGGGTGCTGCGCTAGGCCGCTCGCGGCCCAACGAAACATCGATATTGACTCAGCTTCACCCCCCGGACCTCGACAGCCAGCGCAGGTCTGAACTCCTGCGCCACGGCGCGGATTGCGTCCAGGTCGGCCCGGGCAAGGACCCCCGACGCAGGCTCAGCCGAGCCCCTGTCGTCCGGCCACCCAGCCAAATAGACGCCCAGCCGCGCAAAATGCTCCATGACCGGCCTCTCACTCACCGTGCACCTGCAAACAGCAGACGCGCACCGACAGTCCACACTCAAGATCCTATAACCACCGCGACCACCCGTCCAGCAATCGACGGCCTGTCCGCGGCCCAGCAGATCTGCGTGGCCCGCAACGTCGCCGGATTCCGCGGCGAGTTTCGCCAGGATTACTACCTGCGCGGTTGCCCCAGCGGCAGGAGGTAGACCACCTTCTGGTCGCCAGGCAACTTCAGCACGCGGGAAACCTGTTCGTCTTCGTAGGCTCCGACTGGCACGCCGGCTAGCCCCAGCGCCGCGGCCTGCAGCAGAATGTTCTGCGCAACGTGGCCGGCCTCAATCATGCAGTAGCGCTCCGCCCGCTCGCCGTACCGCCGAGCCGTCCTCTCAACCGTCGCCGCAATCACCACGCAAACCGGCGCCTGCCCTACCGCCTCCTGCCCCAGCGCCGCCTCTTGCAGGGCCGCTCGCACGTCCTCTCCCAAGTGCCGTTGCAGCACATGCTCAGCCGGCTGGTAATGGTGGACGCCACGGGCGCTGACCACGTACAGCTCGACAGGGAACGTGGCCCCGGCCGAGGGAGCCGCGCGATGCCCCGAAGCCTGGTCGGTAATGCCCTGCCCCGCCCAGCACAGTTGCCCGATCTGCGCCGGCGACAACTGCTGATCAGTGAACTGCCGAACCGACCGGCGAAGGTGAATGGCCTCTTCAACCGAGACGCGTCCTCCCGTTGCGGGCTCCGGCAGCCTCAGCGAATCGCCCAATCGCGCGTCCGGCGCGCGGCCTTCACGCACAGACGCCCCCGGGCTTGCCGCCGCGTCGGTCGGTCGCCGTTCGTCCAGCCCCGCCAGCGCCATTGCGCCGCGGGCGCACGCCAGGATGCCAATGACGCCCAGAACGCCGATCGCTACAAGCCGCATTGTGTCTTCCTCACTGTTGGGCCCACGCTGAGTGGACCTGGCCCCCTTGCGCCCGATTGCGTTAACGACTGCAAATATCGCTATTTACGCGAGAAGCGCGCGCCAGCGAATTTTTTTGCGGGCCTTCAGTAGAAATCCGCTCACGAGCCCGCCTATAAGTTGAATGAGAACTCCTCCTCCTCTCTCCCAAGGCCCGCACCCACGGGCCTATTTTTTTGCCACAGCGAACGCGGCCGACGCAAACACAGCGCCGCCATCGGTTACGCCGACTGTCCGAGAACCACTAGCGCTTCTGTATCAGTGGTTTACATCCTGATTGCCGACCATTTCCCCCTCGGGATGTCGTATTCTGAAGCGCTTCATCTTCTTATAGAGCGTCGTGCGGTTGATGCTCAGCGCCGCCGCCGTCCGTGACCGGTTCCAGCCATTCGCCTCCAGCGCGTCCAGCAATATCTGCCGCTCCGGATCCGCCAATGCCTCCTTGAGTGTGGAACTCGAGCGCGGGCGGGCGGCCACGCAAGCCGCCCCTAGCCCGTTATTGGCGCTGGCGATCTGCGGCGGCAGGTCCTCGGGCCTGATAAGCTCGTGTCGCGTGAGCACGACGGCGCGCTCTACGCTGTTCGCCAATTCGCGGATGTTGCCCGGCCAATTGTAGCGCTGCATGCACTCAAGCGCCTCCTCGGTGAAGCCGCGCAAAGGCTTCGCAGAGCGCTGCGCATAGAGGCGGAAGAAGTGCTCGGCCAACAGCGGAATATCCGAAAGCCGCTCACGTAGCGGCGGTAGCTCGATGTTCACGACGTTGACGCGGTAGTACAAATCCTCGCGGAAGCGCCCCGCCTTGACCTCCTCCTGGAGGGCCACGTTCGTCGCCAGAATGACGCGGACGTCCGCCGTCAGTGTGCGGTTGGAGCCCAGCGGCTCGAACTGCTTCTCCTGCAATACCCGCAGCAGCTTCATCTGCAGGCTCGCAGATGCACAGGCGATTTCGTCCAACAGGATCGTGCCCCCCTCGGCAGCGCGGAACTTGCCGTCCTTGTCCCGCACCGCGCCGGTGAAGGCTCCGCGCGTGTGGCCGAACAGTTCAGACGCCAGCAGCGTCTCCGGAATCGCCCCGCAACTAACCTCAACGAAGGGTCGCTCACGCCGCTGACTGAGCTGATGGACCACGCGGGCGATCAGGGATTTCCCGGTGCCCGTCTCACCATGGATCAGAAGCGTGGCCGTCGAGTCGGCCACTGCCTCCACCAGGTCGAACACACGCTGCATCTGGTACGTTTCACCCACAACGTTGCAGGGATTGAACGCGTTGTCGGGCCGGCGCGCCAGGGTGCGTGCGGCGCGCTCCCGCGCCCGCTGCTGGATCGCCTCCTGCAGCACGTACCGCAGCCGCTCAGCGCGAAACGGCTTGGGCACGTAATCAAATGCCCCGATCTTCATCGCCTGCACCGCTGACTCGATCGTCCCGTATCCGGAAATCACGATCACCGGCACATCAGGCCAACGCTGCCTGACCGCCCTCAGCACAGTCAGACCGTCACCGTCCCGCAAACGCACATCCACAACTACAACATCCACCGGCGAGCGCTCGAGCTCCTGCAACGCCGCAACCGCCGAGTCGGTCGCAATCACAGTGTTCCCCGCCGGTTCCAGCATCCGAACCAGCGTGTCTAGCACGATGTGGTCGTCATCTACAACCAGAATGCGCCCGGCAAGCGCCACCGGGCCAGCGGTCTTCTGAGCGTCCCCTGAACTGGCTTCGAGCACTGGCACGCTGCCGACTCCTTCTCCTCCGAATGTTCTGTCCGGATGTGCAAAGCGCCGCCGGCACCGCTGTCGCCATGCAGAATCAAGACGGGCGTTGCCTCAGAGCATCGTTCACGTGGCCCGCCGGCAACAGTTGGCCGACCGTACGTTCCCTGACGGCAACATCGTGGGCCCTATATCTAGATATGTCAAGCTCTGTCCCCGCAGACGATGATGCCGATTCTGCCGTTCACTGCGGCAAGTAGTGGATCCCGTCCACCGCCACCACCAGCACCGCGCTGAGGCCCTCGACCTGGACCGCTTCCAGATAGGTCGTGCTGTCCGGCAGGTAGCTGCCACCGTTGAATTCGGCTTCGATCAGGCCGGCCCCCCGGTAGACGCGGATCGCATCCCAGGCGAACGGCCACTGCCCGGATAACGATGTCCCGGCCGGGCACACCAGGCCTGCCACGATTCCGCCCCGCAGATCCGGACACTCCCCAATCTGCGGCACGGCCAGCCGAAGCTGCTCCCACTCCGCCTCGTCGCGCACCTGGACGAGACCCATGCGCTTACCCAGTGGGCTGTAGAGTGGACCGAGGGCAGTGGGATCGCTGATAACGAAACGTGCGGCCCCCTGCGGTCTGTGCGGTTGTGCGTCCAGTAAGTCACGAAAGTCGATCTCACGCGACACGGTTCTGCGCGCACAGCCAGAGGTTGCCAGCAGCAACAGGAGCACGCCGACCATGACGCCCCACGCCGGCCGCCGGCGCTCCCGGCAAGCGTTGCGCCGGCGCGCACCGTGGGCGGCGCCGGGCCGTCCCAACCCCGCTGCCGCTCGCTTGAAAACTGTCCGCCGCACCCTTAACCTCTAGGTTTCGCTGTCGGTGGCAGGATTCTGCGCCGGCATGTTTATCGACCGAGTTCCACCCACGCAGGAGTTGCCGGATGATCATCGGCGTTCCGAAAGAGATTAAGCCCCATGAGTACAGAGTTTCAGTGGTTCCGGCGGGTGTCGAGCAGCTCAGACGCGCCGGGCACACCGTCCTGATAGAGCAAGGCGCCGGAGTCGGCTCCGGCTTCCCGGATGAGGATTATCAGGCCTTGGGGGCCGAGATCGTCGCGACCGCGGACGAGGTCTGGCAACGTGCTGAACTCCTCTGCAAAGTCAAGGAGCCGTTGACGCCCGAGATCAAGAGGATCCGTTCCGGACAGGTACTCTTCACCTACTTCCATTTCGCCGCGGATCGCACCCTGACCGAGGGCGTGCGTGACTCCGGCTGCGTCGCCATCGCCTACGAAACCGTCACGGATGCGCGCGGCCGCCTGCCGCTGCTGGCACCCATGAGCGAGGTGGCCGGCAAGATGAGCATCCAGGAGGGCGCCAAGTACCTCGAACGCCCCATGATGGGCCGCGGCATACTGCTGGGGGGCGTCCCGGGTGTCGAGCCGGCTAACGTGGTGGTGCTGGGTGGCGGCATCGTCGGCACCTGCGCCGCCCGCCTCGCCGCCGGCCTCGGGGCCAACGTCCAGTTGATGGACATCGATCTCTACCGCCTGCGCTACCTCGACGAGGTTATGCCGGCCAATGTATCCACGATCTACAGCACACCGGTCGCCATTCGCGAGCACCTGGCCAAGGCCGACCTGGTAATCGGCGCCGTCCTCATTCCCGGGGCGCGCTGTCCGATGCTCGTCCCCCGCGAGTACCTCAAGCTGATGCAGCCCGGCGCAGTGATCGTGGACGTCGGCGTCGACCAGGGCGGCTGCTGCGAAACCACCAAGCCCACCACGCACGATGACCCGACCTACATCGTCGATGGCGTCGTGCACTACGGCGTCGCCAACATGCCGGGCGCCGTCTCGCGCACCAGCACGATCGCGCTTACTAACGCGACGATCTCCTACTTGGTAACCCTGGCCGACCACGGCTTTGAGGCGGCGGCCGCGGCTGATCCGGGTCTGGCAGCCGGCATCAACATGGCTTACGGCAAGATCACCAACGAGCCCGTGGCCCGGGCCTTCGGGCTGAAATGCGAGCCGTACGCGTCCAGGAAGTGAGGTCTGCAAGCTTGGTCGGCCACGCGGTCGTGCGAATACGCACAGCGCCGACGCAGCCCCGACCGCCGTCCCAACCGGGCAGCGGTCCCGGCTGTGGCGCGCCCGAACGTAGTGCATCCGCCTGCTTCCACGCCCGGCAGAGGACGGCGTCATGAAAAAGTGGATCATCGTCATCATCGTCGCCGCGGCTATCGGCGCTACCTGGTACTACTTGCGCACCTGGTATCGCTTCACGCCGGCCTGGTATGAACCCAGATTCGCTACCGTCACCCGCGGCGACATCAACGTCCCTATCACTGCCGCCGGCCTCATCGAGCCCGACAAACGCATCGAAGTCAAGTCGCTGGCCTCCGGCGAAGTCACCCGCGTGCACGTCGTCGAGGGCACCTTCGTCCGCGAGGGCGACACGCTCATCGAGCTCAAGCGCGACGACGAGCAGCGCCGCCGCGACGCCGCCGCCGCCGAGTTGACGCGCGCCCAGGCCCTGCGTGCCCAGGCCCTCGCCGCGGTCGACCGCGCCCAGGCCAACATCCTTGGCCTCGAAGCCGAAATCGCCCAGTGGGAGGCCCAGTGCGAAATCAGTGATTTCGAGCTCCGCAAGGTCCTGGGGTTCATGGAGCAACGCGCCGAGGGGCTCTACAGCGAACAGGAGCTGGTCAACGCCCGCGCCCGGCACAACTCCAACTTGGCCAGTCACCAGCGCGCCAAGGCCCAGCTCGCCGGCGCCCACGCTACCCTGCGCGAGGCCGAGCAGAACGTGCTGCTGCAGCAGGCCGCGGTCGACATCGCCGAAACCAACCTGGCAACCGCCGAGGAACGCCTGGACGAGACGACCATCCGGTCGAAGTACGACGCCCTCGTCACTAACGTGCGCGTCAAAATTAGCGAGGTCATTCAGTCCGGCACAACCTCGCTCACTGGCGGCACCGTGGTGATGTATCTGGCCGACGTCTCGCAAAAGAAGGTCATCACGCGCGTGGACGAGTCCGACTACGGCCGCGTGCTGAACATCTCCCCAATCACCGCCCTGCCCGAGATGCCCGGCCTGCGGCAGGCCGTCGCCAGCGGGGCTGACGAGCTGGCCCGCCGCTCCGGCCGCGTGACCCTCACGGTGGATGCGTTTCCCGAGGAGACCTTCGAAGGGGTGATTGAGCGGGTCGAGCCCCAAGGCAAGCTCAGCCAAGGCTCGGCGATCATCCAGTATGACGTGCATGTCGCGGTCACGGACGAGAATGTCCGCAAGCTGCCGCTGGGCGCCCAGGCCCAGGTCGAGTTCACCATCGAGAGCGCCCCCAACGCCCTGCGCGTACCCAGCGAAGCCGTCCGGAACTACCAGGGCCAGCGCGGCGTCTGGGTCGTAGTTGATCCCGAACCGGGCTCCAACGAGAAATGGGGCCGCAAGTTCGTCGCCTGCCGCTTTGGCATCACGGATGGCGAGTTCACGCAGGTAACTGAGGTCCTCGGCGACTTCCAGCTCAAACCGGGCTTGAGCGTATATACCAAGCTGCCGGTAGACCAGGACGAACGCGATCGTTAACACCAGTGGAGCAGGACGCTCGTGGCACTGATTGAACTCCAGGGTCTGACCAAGCATTACCAGATGGGCACCTCCGTCGTGCACGCGCTCGACGGGGTCGACCTGGAGATCCAGCGCGGCGAGTTCGTCGCCATCACCGGCGCCTCCGGCAGCGGCAAGAGCACCCTCATGCACCTCGTCGGCTGTCTGGACCGCCCCAGTGCCGGACGCATCATTTTCGACGGCCGCGATATCAGCGCCCTCTCCGACCGCCAGCTCGCCCACATCCGCAACCGCCAGATCGGTTTCGTCTTCCAGACCTTCAATCTCATCAACCGCGTCAGCGCGCTGGACAACGTCGGCGTGCCGCTCTTCTATGCCCGCCAGGCCAGCACGCGCGAGCCCGCCCGCCGCGCCCTGGAGCGCGTCGGCCTCGCCGCCCGCGCCACCCATCGCTCCAATGAACTCTCCGGCGGCGAGCGCCAGCGCGTGGCCATCGCCCGCGCGATCGTCAACGACCCCCCCCTGCTGCTGGCCGACGAGCCCACGGGCAACCTCGACTCCCAAACCGGCCAGCAGATCATGGAGCTCTTCCACACCCTGAACGCTCAGGGCGTCACGATTGTCGTCGTCACGCATGAGTACGACATCGCTCTGCAAACTCAGCGGATCGTGCAGATGCGCGACGGGCGCGTCGTCTCAGACTGCCTGACCGCCGACCTGGAAGCCGAACCAGCCGCCGCCTGGAGCGGCCGGCAGCCGCATCCAGCCAAACGAATGATCGCCGCATCATCCGACACGGCCACCGCCGTCGCCATCGCCCCGCCCACAGCAGCAGCACGAGTGCCGACCGCCGCCGGCGCCCCCCGGCGGCCCCCCCCCGCCCCGGTTGTCCGCCCAGTCAGCGGCGCCACCGCGTCGCTAGTCCTTGGCCTGCTCGGCGTGCTATTCTTTGTCGCCACGGCCGGCGGCGTAATGCTGGTCCAGTCTTACGGTTTCAGCCCGGCCGAGCTGCAAGGCGCCGATCCGTCCACGGTCAAAGTGCCGCAAGGCTGGATGGTGGCCGTCCTCCTGAGCTGCGCCTCGCTGGCCGTCGGCATCATCCTCAGCATTATTGCGATTGTCGTTGGCGTAATTGCCCGCCGCCGCATACGCCGTGAGCCGGACAACTGGACCGGCGGCCGCCGCGCACTCGCCGGCATGCTGCTCGGGATAGCGGGAGTAGTCGGCCCACCACTCATCCCTGGCTTGGTGTCGATGTTGCGGGGCGGCGCGTCGGGTTAGTGGTGTTATCGGACCCATTGGCCACAACTCCTTCCGCACGTTTTACTTGCCCCGGCCCGGTTGCCAGTCCCCTCACCCGCCCTTATAGTAACAAAACTGTTGCAGGCTGTTCCGGCTCAATGCGCGGCCCGCGTGTTGTGCTGGAACATGTCCCAAGTGTGGTACGAAAGGAATGGGCCATGCCTCTGACGAGTGAGAAGAAGACGGAAATCTGCAAGGATCATCGGCGCCACGAGGGGGATACCGGCTCCGCTGAGGTCCAGGTCGCGCTGCTGACCTCGCGCATCGTGCAACTTACCGAGCATCTGAAAACCCACAAGAAGGACCACTCCTCTCGACGCGGGTTGCTCAAGATGGTCGGCAAGCGCTCCGCGCTGCTGAAGTTTCTCGCTCGCCAGGATCGTGATCGCTACCTGAGCACCATTGCCAAGCTCGGTTTGCGGAAGTAGCCCATAGTGTGGCTGCATTTCGACGTTCAGCTCGCGCTCGCGGCGCTGCTGTCATGGCGCCCGCGGAGTTGGACACTGTGTGTCGGTCGGTTGGATGAAGTGTTTGTAGGCGAGTGACTCTTTAGGGGTACATGATGCAGGTTAAGGTCGAGCGCCAGATTGGTGCCCACGTCTTGTCAATTGAAACCGGTAGATTAGCCAAACAGGCCCATGGCGCTGCGGTCGTCAGGTTCGGCGACACGGTCGTCCTCGGAACGTGCGTCCAGGCCGACCCCCGGCCCGGAATCGATTTCTTCCCGCTCACGGTGGACTATCGCGAGAAGATGTCCGCAGCCGGACGTTTCCCCGGTGGCTTCTTCAAACGCGAGGGCCGGCCCACCACCAAGGAAATCCTCACTTGTCGCATGATCGACCGTCCCCTGCGCCCCCTCTTCCCCGAGGGCTTCAACGACGAAATCCAGATCCAGGTCATGGTCCTCGCCGCTGATCCGGAGAACGACCCGGATGTCATCGGCATGGTCTCCGCCGCGGCCGCCGTGGCGCTCTCGGGCGCCCCCATCAGCCACCTCATCGCCGCCGTGCGCGTTGGTCGCATCGACGGCAAATTCGTCATAAACCCGTCGCGCGCGCAGATTGAATACTCCGACATGGACATGATTCTCGCCGGCCACCGCCAGGCGGTGAACATGATCGAGGTCGGCTCACGCGAGTTGCCCGAGGACGTCATCGCGGACGCCGTCAAGTTCGGCCACACCCACGGCATCCTGCCCATCTGCGAGATGATCGAGGAGTTGCGGCGCCAGGCCGGCCGCGAGTGCAAATGGGAGCCGTCCGAAGCTGACGTCGCCTTCTATGACGAGGTCAAGGGCAAGGTTTGGGACGACCTCGCAGCGGCCAAATCCATAGTCGGCAAGGCTGAACGCCAAGCCGCCGTGCGCGCCATCTACGATCGTATCATCGCCGAGTACTGCCCGGAGGATGTCGACAAGCCCGAGCGCACGCCCGGCGAGGTCAAAGCGACCTTGGACAAGATCGAGGGGCGGCTGGTGCGCGATCGGATCCTCAACGACAAGACCCGCTCCGACCAGCGCAAGCTCGACGAAATACGCATGATTCTCTGTGACGTCGGCTGGCTGCCCCGCGTCCATGGCTCCTCGCTCTTCTCACGCGGCGAAACCCAGGCCATGGTCACCTGCACGCTCGGCACCTCCCGCGACGAGCAGATCATTGACGATCTCGTCGAGGAGTACAGCAAGAAATTCCTGCTGCACTACAACTTCCCCCCCTTCTCTGTGGGCGAGGCCCGCCGCATTATGGGACCCGGCCGCCGCGAAATCGGTCACGGCGCCCTCGCCGAACGCAGCCTGGAGGCCGTCCTCCCGGCGCCGGACGACTTCCCGTACACCATTCGCCTGGTTAGCGATATCTTGGAGTCGAACGGCTCCAGTTCGATGGCCAGCGTTTGCGGCGGCACCTTGGCCCTTATGGATGCGGGCGTACCGATCAGCGCCCCCGTGGCCGGGATTTCGATCGGCCTGGTCGAAGAAGGCGATCGTTACGTGCTCCTGGCCGACATTCTCGGCGAGGAAGACCACTACGGCGACATGGACTTCAAGGTGGCCGGAACGCGTAAAGGCATTACTGGCGTGCAGTTAGACATCAAGGTCGGCGGAATCAGGCATGAAATCCTGGTCGAGGCCCTCAAGCTGGCCCAGAAGTGCCGGATGTTCATTCTGGACAAGATGGCCGCCACCATCGCGGCCCCGCGTCCAGAGATCAGCGAACACGCCCCGCGGCTGATCACCCTCAAGATCAACCCGGAGAAGATCGGCAAACTCATCGGCCCCGGCGGCAAGTCCATCAAGGCCATCCAGGCTGCCACCGGAGCCCAGATCGACATCGAGGACGACGGCACGGTGTTTATTGCCTGCGTCGATGCTGCCAAGGCTCAGGCGGCCCGGGAGGCGGTCGAGCGCATTACCGAAGACATCCAGATCGGACGTATCTACGAGGGACGCGTCACGAGCATCAAGGATTTCGGGGCCTTCATCGAGATTCAGGAGGGTCAGGACGGCCTTTGTCACATCAGCGAACTGGCCGAATCCTACGTGAAGTCCGTTTCTGAGGTTGTTCAGATCGGCGATGTTGTTAAAGTAAAAGTGATTGCGATCGACGAGCAAGGCCGCGTGAAGCTCTCGCGCCGGGCGGCCATGAAAGAGCAACCCGCGGACTAGCGTCGATTGCCTGCCGCGCGCGGCAGGCCACAATTCGAGTCAGCCTCGGCCTCGGCACATCAGATCCGCAACCGCGTGGCGTCTTTGCGCCGGGCCGGGTTGTGTAAGCCCGCGGCAGCGCGTGCCGCACGTCCGATTGTAGACGGACACGTCTTTGTAGGCCGCGTAGTCAGCATATCTTGGCGGCGGACGGAGGTCGGACATGACAACCGGCAGTGTGAAGTGGTTTGA
>CAZYGM010000031.1:0-22693 GCA_964647015.1 uncultured Planctomycetales bacterium | reverse complement strand
GTCCCTGCTTGAGTTGCGACTGGTACCACTCGCGGGCCGCCGCCTCCAGCTCGGGTGGCCGCGTGGGCGTGGCGGCCACACGTGCCCGCCACAGCACGTCGCGCACCGCCACCGCATCGCGTGTGAACTCCGTCGGACGCGACCTGATCAGGCGCGCGAATCCATAAATCGTTACACCGCAAAGTATTACAAGCAGCAGCATGAGCGCATTGATGCCCAGCCACTTGCCGACCAGGATCTCGAAACGCGATACCGGCTTGGCGACGACCAGGTGGATGGTCATGGTCTTGATGTCACTGGTCAGCGTCGCACACGCTAGGAACACGGTCGCCAATCCGAGCAAAACGCTGGTGGCCCCGAGCGAGTAATCCAGGAACGTCTGGAGTTGGCCGGCCACCGTCTCATCGCCGCGCACGGTGAAGGGCAGCCGCAGCATGACGAAAACCAGCACGATGACGAACACGAGGACGATCCGCATGCGCACGCCCTCCCAGAACGTCAAACGCGCGATGGCCAGGATGTTCCTCATTCTTCGTCCTTCGCGGACGGGCCGCCCGTAAGGTCCCGCAAGACCGAGCGGTCAACATCTTCTTCAATCTCGGGCGGCGCCGGGCCTTCCTCGTCCGCGGGCGCGGCGCTGTCCGGCGCGGGCCGGCCGGCCGTCGTCAGTTCGCTCAGCACACCTTCGTCCAGGACGGTGCGTTCCGGCTCCGCCGGCGTCGTGCCGGCCGGGGCCGACATCGGGGCGACGCTCGTGAGCGCCTCGAGGACCGCCCGGCCACCGGCCTGTTCGCCGAGGAAGCTGGCGATTTCGCCGGCCGCCGCAGTGCCGGCCGTCTCGACGCGCTGCGCCGCCGCCTCGTGCACAATCCGCAGGAATAGTGTCTCCAGGCGGTCCCGCGCGGCGCTGACCTCGAGCGCTACGCCCTCGCGCTCGCGCACCAGTTGCTCGATCGCCGCGACTGTCGGCGGCGCCAGGCGCGAACAGCTGATCTGCATGCGGTCCTGTTGACTGAGCACGTCCGCCATGGTGCCGGTTACCCGGGCCCGCCCGCCGTAGAGAATAGTCAGCCGATCACAGACCTCCTCAACGTCGGCCAACAGGTGCGATGACAGCAGAATGGTCTTCTTGTGCACTGTGCCCAACCGCACAATGATGTCTTTCACCAGCCGGGCGCCGATCGGATCCAGTCCGCTGGTCGGCTCGTCCAGGATCAGCAGATCCGGGTCATTGATCAGCGCCTGCGCCAAGCCGATGCGGCGCGCCATGCCCTTGGAATACTCGCCCACCGGCCGGCGCGCCGCGCCGCGCAACCCGACCATCTCCAACAGGTCCTCGGTGCGCCGCCGGCGTTCACGCCGCGGCAGGTGAAACAGGGTGCCGTAATAGTCCAACGTCTCCCGGGCGTTGAGAAAACGGTAGAGGTATGACTCTTCCGGAAGGTAGCCGATGCGTGCCTTGCTGCGCACGTCGTCCGGCGGCCGGCCGAAGACGGAAACACGGCCGCGCGTGGGGTGCAACAGCCCGAGGATCATCTTGATGGTGGTGCTCTTGCCGGAACCGTTAGGCCCGAGCAGTCCGAAGATCTCGCCGGGCATGACCTCCAGGTCCAGGTCCTGGACGGCCCGCACGCGCGCCCGCCGCCAGAAATCGCGGAAGACCTTGGTCAAGGCCACAGTGGTAATGACGGCTTTGTTGCTCACATAAGTCCTCGCGGCAACACGGATCGGCGACGAGCAGGAACACGGGTAGTGCTAGCGCGCGCCCTCCATCTGCTCCATGTAGCGTTCCTGCTCGGCCTCCAGGGCCTTGATCGGGTCGCGATTCACGAGAATCTCGACGATGTCCGCTTCCGGCACCCAGAAGATCTCGTTGCCCTTGCTGCCCAACACGTAGTCGAGCATGCCGGCCCACAGCCGCACGCGCGTCTGCGTGGGGAACATGCGGTGCTGCCGCAGCCGCTGGGCGAACTCTTCATGCTCACGCTGCACCTGCTCGCGGATGCTGTTGGCCTGTGCTTCCGCTTCGCGCAACCGCGCCGCCACCGAGCCTTGCGCGTCGTGCAGCGACGAATCCACCACGCGGCGCAACTCCAGCAACCGGGTCTCGTCGGCCTCCGTCAACTGCGCCGCCCCATAGCGCCGAATGAGCTCGAGCACCTGGTCATGCCGTGGTCCGGCCGCCTGGTTAAGGACCTCTGTTGCCCGCTGGCGCGCGGCCTCCTCGTCGCGCTTCATCTGGTTCTCGGAGCGCACCACATCGTCGAAGGCGGGCGCGATCTGGCCCGGCACGACCGCCCGACCGGTAACCTTCACAACCGTCACACCGACGCCCAGTACATTCAGTTCCCGCTGCAGGCGCGTCGCAATGTCACCCGAAATTGCGTCAATCTGCCCGCGCGTCACTTCCTCGACCTTGCGGTGGGCCACCTCGCGCAGAATGGAACTCTCGAACAACCGCTGCAGCAGGGGCTGCAGGTCCGCGGGCCGCTCGCCCACCGTTGTCACGAACCGGGCCGCGTCCCCAATCACGTACTCAACCTGCCATAAGCCGTGCGACAGGTTTTTGTCGCCCGTCAACATCGCGCCGTCGCGACCGGGGGTCAGCGTCGGCGTGGACCGCCGAATAGCCGCAATGTCCAGCCCCTCGGCAATCTCTGCCTGCGAACGGCGGAAAAGGAACCTGTCCGTCTGCAAGGCGAACCGCTGCCCCGGAATCAGGATCTTCTCATCGATCGGATCGGGCCACGCCGGAATCCAGCCCTCGGTGAAGATGTGCGTGTCGTAGTATGGGCTGGCGGTGTGGGGGTTGAGCCGCAGCTTGCCCAGCCGCGCGACGACGCCCTGATCACCCGGCCCGATGACGAATACACCCGATAGGGCATAGAGCACAAACAGGGCAACCATAATCAGGCGCAAGACCGCGAAGCTAGAGCGTAGGGCACTGACCAGCGACTCCTGAGCCGGATCGCGGGCCTCGGCCGGCAATTCCTGCAAACCGGGGGGCGGCTTGAACTGTGCGTTGGCCATTGCCATCACCTCGCGTCCGGCATCGGGCCGGCTTCCAGCGGGACCGGGGCCTGGAAATGCCTGAAGAGATCGGAGCTGCTGTCAAGGAAGATCGTGCTGCGCTCACGCAGCGCGACCTTGAGGGCGTCCAGCCAGCGCAGCCACTCGAAAAACTCCGCATCTTCGCGCTCGATCTGTTCCAGAATAGTCGTGGCGGCCTCGATGCCGGTCGCCTCGATCTCGGCGGCCTTGCGGTTGGCGAAGGCCAGGATCTGCTTGGCGTCGGACTCGGCGCGGGCCGTGATGGACTCCGCACGGGATTTGCCGGCCTCACGGAACCGCGCCGCCTCCGCCTGCCGCTCGGCAACCATCTGCTCGAACACGCTCCGTGTGGTTTCCTCCGGCAGGGAGACACGCCGAATATCGACCTTGACCAGCTCGATGCCGAAATCATTCAGCACCGCGTCCTGCAGCGAGGCGCCCGTCCCGGTCTCCTGCTGGCCGCGCAGCAAGGCATGCTCGAGCGCATCGTAGCTGGCGTTCACGGCTTCCTGATCCAGGTTGACGAAGGCGGACAAGTCCACATTGCCCACCACCGCGACGCGCCGCTGGTCGATGCGCGCCCGCAAAGTCTCCTCGGCGGCCGGCACCGTCTTGACAACGTTGTGGAACTTCAGCGGATCCTTGATCCGCCAGAGTGCGTAGTTGCCGACGATTATGTTCTTGCCGTCCTTGGTCTTGATCTCGCTTTCCAGCGTATCAAGCACGCGCAGACGCACGTCATACTTCTTGATGGTCTCGATGGGCCACGGCCAGCGCAGACCCAACCCCGGCTCGCCGACGATGCCGACCACCTTGCCGAAGCGCACCTTGACGGCCACCTCGGAGAAACGCACCTGGTAGGTGAACATGTACACCAGCAGCACCGCCACGACAATGGTGGCCGTGAGCAGCGTGGGCCAGGGGATCTTCTTCATGACAGCTCCTCGTTATACCGCACAATCCGCACCAGGCGGACGGACCTTGCCTTGTCAGACTACCTTTGTATCCGGCTGGGGAAACTCGCGGTGTCAGCGCGGGCCTTCTCCTCGGCAATGTACCGGACGCGCACCTGCCGATCCGTCTGGTCAAATGCGAGGAAGAACTTGCGTTTGTCCTTCAGGCCGTTGACCAGGGTCTCAAGATACTTGCGCACCTTGTACACCCGCGGCGCCGCGCGATAGGCACTGCGCTCGCCCTGCATGCGGGCCAACTCCTGCGCGTGGCCCATCTCCTCAGTCCAGCGCGTGGCCTGTGCCTCCGCCAGCGTTGCCGCCGCCTGGCCTTGCAGGCGCGGCAACAGCGCCTCCAGGCGGTCGTTCCAGAAACGCAGCGCCGCCTGGGCCGCAACGCGGTCACGCAGTGCCCGGAGCGCCTCTTCGTCCAGTTGCGCGGCGGCGGCCGCCGCCACGGGCAGCCAAGCCTGCTCCAACTCCGCCTCAACCCGGGCCAGCTCGTCGGCGGCGCGCTCCATCGACGCAACCGCCGCGGCCCGCTCAGCCACGTCCCTTCCCAGGCCCAACTCGAAGTCAAGCTGCACTTGGTGCTGGGCGTCCTCGGCCTGCTCCAGACGCCACCGGGCTACTATTACACGGGTGAAATGCGCTTCGAGCGCCGCGAACTCAGCTTCCACCTGGGACAGCGCGGCGCCGTCAACATGCTGCAACAGCAGGCCGGCCTGGTCGAAACGAATCTGGTTCGGATTCCGCTTGGCCAGGGCCTGGGCCAGAGCCCGGGCCGTATCGCGGTCACCAGCCACACGCGAAAGCGTCTCGTTCTCCTTGACGAGCGCCTGGCGGATGGAAGCGACCTTCTCCTGCTCGGCGGTGATGACTTTGCGAAACTCCTTCGCCACGTCCGGCGCCGGATGCACATTCTGCACGCCCACGTACACGACTTCCAGCCCAAGCTCCAACTCCTGCAGCCGCGCGTTGATGCGCACCTGCAACTCGCTGCCCGCCGTGCCGTACTTCTCCCCCAACAGCGCGAAGACATCCCAGCCGGCCACGTAGCGCACCGCCTCTTCCCAGGCAATATTGGGCAGATAGTCTTCCGGACGATCGCAGCGCTGCGTGTACTGGGCCAGGCGCCCAACGTCGATCCGATACTGCACCGCCACGTCCATGCGCACCAGGTTCACCGGCAAAGCCTGGGCCGCCGCGCTAAGCGCAAACTCGTCCGCCAACGCCTGCTCCGCCGCAGTCAGTTCCCCGTCCGCCACGCGCGGCGGAACGGGAATGACGAAGTCAAAGTGCGGCTGGCCGAAGTGCCGGTCGTCACTCCACAGCGCCACCTGCGCCGCGTCCTCCCGATGTGGCACCGGTTCGGCGTCAAACTGCTTGAAACCGACGATTATCTGATGCAGGCGGCTGGTCTCGTACTTGCGCGCCACGTCGATCGGCCACGGCAGCTTCCAGTAAAACCCCGGCCCATAGGGGCTTGCGGCGTTCACCTGCCGACCGAAGCGTTCGATCACGGCGTGCTCGTCCGGCTGGACGATCAGCACACAGGTAAGCAGCCACAGGGACACTATGCCGACCACCACCAACAGCGCAAACCACTTCTGCAGAAGCTGATAGAACCACGTCTGCGAGACCTCGAACCCGAACTGGTAGTTCATGGCCTCGGCGATCGAGGAGGCAATCCCGCCCGGCTCGGCCACCAGGGCCAGCAGCCGGCTGTCAAAGCAGGCTCGGGCCTCTTCGGCGCGCATGCGCGGGCGGTAGATGTCCAGCACGAACGTGAAGACCGTCTCGATCGCCAGGATCACCATCAGCAGGCATATCGCATACGCCGCGAAACGCTCCAGGCCGCCGGCCTCAACGTAGACGAAGACCCCCAGGCAGATAATCACCGCCAGCATGGCGATTGCATTGCCGAGCATGTACGAGCCGCAGGCCCGCAACAACTGCCATTCCATCACCCGCCCCATGCCCGAGGCATAGCGCGAGAACACGAAGAACAGCACCATCATCACGCCGACGATGATCATCGCCAGCGGCAGATTCGCCATGCGCCATTGCGCCGTAAGCGTGTCCAGTTGGAACCACAGGTACAGCCCCATGGCCGCCAGGAACGCCGCGAACAGCAACCCGAAGACCGGCACGAGCCAGCGCTGCATCCACTGCAGCCGCGCCTCGGCCACCCGGAATCCCAGCGACGCTCCGCCCTCCTCGTCGAACATGCCCTCCCCGCCGCCGGACCCGGCCCGCTCGCGACGCAGTTCCTCAATATCGAGCGCCTCGAGCGCGGCCAGCTCACGCTGCCGGAAGACCAGCAGGGCCACGAACCAGAGCAAGACGCCGCCGGCTACGTACCAGGCCAGCACGAGCAGCGCGGCGGAGCGCGAAACCTGAGCAAGTGCCAGGACGCCGGCAAAGGCGACCAGTTGCAGAATCAGCCCATACAGGCTGGCACGCCGGCTGCGCGTATGCGACGTTTCAGTCACGTATCACCTCGCCGAAAGCAAAAGACCCGCCCCAGACGAACCGCCAACCGGCGGGCTCGTAGCTTAACTTGTCTATCCGCGTGCTGGTGGAGATAATCTGTCGCCGCGCCGGGCGCCTGGCGCCGCAGCCGACCAGCCGAACCAAAGGCCCACAGGACGCCAGCGACTCGCCATGTTCCGAAAGCTCATCGCCATCGCCGGAAACACGTTCGTCGAAACCACCCGCCAGCCAATCTACGGCATCCTCATGTGGGTGGCCGCACTCTGGATCGGCGTCGCCAGCCCCACCCTGGCCGCCTTCACCCTGGAAGCCGGCAATGACATCAAGATCATGATGGACGTCAGTCTGGCCACGCTCATGCTCTACGGCCTGCTGGCCAGCGTCTTCAGCGCAACCAGTGTGATCAGCCGCGAGATCGAGAGCCACACCGTCCTGACGGTCGTCTCCAAGCCGGTCAGCCGGCCAGTATTCCTCTTCGGGAAGTACCTGGGCGTCACCGGGGCCGTGCTGATCGGGTGCTACCTGCTGACCCTGGTGCTCTTCATGACCGTGCGGCACGGCACCATGGAGACCGTCGCCGACAAGTTCGACCAGCCCGTCCTGTTCTTCGGACTCGCCGCGATTCTCATCAGCCTGGTGGCCGCGACGTTCGGAAACTTCGTCTACGGCTGGAATTTCATCACGACCCTGACAGCTTGGGTCATACCGCTGGGAACCATCGCCCTGGTGCTTGTGCTGTTCATCAGTCCGGATTGGCAGACACAGCCGCCCGGCACCGATTTCGGCGACTGTCAACTGCTCTATGCCGCGCTGACGACCTTCTGCGGCGTGCTCATCCTGACAGCCTTTGCCGTCGCCCTGGCCACGCGCTTCAGCCTGGTGGTCACACTGATGCTCTGCGCAGGCGTCTTTCTGCTCGGCCTGCTGTCCGATTACTACTTGGGGCAGCCGGCCCTGGCCGGCACCGGCCCCCTGTACTCCCTGCTCTACGCCGCCGTCCCGAATTTCCAGTTCTTCTGGCTGGGCGACCCGCTGACACAGGAACTGACCGTGTCGTTCACACACGTCCTGCGCGTGGCCGGCTACGCGGCCCTGTACGCACTGGCCGTGGTCGCCCTGGGTGCGGCCTTGTTCCAGACGCGCGAGGTCGGCTAGGCCGCCGGCGCGCAGCGCACGATGCCGGGCTGCTTCCCTGCCACCTGCCGGGATGGAAACGGACGCAATCCTCATGACACGGGTTGCAGGGCCACACGACCCGCGGGCTGACCGGCGTCGCGCTTGCCGACCCGCGGCCGATGGGCCTCCAGGTGTTCGCCGTAACGCACCATGCGTGCACTGTTGAATACCACGATGGCCGACGACAGCGTGTGCAGGAATGCCGCCAGCATCGGCCCGACCAGCTTGTAGATGATCGCGATCTCCGCCACCAGTATGAAGCTGATGCCGAAGATCAGGTTCTGCCAGATCACGCGCGTGGTCTCGCGCGACAGGTCAACCAGGAAGGGCAGGCGGCGCAGGTCGTCACTCATCAGCGCTACGCCGGCACTATCCATGGCAATATCGCTGCCGGCCGCACCCATGGCAATGCCCAGGTTGCCGGCCGCCAGGGCGGGCGCATCGTTCACGCCGTCGCCAACCACCGCCACCGTGTGCCCCTTCTGCTGCAGCGCACTGACCAGCTCGAGCTTGTCCTGCGGCAACACCTCCGCCTGAACGTCCGTGCAGCCCATCTCCTTGGCCACCCGGCGGGCCACGGACCAGCGGTCGCCGGTAACCATGATCAGGTGCCGGATGCCCAGGCGATTGAGGTCGGCCAGGGCCTGGTTCGCCTCGGGTCGCGTACGGTCTTCCAGCCCGACCCAGCCCAGGCAGCGGCCGTTCCGCACCACGAACAGAGTGCTCAGCCCCTCCGGCTCCTGGTATTTCTCATCAGCCAGGGGGCTCAGGTCCGCCCCCTGCTCGGTAACCCAGGTGCGCCGCCCGACCAGCACGCGCTGCCCGTGCACGGTGGCAGAGACGCCCTTGCCGGCGGTCTCGGCGAAGTCAGTGGCCTGATCGCGCGGCACGCGAGCCTTCTCCGCCACCGCCGCGATGGCCCGCGCGACTGGGTGGCGACTCAGTTGTTCGACTGCCGCCGCGGCCCGCAACAGTTCGGCCGCATCCACCCCGAGCGCCGGCATGAGTCTCGTGACGGCCAGTTCTCCGGTCGTCAGCGTACCGGTCTTGTCAAACACGACGGCCGTCAGCCGGCGGGCCCACTCCAGGTTGCCGACGTCCTTGATGTAGATGCCCAGCCGGGCCGCCGCTGAGAGTGCCGCCACGACCGCCGTCGGCGTGGCCAGGATCAGCGCGCATGGACAGGCCACCACCAGCAGCGAGATGGTCACCTTCATGTCCCGGGTGAAGAACCAGACCACCCCCGCCAGCATCAGCGTGGTGGGCGTGTACCACGACGCGTACTGGTCGATCATGCGCATCAGCGGAATCTTGGTGCGTTCGGCTTCGAGAATGAGGTCCTGAACGCGGCCCAGCGTGGTGTCGTGGCCGACCTTGGTGACGCGAACCTGCAGGGCGCCGGTGACGTTGCTCGTTCCGCCGAAAACCTCGTCGCCGCTGGACTTCTCCACCGGCAAGGACTCGCCCGTGATATTGGCCTCGTTGATCGTCGAGCTGCCCTGGACGATCTCGCCGTCGGCCGGGACGTTGTCGCCTGGCCGAATCACGACCAGGTCGCCGGGCTTCAGAGCATGCGCCTCGATCTCCTCCTCGCCGCCCTCGGGCAGCAAGCGGTGTGCCTTGGTGGGCGTCAGCCGCATGAGGCCCTGAATGGCAGCACGGGCCCCCAGGGCGGTACGCGTCTCGATCAGGTTGCTCAACAGCAGGAAGAAGGCCACCACGCCAGCCGTTTGGTACTCGCCCATCGCCATGGCGGCGAGAATCGCCAGCGAGACCAATTCGTCCATGTGCAGCTTGCCGCTGGTCAGGCAGACCAAGGCGTGGTACCAGAGCGGTACCGCCAGCAGCAGCGCCCCGACGCCGGCCAGCATGCCAGCGTAGATGTTGCCGGGCCCCTCGTCACCCGGCCCCATCTCCTGCGGAAAGATCCACTGAGCCACGAATGAAACGAGGACCAGCGTACCACCCAGCATCGTCGCCACGAGCTTGGCCGTCACGCCGCCGGTTTCCGACTTCAGGTAGTCGTGCGCCATGAATCACCATAGTGAAAGCCTAGATAGCGCTTGCCCTCCGGCCATGGCCTGAGGACGCAAACTGAGCGGGCCGGCCGTGGCAGCGCCCCGGACCGGGCAAGGTACGGATTTGTAGTCGTTGTGGGCACTTTGTCAATCGTCTGCGCATGGTCTGGCCGCACTGTGCACGAACATGGTACGCTGCCGGCGCTGCCCGGTTCGCCCATTTTCCGCGACTCACGCCACGCGGAATGTCGAACTCATCCGGCCGCCCTGGGGTAGGTCAGGACCACGGCGCCCAGTCGATCCAGCAGTAGCTGGACCGCTACACACGCGGCGCACAACCGGCCACGCCCCGCTCACCGACGCGCCAGCGACCAAACACGGCTAACGTAACCCCCGCGGGCCAGACCACCCGGCCATATCAGCTCTTCTCGGGAGCGCCCTCCTCGCCCTTCTTGGTCTTCTTCTTGCCGGTCTGCGCCTTGCGGTGCGCCACTTTCGGCAACCCAAGCGGGCTGGCCTGCTCGTCGAACCGTTCCTCGCCCATGAGCCTGGCGATGCGCTCTGCCCGCGACAACACGTTGCGGTGCCGTTCGAGGGAGCTCTTAGTACGCAATGAACGATCGATCGACATCGTCAGGCCTCCGAGTTACGAGTCTCGCTATGATACGCGGAAGTGGCGGCCTGTGCAATCCCCTGCCCCGGAACTCGCGGGGCGCGGCCCTGGCCTGCCGCCGGATGATGGCGGCCAGGCGACGCCAACAATTCCAGCATGCCCCAACTAGCACTGCAAAATATTGCTAATAAGGCACTTGCGCCACTGGGCCGACTGCGGCAACGGAAGCCCGGGCCCGGCCGACGGGCGTTCCGGTCCGCCATCTTTCCAGCGAGCGGGCGCTCGGTTACAAGTGAGCCGTGGACCTCCTCACCGTTGTCGTCTTCGTGATCGTATACGTCGGCATGCTGCTGGGGCGTCTGCCCGGACTCGCCATTGACCGGACGGGCGTGGCCCTGCTGGGAGCGATCGTGCTCGTGGCCGCCGGCCGCGTCTCGCCGGAGGACGCGTGGGAAGCCGTTGATGTCCCTACGATTGCACTCTTGCTGGGTCTAATGGTGGTGTCGGCGCAGTTTCGCCTGGGGGGCGCGTACTCAGCCATCACGCAGCGGGTGGCGCGCGTTCCGGTCTCGCCCAGTGTGCTGGCCGGCCTGGTAATTGCTGCAAGCGCCGCCCTGTCCGCCGTGCTGGCGAACGATGTAGTCTGCCTGGCGATGGCGCCGCTGTTGGTGCAGGGCTGTTTGCGGCGCGGTATTCGACCGCTGCCAATGCTGCTGGCGTTGGCCTGTGCCGCGAACATTGGCTCGGCCGCCACGCTGATCGGCAACCCGCAGAACATGCTGATCGGGCAGTACCTGCGCCTGTCGTTCGCGGCCTACTTGCTGGATGGCGTACCCGTCGCGTTGCTGGGCAGCGTCGTGTTGTGGGCAATCCTGGCCTGGCAGTTCCGGGGCAAGTGGGACGCGCCGGCCGTGGAGCTTGAGGTCGCCGCCCCGCCGCTGAACCGGTGGCAGACGGCCAAGGGCACCGCGATACTCGCGGCGCTGGTCGTGGTCTTCCTTACGGGACCCATGGCGCGCGAGGTGGCAGCCCTCGCCGCCGCCGGCGTGCTCTTGCTCAGCCGGCGCATGCGCACGCGCGAGATTCTGGCGCTGGTTGACTGGCAACTACTGGTACTGTTTGCCGGTCTGTTCATTGTGAACCACGCGCTGGCGGGCAGCAGCGCCTTGACGACGGGCGTCGAGCGACTGGCGGGGGCGGGCGTGGACGTGCGCCAGCCGCCGGCGATGTTCCTTGTGACGGCGGTGCTCTCGAACCTAGTCTCGAACGTCCCCGCGGTAATGCTGCTGCTGCCCGTGGCGCAGCATGAGCTGGCCGGGCCGATCCTGGCCCTGGCGAGCACGCTGGCCGGCAACCTGATCATTGTCGGCAGCATCGCCAACATCATCGTGGTGGACCAGGCCGGCCGCCTGGGCGTGCATGTCGGCTGGGGCACGCACGCGCGCACGGGCATACCGGTGACCCTGGCGACCCTGCTAATTGCGGCCGCCTGGCTGTGGTGCCGCATCGCAATGGGCTGAGCCCGCGCTACGTCCGCGCGGCGCGGCCGGCTGGCGAGCAGTTGTCGTACTGACCGGCCATGGTAGAATCTGCCGCGGGGATGCAGCCCCCCGGGAACGAGTCAGCTACAGACCAGTCACGAGGGACCATGCCATGCTGCGCAACAGGGCTTTCACACTAATCGAGCTGCTGGTGGTCGTCGCCATTATGGGGATTCTGGTTTCCCTGCTGATGCCGTCGCTGGGGCGGGCCCGCCAGCAGGTCCGCGGCGTGGCCTGCCTGACCCAGTGCCGTGAGCTGGGCCACGGCATGATGCTGTACATCAATGAGAACGGGAATTACCCCGCGCATCAGTGGCGCCTGGCCGACGGATCGCGGCTGCGCTGGTTCAACGCCATGGCGCTGTACCTCGGCGGCGCGCCTGAGGTTGGCTCGTACAGCGCGGCCACGCCAAAGCGCGCCACGGTCCAGTGCTGCCCCGCCACGCCGGACTGGGTTGTCAGCCGGAACAACTCCTACGGCTACAACTACAAGTACCTGGGCAGCACGCGCGACAACAACGACGAGGACAATCCCTACCGGCCGTACGAGACGTTTCCAGTCCGCGAGCTGCGTGTCCCGGCCAGGACCATCGCTTTTGCCGACTGCGACGGCACCGGCTGGACCCTGCCCTGGGGACCCGAACGCGGTCCTGATTACCCTACCGCCGACCAGGACCCACACCGGCTCGGCAACCATGGGTACACTTTGGATCCGACCTACATTCCCCTCAGAAGTGAACGCGCGTACTCCGGCGGCGATCTGGAGCCGTACGCCTGGAGGAATTGGCGTACGTACCTGTCAGACCGGCACCTGGGCGGCAGCAACGCCATCTTCGCGGACGGCCACGGCGCACGAATCAACCCGTCAGAGGCGTACCGCGACAACTCGACGTGGAACGGCCTGGGCTTCGACCCGGGCAGCGACCCCGCGGGGCAGGGCTTCGATCTGGACCCGCATGTGCCCTACAAGTGGGATGAATCCAGCGGGCAGGAATGGCGCTACGCGGACCCACAACCGGCCAGGTAGTGTCAATCCCCCAAACGCACGCTCGGGCAGACGCCACCTCACGCTCTTCGGCAAACTGCCATGGACTTGTCGACACTTGCCCACCGATCGATGTCCGGACGACGCGCCCCGCGGCGGCCAGTCGCTCGACGGCGGCATTGAAGCCGCCAGTCGCCGTGCCGAACACATCATGCAGGAAGGCCACCAGCAGTTCCTGGTACGCCGCGCGGGCCTCCGCCGTGCTGCCCTGACAGACGAGTTCGCAGACGCAGTCGGTGGGGTCCTCCGGGTCACAATGGGACGCCCCGACGATCCGTAGGTCTTCCGTCGCGAATGCCAGTCCGGCCAGTAAGTCCAGAATCGCGCCGTTGGCATTGCAGTCGGATGGCTCGGAGCGCACGCTGGCGAAGGCCACGTCGCGCAACTGGCCGGCCCGCGCCAGCGTGCGTGACCAGGGTACGCCGTCCAGCAGCATGACCGCGCTGACCGGCTCGCCGGCGTCAGCCAGCTCGATGGCCGCCTCGAACGAGATGGCGCCGCCGGCGCTGTGGCCGACCAGGGCGATGCGGTTGGGATCGAGCCGACCGAACAGGGCGTCGTGTTCGTTTGCCGCCCGGGCGCGCAGCCAGCGCACGTGGTCGACCAGACTCTCAATATTGCGTGTCCGCGCGGTCTCGCCGCCTAGCAAACTCGTTAGATTGGGCGTCAGCACGATGATGCCACGTTCGGCCAGCGTGCCGGCCGTGTGGCGGTGAAGCTGCTTGTTGCGTGCGAAGCCGTGGGAGAGCACGATGGCAGGATAGGGCGGCGCGGTTAATGTCTCGTCCGGCTGCGGTGTGAACAAGCTGTAGGCCACGCGCTGACCTGTGCTCGTCTGGCGCATACCGTCTTCGATCGTCACGCGCAAAGTCTGCGCGGCGGGCACAAGGCGGCAACCGTCGTAGCAACCCGGCAAGCCGACCGCCAGGCCGGCGACGGCAACGAGTCCGGCTATCGGCCCAGCGGATCGGGCCGGCACGATCGAGTACACATGAAACATCTGGCATACTCCAGCCGGCCACTGGTATTCAGCAGTCGGCTTTGTGGTCAAGACCTGGGGCGCTGCGCACAAGCTCCTGTCACTGCGGCCCGTCCGCGGCGTTCACGTCCGGCGGCCTGCGCCGACCCTCCGGACCGGACCCGCCATCTGCGGGATGACCCAGCTCATCAATGACCGTTTCGGGCGCCAGCGGCTCGCCGGCGCGATGGGCAGCGCGCGCGATGAGATGCGAGGCGGCGGGGATTGTCACGAACAGGAACCCGCACACCAGCAGGCAGCGTGCCACGACGTCGGCCTCCCGGAAATGGACGGCCGCCGCACAGACGATGGCGGTTGTGCCGAGGGTGACGGCCTTGCTGGCCGCCAGCATGCGCGTGTAGACGTCGGGCATGCGCAGAATCCCCACGGCCGCCAGCAGGCTGAAAAGGCTGCCTATGCCAAGCAGAAGCACGATCAGGATGTCCTGCAGTGGCGGCATCACTCGGCACCCTTCTCGACGTGATAGGCGAACGCGACCGTGCCGACGAAGCTGACCAGCGCGAGGATGATGGCGACATCAAGAAACACGCGCAGCTCGAATTGGATGGCGAACACGGCCGCCAGCGCCGCGCCGAGCACCGCAATCACATCCAGCGCGACGACGCGGTTAGGCAGGCCCGGGCCACGTACCAGTCGAATCGTCGCCAGCGCGATGGCCAGCACCAGCAGCCCGGCGACAAGTTGCACAAACCATTCCATCGCGAACCTCACACGCGGCGGCCGCTAGCGCAACAGCAGCAGGATCCAGGCCTCAAAACGCTGCTTGATGTGCCGGCGGACGCGCTCCGGGTCACCGACGAACATCGAATGCACATAGAGTGTGCTCCGGTCAGACGAGACGTCCACGCACAGGCTGCCCGGTGTCAAAGTCAACAGGTTGGCCAGCGCGGTGATTTCCAGGTCCGTGCGGGCGTCGAGCGGCACCGCGACGATGCCCGGCTTGCGCCGCGCCCAGGGAACCAACACGTCGCGCGCCACCAGGACATTGGACTTCAGCATCTCCCACAGAAACAAAAGGCCGAACCACAGGGCCAGCGGCAGTTTGCGGAAGTAGGTCGTAGTCTTGCCCAGCAACGGCCGCAGCCACCACAGGACGAAGAAGCCGACCGCGAATCCCAGCAGCGCGTTGCCATACGTGAACACGCCGGTGGACGCCACCCACAAGCCGGCCAGCAGAAGGTTCACGAGAAAGACGATCATGGCTGCGGCTCCAGGTCGGCGGCCGGCGGGGCCCAGCCCTCGGTCGGGATGCCAACCGCGGCGACATAGGCCGGGCGATCGAGCAACTGTTCGGCGGCGCGCCTGGCCGTCGCCAAGAGCGGCTGCGGATACAGGCCGATGGCGACTGACACGATCACCAGCACCACACTGGGCCCCAGCCGGAGCAAGCCCTGCTTGCGGGCCGGTGCGGCCTCGGCCGCCGGCTGCGGCTCTTGCGTCCCGCCGGACGGCGGTGTTGGTTCAGCTTTCCAGAACGCCTCGCTCCAGATTTTGATCATGCTTAGCAGCGTCAGCAGGCCGACGAACAGGGCCGTGCCGGTCAGCAGGTATGCTTGGGCGTCGAAGCCGGCCTTGATAATGCCCAGCTTGGCCCAGAAGCCCGACGACGGCGGCAGTCCGGCCAGGCTGAGCGCCGACACCAGGAACAGTACGGCCACGAACGGCGCCCGATTCAGAAGGCCACCCAGGCGTGACAACTGCTCCGTGCCGGTCAGCGACCGGATGGTGCCGCTCAACAACAGCAGGTTGGTCTTCACCAGCATGTTGTGGATGATGTAGAAGATGGCCGCAGCAATCGCGAGGGGCCGCACGGCCGCGTCAGCGGACCCGAGCAACGCCACGCCCAGCACCATGTAGCCGATCTGGCTAACGACATGCACGCTGAGTATGCGCCGAACCTGTGCTTGCGCGACGGCGCCCAGCACCCCGACCAGCATGGTCAGCCCGGCCACGACGGCGAGCAGTTGGAACAAGTAGTCGCTGGGGGGCAGCACCAGCGTGAACACGCGCACGAGCGCGTACACGCCGGTCTTGGTGAGCAGGGCCGCGAAGAGCGCGGTCACGGCCGGGGGCGGCGCGGGGTAACTGTCGGGCAGCCAGAAATGCAGCGGCACGACCGCGGCCTTGATGCCGAAGGCCAGCAGCAGCAGCAGGGCCGCGGATGTCACCAGCCAGGGGTGGCTTGCGGCGGCGACGGCCAGTTGCGCGGACAGATGGGCCATGTTAAGCGTGTGGGCGATGCCGTAGATGACGCCGATACCCGCCAGGAACAACGCCGAGCTGAGCAGGCTCAGCGCCACGTACTTGATGCCGGCCTCCATCTGTGCGCGTCCGCCGCCCAGAACGAGCAGCACGAAGCTGCTCATCAGCATGACCTCGAACCAGACGTACAGGTTGAACAAATCGCCGGCGAGAAACGCGCCGCAGACGCCCATGAGCATGACGTTCGCGAAGGCGAAGTAGCCGTGGCGCACGCGGCGGCTATCCACGTCGGCAAACGCATAGACGCTCACCACCACGTGCAGCAGGGCCGCCGCCAGCACCATCAGGGCTGCGAAGACGTCGGCCACCAGCGTGATGCCGAAGGGCGCCGACCAGCCGCCGACGTGCAGCGCCAGCGGGCCGTTCACCCAGACCCGCGCGAACAGCACGCTCGCCGCCAACAGCAGCCCGCCGGCCCCCAGCAGGGCCAGGCCGCGCTGCAGCCGGGCGCGCTGGCCGCCGAGCAGGCACAATGCCGCCGTGAGGAGCGGGATCACGATGGGCAGCGCGACAAGCATCATCATTACTCGGCGGTCTGCAACTCGTCCGTGTCGTCGGTGCCGTGCCGCAGGTAGGCCCGCTGCACGAGCACCGCGGCAAACGCCAGCACCGCGAAGCTGATCACGATGGCGGTGAGAATCAGCGCCTGCGGTAGCGGATCAGCATGCCCGGGGAGTGGGCCGGTCGCGCCGCGCGGCACCAGTGCCGGCTTGGCGCGGACCAGGTCGCTCGCCGTGAAAATCAGTAGGTTCGCCGCGTGGCCCAGCAGCAGTAGACCGAAGATCAGCCGGACGGTGCTGCGTGCCAGCAGCAGGTAGAACGCCAGCGTGTACAAGAGCCCGATCAGTGCTGCCATTATGAGAAACACGGTTACCTCTCACTCAACGTCAACAGCACCATCAGAACGGCACCCAACACGACCAGGTAGACACCGACGTCAAAGAGCAGCACCGTGCCGAGCTTCAACTCGGCCGGCAGCTCGAACGGCAGCCACAGGCCGAGCATGAAGGGCTGCCCGCCCAGCCAGGCCAGAACGCCGCTCGCGATCGCCAGCAGCAGGCCCGTCGCGGCGAGCGTCCGCGGCGAGACGCGGAGGAGAGCCCGAGCCCGCCGGGCGTCGAAGGCCAGCGCGTAAAGCGCGAAGGCTGTGACCGCCAGCAGTCCACCGCTGAAACCGCCGCCGGGCTCGTTGTGGCCCCGCAGCAGCATGAACACGGAGAACGCCAGCAGCAGTGGCGTTACGGCCCGAGTGGTGGTCTGGAAGACGAGTGAGTTCACGGTCCGCTCCCTCTGGGTGGCTGCCGGCGGCTGAGCCTGAGCAAAGCGTAGGCGCCTAGGCCGGCGACGGCGACCACGGTTATCTCGCCCAGCGTGTCCAGCGCCCGGAAGTCGACCAGGATGACATTGACGACGTTGCGGCCGTGGGCGGCGGGCTTGGCAAGCTGCGCCAGATGATCGCCCACGCTGGCCGGCAGGTGCACGGCCGCCGTGGCCAGTACCAGCCCGGCCATGATGGCTCCCGCCGCCGCTGCCAGCGAAATGTCAAACCAGCGGGCCGCGCTGCTGCGGCGGGCGGCAGAATCAGGCAGTCGATAGAAGATCAACACCAGCAGGACGACGGTCAGGGCTTCCACCATGATTTGCGTGAGCGCGAGATCGGGAGCGCTGTACAGGGCGAAGAAGACCGCCACCAGCAAACCGCAAATGCCCAGCAGTGCGATCGCTGACATGCGCGAGCGCGACGTGACCGCCGCCAGCGCCCCGAGCAGAATCAGCGCCACCAACGTCAGCTCATGCCAATGCCAGGGTGTGGATGGCCAACCCGTCGTCGGCAAACGGCGAAGCAGCGGGTAAACGCTGGTCACAACCAGCACCAGCAGTACCACCCGCACATAGTGGCGCAAACTGCCGGTCTGAGTTATGCGCGTAATCCACGCCGCGCCGGCGAACAGCCCGGCCAGCGCTGCCTCGTACGCCTGGGCCGGCCCACGGCGCCCGAGCCGCACCACCACCACGGCCACGTGCGCTAGCCAGTCGCGCAGGCGCAGGAACAACGCGAACCCGGCTGCCAGCGTCACGACGCTGATGCCCAGCGCGGTCAGGGCCACCGGACTGAAGCCATGCCAGAGCTTCAACTCCATCAGGACCGGGCGTCCGCCGATCGCGCTCGCCAGCGCCGCACCCAGGGCGTTGCCGAACGGCCCCGGCATGAGCCCGACGAAGAGCCCGACGACTGCGAGAATGAACGGACCGACCAGCATCAGTGCGGGGACTTCGTGCGCCCGCTGGGCCGCCGCCGTCCGCCGACCGCAAAACGGCCAGACAACCACGACGAGCGCCATCGCCACGAGGAATATGTTGGCCAGGGTGGCAACCAGAATCAGGTTGACCCCCAGGAACTCCAGGTCCAGGTTGGCCTTGAGCAGCAACTCCTTGCCGACGAAGCCGAACAGCGGTGGGGCGCCGGCCATGCTTAAAGCCGCGAGCATGCCCGTGGCCCCCGTGATCGGCATGATCCGCAGCAGCCCGCCCAACTCGCGTACATCCCGCGTTCCGGTTGCATGCTCAACGCTGCCGGCGATCATGAAGAGTGCCGCCTTGTAGCAGGCGTGGGCGACCAGGTAGACCACGGCCGCCTTAATCGCCAGGTCCGTGCCAATGCCGATGAGCATCGTCAACGTTCCCAGCACGCTGACAGTCGTGTACGCCAGGATCCGCTTGAGATCAGTCTGCCCGGCGGCCATTGCCGCAGCACACAGCATCGTCATGGCCCCTGTCGCCGTCAGGAGCACGTGCCACCACATGCTCTCGCCGAACAGAGGATTCAGCCGGGCCAGCAGAAACACGCCGGCCTTGACCATCGTGGCCGAGTGCAGGTAGGCCGAGACCGGCGTCGGGGCGGTCATCGCGTTCGGCAGCCAGAAGTGCAGCGGCATCTGGGCCGACTTGGCGAACGCGCCGAGCACAATCAGCAGCAGGGCCGGCGTGAAGAAGGCGTGCCCCGACAAACCCGCGCTGGGCAGCGCCGAGATCCGCGTAGCCTGTTCCAACGGCAGCCCGCCCTGCAGCGCGGCCATGCTCAGCAATACGAAGCCGGCCAGTAGCGCCAAGCCGCCCGCCCCGGTCACGAGCAGCGCCTGCCGGGCGGCGTCGCGCGCCTCCGACTGCTCATGCTTAAAGCCGATGAGCAGATACGAGGCGATGCTTGTAAGTTCCCAGAAGACAAAGAGCACGAACACATCGTCGCTGAAGACGACCCCCAGCATCGCGCCCAGGAAGAGCAGCAACTGGCTGCATAGCCGACCCAGGCGCGGGTTGTCCCGCATGTAGGCCCCCGCGTAGAGCAGCACCAGCGTGCCGATCCCGCTGATCAGCAGCGCGAACGTCGCCGACAGACCGTCGTAGCGGAACGCCAGGGCGATCCCGAACTCGGAGACCCACGGCCACACCTGGTCCCAGGTCGCGTCCGGCGCCAGCGGCAGCCGTGCGGCCACCGCGACCGCCACGCCCGCCGGCACCAGCGCGGCCAGCAGTGCTACATGCCGGCCCACGAGGCGCTGGAGCGCCGGCGTAGCCCCGGAAACAATCAGCGGGATGAGGATCATCCACAGCACTTCAGAAGCACTCCGGAATCGTCCGGCCTGACGATCTTGGACCTGGCCACACGGCGCAATTGGCCGCTCACCGCCGCATGTGTCGCTGACCTTCTAACCCGGGCGGAATCCCAGGGCAAGCAGGTTACAGGCGCCAGGTCGTAACAGCATCTTGGCGCGGCAGTTACGCACTCTTGGCCTGCTTGGCGGCGCCGCGGTGCCATAAGCGCCCGCGCGATAGTAGTCGTCCGGTCTGCGGCCTGGCCGGCCTGGCCTTTACGCCGCGCCAAGTCCGCCCGCGGGCTATAGTAGTCGCTCGGTGGGGTGGCGGCAGCAGCCCATTGCCCCGGGGCATGGCGCACAGCGGCGCCGGCCGGCCCGAGTTATTGGTCAAAGATCGGCGCTTTCGCCGCCGGCGCAGGGCTTGCGATGCTGCGGCCAAGCGTTAGAATGGTTGTTTCCGCAGGCCGAACCAGGCCGGCGGGGTGTAGCTCAGTCTGGCTAGAGCGCTGCGTTCGGGACGCAGAGGTCGCTGGTTCAAATCCAGTCACCCCGACTTTCCTTCAAAACGAGCCCTCCGGCCAGCAGGTCGAAGGGCTTTCTCTTTTGTATACAAAGAGTTGCGTCGCTCAGGGTGCGGTTCAAACTCATCGCGTCGAGGATCTCGCGCCGCGTGGCCGAGTTTGAACCGCGCCAAACGTCTGCCGCGTGCTGGGCGAAATCGAAGAGGGCCATGGCCCGGTCGATGGCCCCCTCGTCCAGCCGCGTGAACCACTCTATCGCCTCGGTCACCCGGGCCATGTCACCCTTCAGGTCGTCCGATTTGGCCCGCAACGTGGCCTCGTCGATCGTGCCGGCGAGGCAGGCGTTGAGGAGACGGTCCTGCATGTTCTGGAGTTCGCTCAGCCGCTTGGTGAGCTGCGCGGTCTGCTGGGCCTGGTGCGACGCGAGGTCCGCGAGGATCACTGTG
This sequence comes from uncultured Planctomycetales bacterium, assembly GCA_964647015.1. Lineage (GTDB taxonomy): Bacteria > Planctomycetota > Phycisphaerae > UBA1845 > Fen-1342 > JAAYXS01. The sequence goes on along the minus strand of CAZYGM010000031.1, from coordinate 1,939 downwards.
AGCGTCCTGCGGATCAGGTCGCGAACGTCGCCAGGACCGATGCGCAGTGTGGCGAGATCGGCCAGGATGGCCTCTTCGACGTCGGCCTCACGCCAGCGGAGTCGCGGATGGTCCGATGGTGGGGCGTTGTTGGCGCAGCGGTAGTACCGACTGCCCCTGACTGCGTCCACGCAGCGGCCTGCGACGAGTGTGACCGCGTTCTCGCCGAGCCTCTGCACTGTCATCGGACCGGCTACCCCCGGTGCGAAGCTTCCGGATCGGCGTTGCGCGACGCGGCCAACTGGCCCTGCCGCGAGGGAGAACCCGAACATCAGTTCGCCTTAAGCGTAGCCCGCAGCCTGGCCTCCTGCCGACGAAGAGTGTTCTACCGGAAAGCCGATCGACCCGCCCGCACACGCACATTCCGACTGCTAATGTCTAGAAGCAAGCACAAATGGTGTTGGCCACCCAGGTCGAGCCTCACACCGCAAAGCCCCCAGCGCGCCCTGCGTTGTTGGCATAGCGCGGCAATAGGCTAACAGCGTAGACTTTATGTGTATTGCCGACTAACATAATCGCAAATATGGCCCACGTCCCGGGAGCGCTCACGAAGCAGGCGTCCGCGCTACTCCGCGCGGACCAACTGCCATGGCACTGGTTTCTTCTTGACTTAAGCGCGGAAAGAGGTAGGTTAGACGACTGAGGGTCTGGGAAGCGTAGCCCGAGCACCCAAGCATTTCGCGTTCGTATGAGGAGGAAGAGGGATGAAACAGCTTGCCTTAGCCTTTCTATGTGCGACACTGGCCGCGACCGCTCACGCTGCCTTTGTCACTGGGTTTGAAGCACCGGATTACGTCGGTTCGATGGGCGGAACCATTCTGACCGGGCAGCAGGATTGGTACCTGCCAGTGGTCGACTCGGCGGACTACAAGGTCTACACGTACATTGGCAACCCCCTGGGCATTCCGTGGAATCCAGACGGCGGTGCGCAGTTCGCTGCGGGCCGCTCCGAGGGCGCCCCCGCCTACGGCCGCGCCCAGCACGACTTCGATTGGGGCGCCGGCGACGTGTGGACGGTCACGTACGATGTCTGTCCGAAGTTCAATGGTGAGCTGCCGGCCACCGATTACCTGGGCAGTTTCTCGCTCCAGGACTCCACTGTGGCCGCGCATTGGCAGACGCTGTACGCGTGCACTGATCTGGCAACCTCAACCCACTTCAACGCCAACTACATGGTTTTAGGATATGGCGCACCCGGCATTTCGCCGGGTGACGAGTGGGCCGGCCTGCAGATCGGCAAGTGGTACCGCCAGTCCACGACGTTCGAGTTGTCGACCCAGCGCATTCTGCAGGTAACCATCCAGAACCTCTCGGACGGTGGCTCGATCGCCGTGTACGAACCTGCCGACTGGTTCTTCCTGCTTCCGGATGGCGGCACGGCCACCGGGTTCCGCTTCTTCACAGGCGGTTCGACGGCCGGCAACATCATGGCCTGGGACAACTTCAGCATTGTTCCCGAACCGAGTGCTGTCGTTCTGCTGGCGTTTGGCCTGACTCTTGTGGTTCGGCGGCGCTAGCTGCTGTCACGGTAAGCGATTGTAGGACAAGGCATTTGCGGCCGCCCGGACCGGCGCCGGGCGGCCGCTTCCGTGTGTACTCAACACTGCACGCTACCAGCCAGGGAGCGACCGCCGCAAAGCGTCATGACCACACACGTCGGCTGGCACCAGCAGCGCGGCCCGGAGCACGCCGGCGCGAGGCAGCTTCTTACCCGGATGCGCGAGCCAGACCGCATTTGCCGATCCCCAGGGGAACCTCAAGGCGGGAAATACGTCTTCGCACTCGTGCCGCCATCCGGTACAATCGAACTAACGGCTCGGATCGACAATTGCCGGGCGCTCGGCAGCTTGCCAGGGGGAGATGAAGGAGCGAATCAATGTACGCCTATCTGAAACGTGCC
>CAZYGM010000030.1:0-22950 GCA_964647015.1 uncultured Planctomycetales bacterium | reverse complement strand
ACGAACCCGTCTGGCTGACCAGCAAAATGTAGATCGCCACCAGCGCCGCCGCGAAAGCCAGCCCCAGGTCGCGAAACACCCGGAGCGTTATGTCCCACTCGCCTTCACCCGCGAAATCCACCGCGATCCCCGGCGGCAGCGACCACGCGATACCGCTGCCGTTGTTCAGGAACGTGCGCGCCCCCAGCGGCCGCGCCGGCACCTCCGCGACCTCCCCGCTACCGATGCCGGCCGCTTCCGGCACTCCCAACCGCCCGTGTCCGGCGAAGTCCGCCTGGATATCCACTATCGCCTCGGCCGGCGGCCGACCGGCCGTCTCGCCGAAGACGTACACGACCGGCCGCAGATTCTTGTGATAGATCGTCTTGTCGGCCGGCTGCTCTTCCCAGCGGCCCAATTCCGCCAGCGGCACGAGGTGGCCGGTACCGCCCTTGACGTGCAGGTTGGCCAACTCGGCCGTGCCAGACCGCTGAGCCCGCGGCAGACGTAACTCGATGCGCAGCGGGCTGCGTTCACCCTCGGCGTGCAGCAACCCCGCCGTCGCGCCCCCCAGCGCCGCCTCCAGCGTCGCCGCAATTTCCGCCACCGATACGCCGCTCAGCGCGGCCTTCTCCCGGTCGGCGACAAAGATCACCTTGCGGCTGTCCGCCTCGACCATGTCGTCCACATCGACGACGAACGGCTCGTGTTCCAGCCGGGCCCGTACCGTCTTGGCCGCCGACATGAGATCCGCGTAAGCATGGTCCGGCTGGCCGTACACTTCGGCGACCAGCGTCGCGATCACGGGTGGTCCCGGCGGCACCTCCACGATCTTCAAATTCGCGCCGTGCCGCTCCGCAATCGCCGTAACATCGTCGCGCATCCGCAGCCCGAGGCCGTGGCTCTGCTGCCGGCGGTTCCGCTTGCCGACCAGGTTCATGCGGATCTCGGCGACGGTCGGCCCGCGCCGCAGGTAGTAGTGCCGTACCAGGCCGTTGAAATCCATCGGCGAGGGCCGGCCCACGTAGGCGGTGAAATCGGTGACCTCCGGGACCGCCGCGAGGTATTGCTCGAAGTCGCGCACCGCCGCATCCGCGCGTTCCAGCGTCGTGCCCTCGTCGAAGTCGAGCACGAGCAGCAGCTCGTTCTTGTTGTCGAACGGGAGCATCTTCAGCGGCACGCGCCGCGTCGCCGCCAGCCCCGCCGCCACGAGCAGCAGCAGCCCCATCGTACCCAGAAAGCCCCACGCGGCCGGACGCGAGTTGAGCAAGGGCCGCATCAGCGGCGCGAACAGTCGATACAGCCCGCTGCGGCGAACCAGCTCCGGGTCATCCTCTTCGGCCGCGGGCTCAGTGGCCGAAGCGCTGCCCGCCGCGGGTTGCGCCGTGTAGTGCCGCTTGAGCACGTGGAACGCCAGCCAGGGCGTGATCGTAAACGCCACAACCATGGACATCACCATGGTGACCGGCACGTTCAGCGCCATGGGGCGCATGTACGGCCCCATCATGCCCGTGATGAAGAACAACGGCAGGAACGAGACGATCACGGCCAGCGTGGCCGTGATAAGCGGCGGGCGGATCTCGGCCACCGCCTCGAGCACGATCTGGCGCGTGGCCCGCCCGCGCAGCCGGAAATGCCGCGTGACGTTCTCCACGTCCACGATCGGGTCATCGACCAGCAGCCCCAACGACAGGATCAGCGCGAACAGCGTGACGCGGTTAATCGTGTAGCCCGCCAACAGGTTGACCGTCAGCGTCAGGCCGAAGACGACCGGCACCGCCACTGCCACTATCAGCGCTTCGCGCCACCCCAGGCCGAGCGTCAGCAGCGCTATGACAATGAACACCGCAACCGCCAGCGCCTCCACCAGTTCGTTGACCTTGTCGTCGGCGGTCAGCCCATAGTTGCGCGTAATCACCAGCTCGACGTCATCCGGGATCACGTCGGTTCGCAGCGCCTGCGCAGCGCGAATAACATCCTGCGCCACCCAGACCGCGTTGGTGCCCTTCTTCTTGGCCAGGGCCAGCGTGACCGCGGGGCGCGACAGGGCGCGTTCCTCCGCCTGCGGCGCCGCCGGACCGATCAGCGTGCCGGTGGCGCCGGCGTGCGCCCCGAAGCCGCGCGCCGGTCCCCAGCCGTGCCGCACATAGCTGTCGGCCTCGGCCGGGCCGTCCGTTATGTCGGCCACGTCCTTCAGGAAGACCGGCCGGTCGTCAGACACGCCGACGACCAGGTCGCGCAGCTCCTCCACCCTCTCGAAGGCGCGCCCGGCCTCAACCCGAAACGTGGTGTCCTGCCGGGCAAACTCGCCCGCCGTCCGCGTGATGTTGGTGACCTCGATCGCCCGCCGAACCTCCAGCACCGACACGTTGTAGGCCTGCAGGCGGTCCGGATCCAGGTAGACCTGGGCTACGCGCGGCTGGCCGCCGACAACATAAGCACGCGAGACGTTCTCCACCGCGGCCAGTCGCTCAACGACTTCCTCGCCGACCCGCCGCAAGGCGTACTCATCGGTCGTGTCACTCGCGAGCGTCAGCGTGACGATCGGCACGTCGTCGATTTCGACCGGCTTGACGACCCAGCCGGCCACGCCCGGCGGCACCAGGTCCACGTGTTCGTCGATACGCTTGTACAGCTTCACTAGGCTGCGCTCGCGGTCCTCGCCCACGTAGAACCGGACGGTGATGACGGCTTCGTCCGCCCGCGACATCGAGTAGACGTACTCGACGCCGTCGATCTGGTAGAGCAGCTTCTCCAGCGGCGTCGCCACCAACTGCTCGACTTCCGCCGCCCCATGCCCGGGGAAGCTGACATACACATCCGCCAGCGGAACGATAATCTGCGGATCTTCCTCGCGCGGCGTCACCAGCAACGCCGTGGCCCCCAGCGCCGCCGCAATCAGCAGCAGGATCAGCGCCAGGTTCGAGTGCAGGAAGACCCGCACGACGGCATTCGTAAACCCATGCTGCCGTTCACCGCCCTTGCCATGCTCAGCCATCTTCTGAACCTCTGCCCCAGCGGGCCCCCGCTACGGCACCGCCGCCGCGCCTGTCCCCAGAGCCACCAGTTCCCCCGCCTGCAAGCCCGCCAACACCTCAACGTCCTCGCCGAAGTCGCGCCCCAACTGCACCGTGCGGCGTTGCACGCGCGGCTCCGCCTGCGTCTCGTCCGGAGCCGGCACGACAACGTCCACCACGTCGAGTTGGCCGATGCGCCGCACCGCCGCTTGCGGAATCACCAACACCTGCTCATCGTCGAGCGGAATCAGCAGCCGGCCGAACATACCGGTGTAAACGCCCTCCGGACACGGGCCCGTCACCTTGACCGAAAACGTGCGGCTGGCGGCCTCGGCCTCCGGCACGATCTCGCTGACACGGCCGATGCAGGTCTTGCCCAGCGCGCTGACGTACACGTCAATGTCCTGCCCGACCTGCAAGCGCTGCGTCAACGACTCGCGCACGCGTGCGATCAACTGCATCCGCGTCGGGTCGTACAGCGTCAGCAGCACCTGCCCGGGGGTGGCGGTGTCGCCGACCTCCACGCGCTTGTCCACGATGATGCCGTCTAGCGGGCTGCGTATGGTCGCGTAGCCCAGGATGGTTTCGGCCTCACGGGCAGCTTGCGCGGCGCGCTCCACGCCGGCCGTTGCGGTCTCCAATTCGGTCTGGGCCCGCTCCCATTCGAGCTTCGTGGCGTGCTCCTGCTTGTACAGGCCGTCCAGCCGTTGGAACTCAATCTCGGCTTGTCGCCGCGCGGCTTGGGCCGCGGCCAGCGCCGCCTCAGCCTGCCGCAGACGCGCCTGCAAGTCCTCGTCGTCGAGGCGCACGAGGGCGTCACCCGCGCGCACGGCCTGACCGGCCTGCACGTTCACTTCCACCACCTTCGCCAAGAGCTTCGCGGCGACCGCCGACTCATGCACGGCCCGGATCGACCCGACCGCCGCCTCCGTCGCTGGCAGCGTCACCAGTCGTGCCGGAGCGGTCGCGCGCCCGCCCAGTGGCCGCCCGGACGGCACTGCCACCGCGGCTGTGGCGCCATTCACCTTGGGCTCGAACACGCCGGCCAGCCACAACAACAGGATCACCACGATTGCCGTGAAGCCGACACCCGTGCCCAGTGTCCGCCAAGCCGCTCCCGCTTTGCCGCCGCTCTGCTTCGTTGCCATCACTCACCTTCGCAAGTAACGGGCCGAGTTTTCGTCGTGCCGGGCGTCGCGGCTGGCCGACTGTCCGCATGGGACTTTTCGGCCACAGCTCATTGGCGATCCGCCGTCCGACACCTGTACCTGTTAATGTATCTGCATATCATGATATGTCAACATACTCGCGCCGCTCTCAAGCGTACGACCGCAGCGCCGACGCCATTCACCGAGTAAACTATCACACGGGATTAGACGTGTCTCGGAGGACGCCGCCAAAAGCGCCAGACCGGGCACAAAGAGGAAACCAATGGGCCTCGGACCATATGACGTGATCATCGTCGGCGGCGGACACGCCGGCGCCGAGGCGGCCTGGGCCGCCGCGCGCCTTGGTGCGGCAGCGGCGCTCGTCACCTTCGACATCCGGGCCATTGGCCGACCATCCTGCAACCCGGCCATCGGCGGAATCGGCAAGGGACAGATCGTCCGCGAAGTGGACGCGCTCGGCGGCCTGATGGGGCTGGTCACGGACGAGACGGGCATCCAATTCCGTATACTCAATCGGAGGAAAGGACCGGCCGTCTGGGCCCCTCGGGCGCAGATTGACAGCGACGCATACCCCGCCGCCCTGCGCCGCCGCCTGGAGCACTGCCCCAATCTCAGAATCGTTGAGGGAGGGGTCGAAGCACTGCTGGCGGAGGAACCGTCGCCTACGCAGCCCGGTCGGCGGGTCACTGGCGTCGTCCTGGCCGATGATCGCCGACTCGCTGCCTCAGCCGTCGTCATCACCGCCGGCACCTTCCTGCGCGGGCTCATGCACACCGGCGAGCAGCAGACGCCCGGCGGCCGCGTCGGCGAAGCCGCCGCCAACCGCCTTAGCGATTCGCTCGAATCGTTCGGCGTCCGCCTTGGCCGCCTCAAGACCGGCACGCCCCCACGAATCGCCCGCGACACCGTCGACTACTCCGCCCTCGCCGAACAGCAGGGCGACCCGGAACCGGTTCCGATGTCGGCCATGACCGATCGGCTGTCGGTCAACCAAGTTCCCTGCTGGCTGGCCGCGACCAACGCCGGCATGCACGACTTGATCCGCGCCAACCTGGAGCGCGCACCGCTCTACACCGGCCAGATCAGTTCGCGCGGGCCGCGCTATTGCCCGAGCATCGAAGACAAGGTCGTCCGCTTCCCCGACAAGGCCTCGCACCAGCTTTTTCTGGAGCCCGAGGGTCGCAATAGCGAGCGCATATACCTTAATGGCCTCAGCACGTCACTGCCCGCTGATATTCAAGAGCGGCTCGTAGCATCCATCCCCGGCCTGGAGCGCGCTCGGATCGTGCAGTGGGGATACGCGATCGAGTATGACTTCATTCCGCCGGAGCAGATTGACGCAACCCTGATGGTGAAGTGTCTTCCGGGTCTCTTCAGTGCCGGACAGCTCAACGGCACGAGCGGATACGAAGAGGCGGCCGGCCAGGGCCTCGTTGCCGGCATCAACGCCGCCCGCTTCGTGGCTGGACGCGAACCAGTGGTGCTCGGGCGCGGTGACGCCTACATCGGCGTGATGATCGATGATCTTGTAACTCGCGGTGTGACCGAGCCTTACCGGATGTTCACGTCGCGAGCCGAGCATCGCATGCACCTGCGTATCGACAACGCGGACTCGCGCCTGACGCGTCTGGGCCGCGAGGTGGGCTTGGTGGATGACGCCCGCTGGGAGCGCTTCCGGGAGAAGGAAGCGCGGCGGGAGCGGTTGCGGGAGACGTTCCAGCGGCTCCGATACGAAGGCCGGACACTCAGTGAGTGGCTCCGGCGGCCAAACGAAGACGGATTGCGATTCTTGGGTATGTTCGAGGAGCTGAAGCCGCTCGCCGCCGACTTGGACGTTTGGGCCAGCGTAGTAGTGGAAGTTAAGTACTCTGGCTACCTTGAACGTCAGCGGCGGCTGATGGCGCAGGCCGAGCTGCTGGAGCAGCGGCCGATCCCTTCAGACTTTAACTATGGCCAAATAAAGCATTTAAGGCATGAGGCCCGCGAGCGCTGGGAAGCGGTGCGCCCCCGCAGCGTCGGTCAGGCAGCCCGCGTCAGCGGAATTCATCCCACGGATGTCTCGATTCTTCTCGTGCAGTTAGCGGCCCTCGCACGCGCCAACAACTGAATGTTAACGGCGGGTCCATAAACACACTTACAAGGGTTGCCAAATCAACCCCAATATGCTATTATTGTGAAAGTAGGGTATATAGGAAAGATTTGGGCGTAAGATGGCCAGGAACAACCGAGACAAAACCGGCCTCCTGAAGAGCGTCTTCACTACTGGCGAGGTTGCCGAGATCTGCAACCTGAGCCAGCAGACGGTGATCCGCTGTTTTGATAGCGGCCGGTTGAAGGGCTTTCGCGTTCCGGGCTCACGCTTTCGGCGCATCCCGCGCGACAGCCTGATCCACTTCATGAAGGAGCATGCGATCCCGCTGGATCGGCTTGAGATGGGCAAGACGCGGGTGCTCGTTGTGGATGACGATCCGGCGATCGTCGAGATGCTGGTTGAGTTGCTCGAGCGGGACGGCCGCTTCGAGGTCCAGACGGCCGCAACCGGTTTCGATGCCGGTCTGCGGACGCGCGAGTTTCTCCCGGACGTCATTGTCCTGGACTACATGCTGCCGGATATCAACGGTAACGCGGTCTGCCGAAGCATTCGTTCGGACGAGTCTCTGAAGGATGTGAAGGTGATCATCGTTTCGGGCGTCGTGGACCGGCAGGACGTGGACAAGCTATATGCGGATGGCGCGGACGACTTCCTCCAGAAGCCGTTCAGCATTGAGCAGTTGGTCACTCGTATAACGGAATTGGTGAGTGGACGAGCTGCGCGGGCGTAGCAATACCAGCGGAGCGGGAGAGAAGCCTGACCCCGAGTTGGTACTGACGCACCTTGACCGCCTGCCGACCCTGTCGCCAATCGCGGTCAGGTTGCTCCAGATCACGACGGACGGGCATAGCTCCGCCGCCGACGTCGTTCGGCTGCTGCAGGCCGACCAGTCGCTGACCGCGAAGATCCTGTCGGTCGCGGGGTCGGCCTGGGCGGGCGTGAGCGTTCCCGTCACCACTCTCGATAAGGCCGTTCCGCTCCTCGGCTTCGGTCCAATCCGCAGCATCGTCCTGGCCGTGAGCGTTTTCGAATGCCTGGCTGGTGCGGCGCCAGGGAATGGCGTCTGCGCTTTCGACCGGTACGAGTTCTGGAAGCACGCCCTGGCGGTGGCGTGCGCGGCGCGGCGCCTGGCGGAGGCACGCCGGGACCTCCACGTTGACCCGGCCGAAGCGTTTGTGGCCGGCCTGTTGCATGACCTGGGCAAGGTGGCGCTCAGCACGGTCTTCCCAAAGGCGTACGACCGGGCGGCAGCGCATGCCAACCACTCCCGGCGGGACATTGCGGACTTCGAGCGCTCGGTTCTGGGTACGGATCACACGGTGGCGGGGCGCCGCCTGGCGGAGCGCTGGCACTTGCCGCGCGAGCTGCGCGACGCGATCTGGCTCCACCATCTGGGAGCCGAGACGCTGCCCGCCTCGGTCGCCAAGCCCATGCTGGTCGGCGTCGTGCAGTTAGCCGACACGCTGGCGCGCGAGCAGCGCATCGGCTATTCCGGCAACCACATGTTCTATGAGCACTCGCCGCACGTGGCGGAGCGTTTCGATTTCACGGCCCAGCAGATCGAGCACGTGGTGACGAACCTGGTTGGCGACGTCGTTGCGCACGCCCAGATTCTGGGCTTGGGTGAGCAGGCGCCTGAAGCCGTGTATTTGCAGGCGATTACGCGCGCGAACACCGAGTTGGGCCGCCTCAACACCGAGCTTTCGGCCAGCAGTCGCAAGCTCGCCGCCGGCGCCCGTTACTTCCGCGCTATCAGCCATTTCGATCAGCTTCTCGATGCCACGTCGGATCCCCCCGCAGTTGTCGCGGCCATGGCGGCGGCAGCCGTCGTTGCGCTGCAGCGGCCGCGCGTGGGCGCGTTTGGCTTGCGGGAGCACCACGCGGCGGTGGATCTGTGCTGGGTTCACGACGAGACCGGCCGCGGCGGGCGCCTGGCGCAGCGTGTGCCGAGCGACATGCAGGAGTGGCTGTCCAGTCCAGGTGACCTGACGAGCGTAGCGGTGACCGCGGCCCCGCCGTCCTTGTGTCGGCTGCTGGAGCCGGCCTTCGATGATCTGGGGCGCGCCACGGCCTGGCTCGTTCCTGTGGTGCATGACCAGCAGCTTGTGGGCGGGGTGGTCTTTTGCTCGGAGGCCGACGAGCGCGGCCGGCTTGCTCCCGAGGCTGACGACCTCAGGTCTTTCGTCGCGAGCCTGGCCCTGGCGCTCGGCCGGGCTAACGCCCAGGTAGACGCGCGGCGCCTGGCTGATGACCTGGCCCAGACCAACCGGCAATTGCAGCAGGCGCAGGTGGAGCTTCTGAGATCGCGGACGCTCTCGATGATCGCGGAGATGGCGGCCGGCGCGGCGCACGAGCTTAACGGGCCGCTGACCGTGATCTCGGGTCGGGCCCAGATGCTGACGCAATCGCTCCAGGCCCCGGACGTGCAGCGGGCGCTGGAGTTGATTCGCGGCAAGGCCCACGAGTGCAGCGCGATCGTCTCGGCCCTGATGGACTTCGCGCGGCCGCGCCCGCCGACGCTGGCGCCGGTCAGCCTTCCGGAGTTGTTGGAGGAAGTGCGGGCCGAGTGGTCGCAGCACGCGGAGTTGGGCGACACGGCGCTGGAGCTTGAAGTGCGGATGACTGCGCCCGGCGCGGCCCCGCGGCGCGCCGCCGATCCGCTGACCATCCGAGGTGATCGGGACCAGCTCCGGACGGTGCTTAACGAACTGATCAGCAACGCGGTGGACGCGGTTTCGACCACCGGCGGATCAATCGCAATCCGTTGTCAGCCGTCCGTGACGGAGGGGCTGGTGGAGATTTCGTTGCGCGACACGGGCTGCGGCATGACCCCGGCGGTCCTGCAACGGGCCTTCGATCCGTTCTTCTCACACCGCAACGCCGGCCGCGGGCGCGGCCTGGGGCTGGCTCGTGCTTATCGGATCATCGAAGGGCACGGCGGCCGCGTCTGGCTGGAGAGTGTTGCCGGGGAAGGCACAACGGCGCACGTCGTGCTGCCGCGCGTGCCGCCGGCGCCGGCCGATCACGGCTGGCAGTCGCCGGACTCCTGAAAAGATGTAACTTACGCTGCGACGAGGTTTCCGGCGTCAGCGACGATTACAACGGTTGAGCCGGCTGGGTCGCGCAGCTCGACCTTCACGCGTCCCTGTGCCCGCAGTTGATCTCGCATTGCCTCGCCGGCTATGTATACCACGGTGCCGACGACACGCCGGTCGCCGCTGAAGAACAGTTCGCGGAGGCGCTTCTTGACCGAGTTGGACGTGCGCTGACAGGGCTCCCAACTGGCCCACTCCGGGGGTCGTCCCGGCGTCTTAACCCGCACACGTGCCCCAGCCGCCAGATTCACCTTCGCTCTGCTCAGCATATGCACCTCCATCCGCGGGCGCTGCCGCGCGCTATCTTCCGACAAGCACTGCGTTTCCGTGGTCCATGGGCCGCAGTCACCTGCTACAACATTGGTGACCGCGGCGGGAGGGCCGGGTTGGCCGCCGCTCCCAAAACCGCGCTTACACTCGCAGAATACGCCTTCCCAAGAGTCCCACCACGCCACCCGCCCACGGTTTTCCGCTAAGAATCTGTCAGGAAATCGCTTGCCGCCCTGCCGGGCCAGTGGGACGTGCCGCCGCGCACTTATTTGGGGCGTGGCCGCGTGGCGACCGCCGCCCAGTTTTCGCCCCGGAGCAGCTATGCAGGGCCGGCGCGGCGCGACAGAATCCACTTATGAAGCGGAGTCTGAGGCGCTGGCTGAGGCTGTTTATATGGACCATGGTCGCCGGCCTGGTCTTCGCAACTTCGGCCTACCTCTACCTTACGCGCCCCGCGCGGCTGCACGCGGCGGTAGTCGGTTTGCTGGCGGCGGCGGATATCGACGTCGGCAACATCGGCGCGGTCTCCTTCTCGTTCAGCGACGGGCTGGAGTTGCTGGACGTGGACCTTGGCCTGCGGGCCGGCTCGGAGGCGGCGGCCGAGTCAGGTGAAGGCCGCCTGAACGCCCGGCTGCGCGTGGCGCGCGCATGTATCCGCTGCAACCCGTTCGAGTTAGCGACCGGCCGGCCGCGCGTGCGGCAGGTGGTGCTGCACGAGGCCGACTTGGCGCTGTTGTGCCAGCCCCCGGGGGCCGCGCCGGACGCCGAATCCGGCACGCGCACGGGGCGCTGGCTGGCATTGCTGCCGCAGGTCACCGGCGCGGCCAGTTGGCCGACAATCCACCTTGCCAGCGGCTGTGTGCGGCTGTTGGCGGTGACGGAGGGCGCGCCGCAGCTCGTACGCCAATGGCGCGTCACGGGTTACGCCGCCCCGCGCGGGGCCGGGTATCACGCCCGGCTGGTGCAGGTGGGCGGGGGCGACGTAGCCCTGGCTGAGTTGAGTTGGGACACCGAGACGGCGGTGGGCGAGCTGGCAACCGGCTGGCTGGACCTGGAGAGTGCGGCGGCAGTCTTGCCGCGAACGCTGGTGGACACGTTCGCCAAGTGGGGGATCCGTGGGCGCGTGCGTGTCGAGCACCTCGCCCTGAGCCTGGGCAGTCTGGGGGCGGACCAGGCGTCGCCGGCATTTCGGGCCCCGCATCTGGAAACCGCCCGACTAAGTATTGCGGACGGTCGTTGCGCTCTGCCGGTCGAGGGGGGCGACGTCGGATCGTCGCCGTCGCGGCGTTTCGCCCAGGTGTCGGACGCGCAGGTCGCGCTGGAGCTGACCAGCAGTCCTGGTGGGGGGGGGCAGGTCGTCGCACGCGGGGCGGGGCGTCTGAATGGGGCCCCCGTGGCGATCAGCCTGGACGCGCGGCCGACGCAGTTGACAGCCTGGCCACCCGCGCTGGACGGCCCGCTGGAGGGCGAGCTGCGCCTAGAGCGCTGCGCGCTGCCCACCAAGAAGGAGCATGCGGACTTCGTGCTCAGTCCGCATCTGCCACGCGGCGTGCACGGCTTCCTCAACGACTTCGAGCCTGAGGGGTTGGTCAACTTGTCGCTGCGTTTCCAGCGCACTTCCGGCGGGCCGGCAGCCGGCAGCGCGGCTCTGTACTTCGAGGGCGAGGTGGAGCCGCTGGGGTGTCGCTGTCGCTACGACGACTTCCCTTACCCATTCGAGGATGTACGCGGGCGCGTGCGTTTCTCGCCTGCCGGCATCGTTCTGGACGGCCTCGTGGCGCGGCACGGCTCGGCCCGCGTGCGCGCCACGGGCACGGTCAACCGCCCGCGGCGGGCTTCCGGCCTGGACCTGACCTTCGCCGGCAGTGACGTGCCGCTGGACGCCGACCTGTTCGCGGCGCTACCTGGCGAGTATCAGCGCCTCTGGTCGGAGGTGGCGCCCATCGGCCTATGTGACGCGCTGGTACGCCTCCAGCGCGCGGACGCGGCTCCCGACGCCGCCAGGTCCGAGCCGACCGATGTGCGCGTGGACGCCCGGCTGCGGGCCGGCAGCCTCTCGCTCGATCCGCAGCAGCGGCTGCAATGCGTGGACGGCGCCCTGACGATTGCCGCCGGCGTCGTGACCGTACACGAACTGCACGGCTACCTGGATGATGGGGCTGTGCGGCTGGCGGGCACCGTCGCCGTCACGGGCGGCGCGGAACAGCTTGACCTGCTGATCGAGGCCCAGGATGTGCCGGTGGAACGGCGGGCGGTGGTGCGGGCCCTGCCGGGCGAAGCCGTCGCCGAGATCAGCTTCACAGGCCGCGCGGATGTGTGGGGGCGCGTGCGGGGCGTGGGCTTGCGCGGCGCGCACGAGACCGAGTACACGGTGCATGTCAAGGACGGCAGTCTCGCCGGGTTTGATCCCGCGCGATCGTGGGCGGACTGTACAGGCTGGCTGACCGTCACGGCGGAACGTCAGCTGATTCATAGCTTCTCGGCGCGGCAGGCCGCCGCGCGGCTGGAGATCGGCGGCACCTTGCCGTCCGGCCCGGACGGGTCGGAGTCAGCCGCGCTGGATGTGCGTGTCAGCGCCGCTCCGCTTAATGAACTGGTGCGGCAGTTCGTGCCGCCCGCATGGCGTGAGCAGGTGGCAGCGCTGGGGCTCGGGGGGATCGGCGACGTGGCGCTCCAGGTGGGGCCGGCCGAAGAGGCCGGCGGAGCGACGAAGCCGGCCGCGCTGGTGCAGATCGCCGCCGAGCGCATGGCCGCGGCCGTGTTGCCGGTGGAGTTGCGCGACGTCCGCGCGCGGGCCACTTTGGCGGCCAATGTGCTGGACGTGCACGAGTTCAACGCCCGCCAGGGTGCCGCCGGCGCCGTGACGGCTGACGGGCGGTTTCGGTGGAACACCGCCGGGCGAGCGGCGGACTTCAGCCTGCGTGTCGCGCAAGTGGAACTGACCGAAGCACTAATCGCGGCGCTGCCGGCGCCACTGGCGCGGCTGCTCCAGCGCCTGCAGGCCGGCGGTCTGTGGGGAGCCGATCTCGACCGCGTGCGGCTCGCGGACGATGGCCGCCCGACCTGGGACTTCGCGGGCCGCGTTCTGATCGACTCCGGCACGCTGGATCTGGGACTGCCGCTAGCGGGCGTCGTCGGGCAGCTCGCCGGCACCTGTCACGTGCGGCCCGACGGCCAGGTGGCGTTGCAGGCCAGCCTGGCCGTGGAGCGCGGCGAAGTAGCCGGCCGACCCCTGGCGAACTGGGCCGGCCAGCTCCAGTACGAGCCCGATGAAGCGTGGGTGCGTCTGGATGATCTGCACGGGCGATTGTGTGACGGCGACGCGCTGGGCTATGTACACATTTCGCCGGAGACTGCGGACTACGAGCTTTCGCTGACGCTGCAGGACGTCGCACTGCAACAGCTTTGGCCGGGCCAGGCCGAGCCCGCTGCGGCGCCCCGCCGAGGGCGCTTGGACGGGCACGTTTACCTGCGCGGTCGGGCGTCCGACGTGGACGCACGGCGGGGGGGCGGCAGCCTGCGCATCCGCGGGGGCTCGATCCTGAATACGCCCGTGCTGGCCAAGGTGGCCGCGGCCGATGAGCGCATGGCCGATTCGTACGACACGGCCGAGGTGCGCTTCATGTGGGCCGGCGCTGAGCTGCAACTGACGCGCGTCGAGCTGCACAGCCGCGACCTGCGCCTGGTGGGTCATGGCACGTGGAACATGCACACGGATGAAATCGCGCTGCTGCTGGTGGGGGCCCATCCGCGAAACTGGCCGCGCGTGGCGGTCCTGACCGACCTGCTTGAGACCACCGGTCGTGAACTGGTGCAGTATCACGTGCGCGGCACCGTGGCCGAACCGCAGGTGAGCGCGGAGCCGCTGTACAAGCTCAACGAGGCCCTGCGCGCGCTGCTCGCCGGTGACCGGTAGTCCCGCCCGCGGCGGCGTTATTCCAGGTAGCCCAGCTCGCTCAGACGCTCTTCGAGCAGACGCCGATCCTCGTCGCTGTACACCTCGACCGCTTCGTCAACCGGCTTCTTCAGCGGCGGCTCGCGTTCGATAACCGGCGCGGAGGTGAACAGCTCAGTCAGCACGCGACCTTCCATGTCCACCGGCACGCGCAATCCCATGGCCGCGAGCATGGTCGGGGCGATATCGACAATGTTGGCCTCGCTGTGCCCGCCGCACTGGATGTTACGGCCACCCACCGCCAGGATGCCCTCGTCGCGGTGCGTGCCTTCCAGGCGGGCCGCTTTGCACCAGCGCACGGCCCGGCGGCTGCGAATCTTGCGCACCACCGCCAGCCCCGGGTTGGGTACGAGCAACAAGTCCGGCAGGTTGGGGTTATCAGCGCGGTCGCACCCGTACAGTTCCTCGGTCTTGTGGACTTCTGGGAAGACGTTGAGCGGGCGACCCTGCCGGTCGCGCACCCGTACGCTCAGCAGCCGCTGGATCAACTCGTCGCGCAGCGGCTCGTAGTCCGCCGGCGCGACGATGCCGTGCGGCCCGCGGCCCTTGAGATTGATGTACAAGTAGCCGTAGATGCCGGCGTGCATAACGCAGGCGCGCGTACGGGACCAATCAACCGCCAACTCACGCTCGATGCCGCGGCTGCCCTGCTCGAAGCGCGTGGCCCGCCCCTTGGTCAACCGGTGCCACAGGTGGCCCGTTCGGGTGGCGGCCTGCTCCCAGGCACTGCGCAGTTGCAGATAACCCCATTTGTGCAGCAGCAGGTTGGGCTGGGCCTTGCCGTCCAGGCTGCCGTGTCCGTGGTCCGACATGATCAGCACGGTGGCGCCCTTGCTATCGGCGTAGGCGAACATGCCGCCCAGCACGTCGTCCAGGTGCTTGAAGACCCTTGCCACCATGGCCGCCTCGCGCGGGTAGCCGCCGCGCGTCTTCGGATCCAGGTACTTCCACGCTTTGTGCTGGACGTTGTCCACCAGCTTGAAGACCGTCATCAGCACGTCCCAGCCGAACTTGTCGCCACAATGGCGCGTCAGCGTCAACCCCTGGTCGAAGCTGTGGCTGATGTAGTCGAGGTTCGTGGCCAGCACGTCCTGGCCGCCCAACGCGCGGCGCTGCCAGTTGGTGCGGTAGTTGTAGCTCGGAATGAGTTGGAAGATCTCGTCCTTGAGCTCGCGCGGATAGGTGAAATCCTCCTTGATGCTGGGCGTCTCGAAACCGCTGATCATGAAGCCGTTGACGGGCCGGGGCGGAAAGGTCATCGGAACGTTGATGCTGCCGACGCGCAGACCCTTCTCGCTGAGCAGATCCCAGATGGTCTTCTCGCGAATCTGGTACGTGCTGTTGAACGTCAACTCGTGCCGCATGGCGTCGTATTTCTCGAAGTCGAGAATGCCATGCTGGCCCGGACCCTTGCCGGTCATGAAGGTCGTCCAGGCCGCCGGCGTGATGGGTGGCTTGGTCGAATACAACACGCCGGCCACGCCCTCCGCGATGAACCGCCGCAGGTTGGGCATGTGGCCGTCGTCCATCAGCGGCGTCAGCACGTCGAAAGTGGCCCCATCCAGTCCGATAATCAGCAGGCGCTCCACCAGTGCCTTGAGCGGGCGCGGCGCCGCAGGACGCGCTGCTACTTGGTGCTCGTCTGTGGTTCGTGCACTTGAGTTCATGCTGCCAAATCCTTGCCGCCAGTCCGTGACGCCCTGGCAGGAATGTGCCCGCCCGGCGCCGTCGCTTCCGAACCGCGCCGGCACGCCCGCCACGGCGGATGCCGCCGCGGACCGACCCACCGGCGCCGCGCATCAGGATAACCGTTTTTCGCCGGCTGAATAGCCCGCCGTGCCGGCCGGCGGCTAACGCGGACGCCGCGGCCGGGTCGGACGCACCACCAGATCGTAACCCTGCGTGTCGATTACCTCGGCTCGGATGAACTCGCCCGGCTTGCGCGGCGCGCCCGGCAGCAGGCACAGGGCGTCCACCTCCGGCGCCTGTCCGGCGTGCCGCCCCGCCGCACCGTCGCGCCGCCGCTCATCCACCAGCACCTCCAAGGTCCGGCCCACCCGTCGCCGGGCCGCCCGCAACGCCAACTCCTGCTGGGTCAGCATGAAGCGCTCGTAGCGCTCGGCCTTCTCGGCCTCGTCTAGCGGCTCCGGCAGGCGCGCCGCCGGCGTCTCCGGCTCGTGCGAGTACTTGAAGGCCCCGGCCGCGTCGAAGCCGAAGTCCCGTATGAAAGCCAACAGCTCCTCGAACTCCGCCTCCGTCTCGCCGGGGAACCCGACGATCATCGTGGTGCGAATGGCGACTTCCGGAATGCGCGTCCGGATGGTCTCCAACAGCGCTTCAGTCTGGGCGCGCGTTATCCGCCGACCCATCAACTTCAGCATGCGCGCGTTGATGTGCTGCAATGGAATGTCAATGTACTTGACCACGCGCTGGCACTCGGCGATGGCGGCCAGGATCTCGTCCGTCAGCACCGTCGGATACACGTACATGAGCCGCAGCCAGCGCGCCCCCGTGCATTCGCCGTCCAGCCGCCGCAACAACCCGGCCAAGCCGGGCGCATAGCCGATGTCCGCGCCGTAACTGGTCGTGTCCTGTCCGATGAGCACGACTTCGCGCGCCCCGTCGGCAATCAGCTCGCGACACTCGGCCACCAACTCATCCGGGCTCTTGCTGTGCAGCGGGCCCCGGATGGCCGGTATGGTGCAGAACGTGCATTTCTGGTTGCAGCCCTCACTGATGCGCACGTAGGCATAATGCCGCGGCGTCAGGCGCAGCCGGCCCTGGTCCGACCAGGGTTGGGGGTGATAGTCGCCCAGGTAACGGTCCACCGCGCCGTCGCGCGGGCGCTGCCAGACCGCCCGGGCCACGTCCGCGCGGTTGTGTACCCCCACCAGGATATCGACTTCGGGGATGCGCTCCCGAATCTGTTCGCCGTCGCGCTGCACCAGGCAGCCGGCCACCACGATGCGTTTCAATTCGCCGCGCCGCTTGCGCTCGGCCAGTTCGGCAATGACGGCCATGGCTTCGTCGCGGGCCGCCCCCAGAAAGCCGCACGTGTTCACGACAATCGTGTCGGCGACCGATTCGTCCAGGCTGATGATCGCGCCGGACTCGGCGATCTGCGCCAGCATGCGCTCCGAGTCCACTAGGTTCTTGACGCAGCCCAGCGAGACGAAGCCGACCACCGGCGGCGCGGCCTGGTCCCGGGCCGGCGCCGCAGCGCCTTCGCGTCTGCGTCGTCCAGATTGCTTGGCCTTCTTCAACCGCGTCATCCACTCAGGCGGTCGGCGGCGGAGGGCTCGCGCTGTTGCCGCCGGCCATGCGAACACCCGCCAGAGTCTAGCGGTCCATCTGGGGCGCGACAACCCGGCCTTGATCCGCCTTTTCCTCCCCGACCGCAGCGGGTATGTTTGGTCCGCGGTACGCGGCCTGGCGCGGCGTCGGTTCGGTTTCGCCGGTACACAGTTGATTACATGCACGTGTTGGCTGTCACGGTCCTGGCACAGATAGCTCCGCCCACCGGCCAGACGTTCCGGGAGATGCTCCGGCAGATCTCCTGGGAGAACTGGCTGGCGGAGTTCTGGCCGTACATCTTCGCCGACCGCTTCATGGTGATCCTCTTCCTGCCGCTCGTGCCGATTCTCTTACTGTTGCCGCGCCGGCACCTGCGCATCGGCATCATCGTTACGAGCCTGATCTTCATCGGCTACCTGTTCGGGCCGGTGTATCCGCTGGTCTGGCTGGCGATGTGTGTGGCGTTCTTCCGGCTGAGCGAGAGCTTCGCGGTGGAGGCCAAGCGCAAGGACGTGCTGCAATGGGGGCCGCCGCTGGCTGCCATTCTGTGTGTGGGCGGCTGGTACGTGGGCTCGCTGGCACTCGGCTTGATCAACATCACGCGCGATTTCAACAGTGAGTTGTTCGACCGGGCGCGCTGGCTGTTCCCGCTCAGTGTCCGCGACGGCTCGTGGCAGTTCTTCCTGGCGCATCCGCCGCAGATTTTCGCCGCGGTTTTCTTGGTGCCGCAGCTCAATGGGATCGTGATCTTCACGATCCGCATGATGCACTACTTCTCCGAGTTGAAGCGCGACACGATCCCGCGCGCCGAGCGCACACTGCTGAACTTCATCGCGTTCGCCTCATTCGGCCCGACGCTCATGCAGGGACCGATCGAGCGCTTCCACGACTTCCAGGCGGGCCTGGCGCGTTGTCACGAACGCCGCACGCGCGCGGATGTCGGGGCGGGCCTGGCGCGCATCGGGGTGGGACTGATGAAGAACGTGTTCTGCGTCGCGGTCTTGTTGCCCTTGTTGCTGAAGATCGTTGTCGACGGGCGTTACTACGAGGCGCCTGAGCGGATCCACAGTTACGCCGTCCTGTTCTTCTGCGCCCATCTCCAGGTGCTCTGGATCTACCTGCACTTCAGCGGCTACTGCGACATAGCCATCGGCCTGGCCCGCCTGGTCGGCTACCGCGCCGTGGAGAATTTTGACCAGCCCTGGCTGGCCACCAGCCTGACGGACATGTGGCGCCGCTGGCACATCAGCTTCTCCTTCATCTTGCGCGACTACGTGTTCATGCCGCTCGTGCGACAGCGCTGGAATACCACCCTCAGCCTGGTCGTCACCTTCGTCGTCTGCGCTCTGCTGCACAACCTGAACCTGGGCTACCTGGTGTGGGGCGTGCTGATGGGCCTGATGGTGGCCGTCAACCAGAAGTGGTCGCGTTGGATGCGCCAGCTCGACCGGCATCCGACGCGCCGACTAGCGGCCGTGCGGCAAGCCTGGCTGCGCCTGGCACCGCTCCCGACCATCTGCGCCTGGGCGCTTACAATCAACGCGTTCGTACTCAGCGGCCTGGCGGCCTTCGGCGGACAGGGCGGCTTCCGCGTGGCCTGGGAACTGATCCGCCGGCCGGCCCTGGGCCTGGCCGACGCCTTGGGATGGAGGTGACCCGCCCTGCAACCAGCCCTGCCCAGCGTTGATGCGATTGCGGCGGCGAGTCGGCGGCGCGCGGACAACCCCGTCCGTGCGCGCCTGAGCACGGCGCGCCCCGATACTTGGCGAGGACCATGACCGTGCCAGGTCTGTGCGCGCCAGCCGTAATCCCCGGCCTCGACTCAGTCGACGGCCTGTGGCAACCGCTCACCCGCCTGCCCTGGTCAAGCTGGAACGCCGTGTGGCTGGGCGACACGCTAGCCGGCCGCAACGCCGTCCTCATCTTCCTGCCACTGCTGGTGGTCCTGATGCTGTTGCCGCCCGGCCACCTGCGGCGCGGCTTCATCCTGACCGGCCTGCTGTTCGTGGGCTACGTCTTCGGTGCGGCTTACCTGGTATTCTGGCTCCTGTCCTGCCTGTTGTTTTACCGCCTCAGCGAGCAGTTCGCGCGGGAGGTCCGGCGCACCGACGTGTGGCCCGGTGGCCCGCCGCTGGCGGCCATTGCCATCATCAGCGTCTACTTCGTGCTCGTGCACGTGCTGGATGCCGTCAACCTGCCCGCCGCCGCCAACGCCTGGCTCATGCAGTACGCGCCGTGGGTGTATCCGCTCGGCGCCCGCGGCCTGAGCTGGGAGCCGCACTGGTTCGGCACTGAGTCCCAACTCTTCGCGCTGATGCTGCGCGACTCGCACAACATCGGCGCCGCGTACCTCGTCATGCGCCTGGTCCACTACTTCTCAGAACTGAAACGCGGCACCATTCCGCCGGAACAGCGCAGCTTCGCCCGCTTCCTCGCCTATCTCTGCTACGTGCCCACCCTCATCCAAGGCCCCATCGAGCGCTACGCCGAGTTCAACCACCAGATTGACACCTGCCACGAACGCCGCACCTGGCGCGACCGACTCGCCGGCCTCGGCCGCCTGGGCCAGGCGCTGGTCAAGGCCGTCGTGCTTGAGGCCTACCTGCTCCCCTGGGCCAACAGCCAGGGCCTGGGCAGCCGGCAGTTCATGCAGCACCCCGAGCACACCACCAGCTACGTCCTGCTGTTCTTCTCGATCCACGTGCTGGTCTTCGCCCTCTACCTCGCCTTCAGCGCCTACTGCGACGTCGCCATCGGCCTGTCGCGCCTGCTGGGCTACCGCGCCGCCGAGAACTTCCGCTACTTCTGGCTGGCGTGCAGCCTCACCGACATGTGGCGACGCTGGCACATCACCCTCTCCTTCATCCTGCGCGACTACATCTTCTTCCCGCTCGCGCGCCGCCGCTGGAATTCCTTCCTGGCCCTGGCTGTCACGTTCCTGGTCTGCGGCCTCTGGCACTCGCTCAGCCTCAACTACGCGCTCTGGGGCCTGACGATGGGTCTGCTGGTGGCCGTCAACCAGCGCTGGTCCCGCTGGCAGCGCCAGCTCGAGCGCCAGCCCGACCGCCGACTGGCCCGGCTGCGCCGCGCCTGGCTGCGCCTTCAGCCGCTGCCGCGCATCTGCGCCTGGCTGCTTACGATCAACGTCTTCATGCTGTCCGGCTGGGTCTGCTTCTGGGGGTTCCGCGGCTTCCGCGTGCTGGGCGAACTGGTCTGGCGCCCGCTCGCTTGGCTCTGCGCCGGCCAGCCCTAGCCGGCCCCGGCCGCGTTACGCCGTTGTCCCCGCGCCGCCGCCTGGTCGTGCGCTTGCAGCAGCGTCAGGAAGCGCGCCCCCAGCTCCCGTAGCTTCTTCTCGCCCACGCCGTGGACTTGCAGCAGCTCGGCGCGCGTCTGCGGCCGCCGCCGGGCCATATCACGCAGCGTGGCGTTCCCGAAGATGACAAAGGCCGGCACGCCGCGCTCCAGCGCGATCTCGTGCCGCAAAGCCCGCAAGCTCTCGTACAATGCCCGGTCCACGCCCTCCCATGACTCGCGCTCCACACGCGTCCGGCTGACCGGGCCGGCCGGCGGCCGCACCAGACGTACTTCACGCGCCCCGCGCAACACTTCCCACGAGGCCGCATTGAGCTTCAGAACCGGCCGATCCCCCGGCGTCCGATCCAGGAGTCCCTGGTCGATCAACTGGTAGACCAGGCTCGTCAAACGTTTCTGGTCATGTTCCCGCAAGATGCCGAACGTGCTCAGCCGCTCGTGGCCAAACCGCCGGACGAAGCGGTCCCGCGCGCCGGTCAGCACCTTGACCACGTGCCCCACGCCGAAGCGCTGCTCGACGCGCGCCACGCACGACAGGATCTTCTGCGCAATGACCGTGGCCTCCGGGTCGGCAGTAACCTCCCCCAGGCACGTCTCGCACGCACCGCAGTTCTCCCGCTCATAGGCCTGCCCGAAGTACTCGGACAGGAACCTGTGGCGACACACCGGCGCCGCGCAATAGCCGCGCATCTGCGCCAGCAGCTCGACCTGTGCCGCCAGCGTCTCCGGCGGCGCCTGGGCCTTTTCGACGCTGCGCCGCACCAGCCACTCCCACTTGTCCGCATCCGCCGGCGAATACAGCAGGCAGCACTCGGCCGGCAGCCCGTCGCGCCCGGCCCGGCCCGTCTCCTGCTGGTAATGCTCGATCGATTTGGGCATGGCGGCGTGAATGACGCAACGCACGTCGCTGCGGTCGATTCCCATGCCGAACGCTATCGTCGCCGCGATTACGTCCAGCCGCTCGGCGCTGAAGGCCTCCTGCGTCAACTGTCGCCGCGTCGGGTCCAGCCCGGCGTGATAGCAGCCCGCCCGCAACCCACACGCCTGGAGCTGCGTCGCCATGTCCTCCGCTTCCTTGCGCGTGATGCAGTAGACAATGGTCGCCTCACCCCGGTGACGTTCGAGGATCTCATGCACCTGCTGATACACGTCAATCCGCGGAATGACCCGGTAGATCAGGTTTGGCCGGTCGAAGCCGCCCACCAGCACGGTCGGGTCCTTGAGTCGCAGTTGCGCCACTATGTCGTCGCGCACCCGCTGCGTCGCCGTGGCCGTGTAGGCGTGCACGCTGGCTTCAGGGAAGCGCTCCTTCAGCACCGCCAGTTGCCGATACTCCTTGCGGAAGTCGTGCCCCCAGTGGCTGATGCAGTGCGCTTCATCTATCGCGAACGCCCGCACCGCCAGCCGGTCCAGCAGCGCCAGGAAATCCGGCGTCAGCAGCCGCTCCGGCGAGACGAAGACCAGCCGGCAGCGACCGGCCGTCACCTCCTCCTCCATGGCACTGATCGCCGCCCGCGGCAGGCCGCTGTGCAACGCCACCGCCGGGTAGCCGTTCGCCAGCAGGCCGTCCACCTGGTCCTTCATCAAGGCGATCAGCGGCGAGACGACCACATCCGTCCGACCCGCCAGCAGCGGTGGCACCTGGTAGCACAGCGACTTCCCGCCGCCCGTCGGCAGCACGACCAGCGAATCGCGGTGGGCCAGCCCGGCGGCAATGGCCTCCTGCTGCAGTGGGCGCAGCTCGCCGTAACCCCAGCAGCGGCTGACCGCTGCGCGGATTTCACCTTCCAACGTGCCGGTCGGCGTGCGACAAGTCCCCATGCTCGTTAGAGTATCAACCTGTGGCGGCCCCGGCTACCGGGCGCGCCGGGCCCAGTGCAACGCCGCGCCCCACACGCCGCCGTAATTGCCACGGAGTTCTATCGCCCATTGAATGGGGTGCTGCCATGTCACGGAAGAAATGGCTTGATCGCTCGACGAGCGGGCCGGGCACAGCTTTACTGACCGCCTTCCTGCTCTGCGCAGCCGCGCTCGTTACGGCTGCCCCGCCGCCTGCGGATCCCGCTGTGGCGAACCTGCCACTGGCGGAGGTTGCCGGGCACCCCGCGACGCCACCGACCGCCGCCGCGCTCGATCAGCAGCCCGCAGTGCATGAGTTGTACGAAACCGCCCGTCAGCTTGTCTCTGACGGACAGTACGCGCAAGCCGCCGAACACCTCGACCAGGCCCTGCGCCAAGCCGAGGCGAACTACGCCGAACTGCCGTACCTGCTGGGGCTTACGAAATACCGTTTGGGCCGCCTCGGCGAAGCGCGGGCGTGTGCCGAACTGGCCGTTCGGCTAGATCCAGCCATGACGAATGCACATTATCTGCTGGGTCAGCTCTATCGACTCGATCAGCAGTTCCCGCGCGCCACGGCGCACTTCCGCACGGTCACGCTTGCCGCCGAAAGGGAGCCGGCTAACCCGCGCGTCACGCTGGCCTGGTACTGGCTGGGCTACTGCCTGGAGGAAACGGGCCATCTGGCTGCCGCCTGCGACAGCTACGGGCAGTTTGATGCGACCATCTGGGGTACACATCCCGAGCACCAGGACGACGCGGAAATCGCCGGACTGCTGGCCAATCAACGGCTCGGCATGATCGAGAAGCGGCTGGAGCTGCTGAGACGACTGGGCCGACCGTCAGAGGCTGTCCGCGTCGCCGCCGAGGCTCTGGGCCGCTGGCCGGAAGAGCCGCACGTGGCGCGGCTATACCTCCAGGCGCTCTT
>CAZYGM010000029.1:0-23036 GCA_964647015.1 uncultured Planctomycetales bacterium | reverse complement strand
GCGTAAGTTACTTCACATGGGCGATACTGGGCTCGAACCAGTGACCTCGTGCATGTCGATCGCCGGGGGCAGGCGGCAAATCGCGTTTTCCGCCGCGCCAGTCGCGGTGGAATATCACGCTTCTACCGGATTTCGCGCCGGATCGCAACCGGTTGCGCGGAGCGCTCCGCGCTACGACAGGAACAATTCGTTGTGGCGACCAAGAGCAGGTCGGCTTGCAAGTCCTGCTGCTGGAAGAGGCCAGATATACCGTCCCGGAGGCGTACATCTACTACGCGGCTGAGCGGCAGCGGCTGCGCATCGTCGTGGATGACACGCTCCGACACGACGCGGTTGCGGAGCTTGACGCAGCCAAACGGGCGGCCGCAGGGGCGCGCCCGCCGCCGTTGGTCAACGACTCGCGCTGCCCCCGCTGCTCACTTCAGCCGATCTGCCTGCCCGACGAGATCAATCAGCAGCGTCTCATAGCCCTCGCCGCGGACGGCCGACCAGCCGACGAACAACTCACGCCGCGGAAGCTCTGGCCGCCGCGGGACGATGGCATCCACGTCGTGCTCCAGCGCGAGGGGGTCCGCGTCGGGATCCGTGGGCAGACCGTCCGGATTACCGACAAGGACGGCGACCTGGTCCGCGACATGCCGCTCGCGAATGTGGAGTCGCTGGCCGTGCTCGGCGGCGTGCAGGTATCCACGCAGGCGCTTGGCATCTTCGCAGACCAGGAGGTACCCGTGGCGTTCCTTTCTGCCGCGGGACGGCTGGTCGCCATGATGGACGCACTCGGCCCGACCAGCGCGGCGGTCCGTGCTGCCCAGGTCCGCGTCCTGGATCGCCCCGACAAGGCCCTGGAGCTCGCCCGCGCCGTTACGGTTGCCAAGATTGCCAACCAGCGCACCCTGCTCATGCGGAACCACGCTGGCCTGTCGGCCCGCATCGCCGCCGATCTTCAGGAATGCGTCAACGCCGCCGAGCGTGTCCCGACCATAGACGAGCTCCGCGGGCACGAAGGCAACGCCGCGGCGATCTACTTCAAGCACTTCGCCGGAATGTTCAAGGAAGGCGTGAAGGAGATCGCGGCCCGGTTCCACGCCAACGGCCGCCAGCGCCGCCCGCCTCCCGATCCGATCAACTCTGTCTTGTCATTCGGGTACTCCATGCTCACGAACGAGTGCGTGGCGGCGTGCCGATTGGCCAGCCTCGAACCCACACTGGGGGCGCTCCACGCCACGCGTCCGGGTCGCCCGGCGATGGCGCTCGACTTGGTGGAGCCGTTCCGCCCGCTGATCGCCGATTCGGTTGCCGTCTCCGTCTTCAACCGCGGCGGCTGCGCCGCTGCGGCCGCGCTGCTCGACGACGCTGTGAGAAATGCCGAGAAGCCAGAGGTCAAGCGCGAGCTGTCCACGCTCAAGGCCGTCATCGATGCCTATGCCGCCTGGGACCGTTTCCACCACAAGGCGGCCGCGCGACGCTTCGCCGACGCGCTCAGGAACCGCAACGACCTGGCCGCGATCTTCCCGCACGGCGGCCCAGCGCTGGTCACGCGCCTTGAACGCCATCGCGATCGCGTGGCGCAACTGGCCGGCCAGAACGAACCGACCGCCACATGGGTCGAAGATCTGCTGCACAACGCCCGCCGTCGCGCCGCCGAACGCCGCTTCGACGACGCTGTCGCTCGTCTCTACCGCGCCTTCGAGGCTCTCGCCCAAGTTCGCCTGCGCGAGAAACACGGTATCCGCGACACCAAGGCTGTCACGCTGGCGCAGTTGCCCGATGCGCTCCGCACGGAGTGGGCCAACCGCGGCCACGATAACCGCTCTTTCAAGCTTGCCTTGCAGGACGCCTGGCGCGTCCTGAAGGAGTTCGGCGACGAACTGGGGCGGGAGTTCTTCGAGCGCGGGCTGGCCGACGACCAGAAGTCGCCCCTCGTCGCCCGCAACCAGTCGATCCTCGCTCACGGCTTTCAGCCCGTGGGTGAGACGGTGTACAATCAGGTTCATGAGAAGCTGCGCCCCCTGGTACAGCTCGACGGAGCCGATTCGCAAGACTGGCGGCTCCCGCTGCCTCGCTGAGCGGTCGATACCGCAAGGCCGTTCTTTGACAAGTTCACACGCGAGTGCGGCGGTGATGAATGGGGGTCCAGGGCACGCTCGCGAGGCGCAAGTGCTTGCTGGATCGAGGGAAAGGAGACATCACGACGTTGACAGCCCAGTGCGCCGACGCGAAAACGCCTCACGCTCGCATTGCCGACTGCAAGTCCGCCCCGCAGCATGGATTGCGCGGGCGGCGGTTTCCGCGGCTGCGAAGCCGCGGCCCCATTGAAGCGCCACGCAGGTTCCCCCTTCAAGGGCTGCTTGCTCCGGCGAGAGCGACTTGCTCGCCGAATCCCCGCCGGGCGGGTCTCCAGTTGGGGCTCGGCGTGCGGACCGGCGGCGGCATGCTGCGAGCCGCGGGCGACACTCCCTTCAAACTGATCGGCGGCATGGACCCGGATCGCTGCGCCGCGGGCACCCGGGCGGCCACGGACCTCCGGCCCGCACCCGCCGGCCCAGCTCGCACGGCTTGCAGCCGGGTATCAGCCGGCAGTTCCTCGCCGCCCCGCTAGGCCAGTCCTGGTGGTCGCACTCGTCGCACAACGCCCACTCGTCATCGGTTATAGTTCGAGCGGCGTCCTGGTTCGTCGCACGCCGCAGCGCGGCGATATCAATCGGGATTCCATATACGCGGTCATACCGGCGTCCGCCGATGACCGCCTGTGTGTGCGGGATCCGCTCCGATCGGTGCCCGCAAGTCACAATTGACACTCCGAATATCGGACCGCAGGTATGATGGTGAACGTCAGGTTCCAAGGTTGATACTCGTCTTGGTTGTACCCACCATCACACGTACCCCAGCAATAGCATGGGCTGTCATTATTCCATTCGTATAAAAGGTGACGTGTGCTGGCGAACCGTACGAGAGGTAACTGTCCGCTGCTGTGGATGAAAGTCCCTGTCAATATGCGTCGGGGCCACCGGAACTGAATTGCTTCCCAACTAGCCGCATAATCACTACTTCCTGGATCCCGGCCTGCCGACGACATCATGATGCCATTGTTTCCGATGACCAGGGTGGCCGTGACACCTGGCTGCAGGAACCAGTTGGAATAACCATACAGCTCGGGCTCGAGCAACTCGTTATCCGAGAGCCGCCACGGCAAGACCACTGTCATTCGCCACTCGGACACCTCGATGGCATTGTCGGCCAGGATGTGGGCTTCCTCACATGAGCCCTGGGCCGGTGGCGGGTTAATAACCACATACGGGAATGCCGCCCGAGAGATCGGCGCAGAGCCAACTATGGTATTGCCGCATGGCGACTCGCAGTTCTCATAACAGCGCCACTCTTTGAGCGCATAGGGCGTCGATCGGATAGGCAGCATGAGGTAGTGGGTCGCGCGCATGCTGAATCGGGTTGTTGTCGCGGTGCGTGTGATCTGCATCACGAAGCGGCGGTGTGACGATCCGCCGCGCGGCTGGTACTTAATGTAGTATGGCGCACCGAGACCGCTTCCGACGAACCAGCATGCCTCGCCCGTGGTGTAATTGTAGTATGGCGTGCATTCCTGACAGACCAACGGCACCGACTGGCATTGACAGAAAAAAGGATAGAGCGGGTTGTACTGATACAAGACGCTGCGGAAGTTAAACCCCGTGCCGATCATCTCAGCGATGCTGTATAGCGAGCAGGCGTCGCTATCGCAGTAGTAATGGAACTGGCGGTACAGATACTCAATGTCAGCATAGCCGCTGATCCCTTGAACCGCGTAGTCGCACGTCCACCCGCCGGTTGTACATGCCACCAGACGCCTGTCGCCCGGACCGCATCGCTTCAGGCGCCAATCGTCCTCGCCGCAGCGTTGGAAGATCCCGCTCATCAGTAACAGGTCTCGAAGACCAGGTCGGTCAGCCAGTAGCCTTCCGGGTAGATCGATCCGGCCGCCTGCAGCGTTGCGACCCGTACGATGTCGCCGACCACGATCTGCGGCATGCAGTCGGCGAGGGCCGGGGTGGGCGTGTACCCGTTCGCCGTCGCGCCCAGCACGCGGACCGTGAATTCCTCCCCGGTTTCGTCGCCGCTGGCGTCCAGGAGCTTGGCGGTGAAGGTGCTCGTGTCTACGCTCTTGACCTTTGCCCACTGCGCGCCGGGGCTGCCCCCTCCGCCGCCGAGGCGGGCAACCGTCCACGCGATCTGCGGATTCTCACGTTCGTCCGACGGCTGAATCCACAGCAGACAGGCCGTCCCGGACGCCGCGCTGTCGAGCATTGTCGTCTGGCCGCTCTTAACCTCGGCGAAGGTGTGCGCTTCGTCGTTCATCTTGACCTTGACGACGCACACGCCGGCCACGCAGGCGCGGCCGACCGCGCTGGCGACCAGTGGTTCGAGCAGGATGGCGAAGCGGCCAACGTGCTCGGCGCCCGGCGACACACCCTTCAGCGCGACGCGCTCCTTGAACACGTCGGTGTTATCGCCGGGTTTGACGATTGGGCCGGCGATTCCGAGGACCTCGCAGCGCGCCCGGTCGGCGCCGCTGTCGTTGCGGATCAGGACGATGTCGGCCTGGCGGTAGTCGCGGCCGGGGTCGAGCTGGGCGCTGTTCCGCCGGTCGGCGATGTCGCGCGCGGCATCCACGAAGGCGTTGAACGTCGTGGCCGGGATCACCAGCGGGTCGCCGGGGCGGACTTTCTTCAGCGCGGCCATCGCTCAGATCCCCAGCAGGCTAAGATCACCATACGGGTACACCTGCTCGACGTACGCGGCGATCGGTCGCTTCACGAGGGCCTTGGCGGTCGCATCCTCGGTGTCCTGGTAGCGGACCCACAGGTACTCCCAGCCCTTCTTGTTGATGCCCGTGATGTCGCCGATAGTTAGGTTGGTGACGTTCGGGCTGGCGGCGAACCGGAACGTAATCTCCCAGTCGCCGCTGCCGCGCTTGCTGCCCGTCGCGCCCAGGAACAGGCACTCACCGGCGGCAAAGCCCTTGAAGGTAGCATTATTGACCTTCCCGGTCAGCGTGAACAGCGTCGCCTTGTACGTCGGCGTGACCGTGGTGTCCGGCAGGTAGTGCGTCTCGGCGAACTGATACACCGGGACGGTGATGTCCACCCCCTCGACGCTGTCGTTAGTGACACCGATGGCGCCCTTGAAGTTCGGCGCCGTTTTGCCGGACGGCGCGTAGCGCGCCACGGTTGTCAGGCTCTGCGTGACGTGCTGCGTACCACCGCCAGTGTCGAAAGCGAACGATGACTCATCGGTCTGCGGCACTGAACCATAGCGGACGATGCCCTCCCAGAGCAGATCGCCGACTGATTCCACGGTGACTGACTCACGCGGCAGGTAGAACAAGCCGCTGCCCCATGGGTCGTAGGCGGCCGGACTACTCGCCACCAGAGCATTTCTTGCCTCTACGTCATCGTTCGTCCCGCGGATAACATAGCGCAACTCGACCGAAGGATTCTGGCCCGTCGTGCCGTGGCGACTCTCGAATTTCTCTTCGACCTCGACGGCCAACGTCGATCTCCTATGCGAAGCTCAGCCGCCCGACGGCGGCGGCGTCAGCCAGACGCTTCGTGTGCCGGGCGATCTGTTCGGTGTTCCGCGCGGTGCGCTCCTCCGCGTCGCCCGCACCGAGTCCCGCGACGGCCAGCGGGTTGAAGGTGCCGGTGACGCTGAGCTTGCGGGCCATCAGGTCGGCCAGGCTCGAGATGCGGTCGTCCAGACCGGCCAGCGTATCGGTCGGTCGGCGGCGTGGCGGGCCAGCCGCGTCGACTTCCTCGCGCTTCTGCTTGGCCTTGGCGATCGCGTCGTTAAGTTCCCCGCGGGCCTTGCGGAGCGCTTCCTGCGTGCGGGCAACTTCGGCCGCGGCGCGCTCGTTGGTTTCCTTCTCCGCTTCGCTCCACTGCCGGCCGATCTCGGCCACGGTCGCCTCGTGTTCCTTCCGCGACTCCTCACGCCGGGTCTTGCGCTTCTCCTCCGCGCGCGTCAGCGCCGCGCCTCGCTGGTCCTCGATCTTGCGGGTGACCTCGGCGAAGTCTTCGTCGGCCATCTGTTTCGCGAGTTCCGCCTGTTCGTCGGTCAAGTCGCCGAAGAGGTGCATCAGGTCGATCCAGCGCTTCGTGAGCCAGTTCTGGACGACTGCCCAGGCGTCCTTCAGGTTGCTGGTGAAGTTGATCCAGGTCCTCGACAGGAACGCGGTCGTCTCGATCCAGGCGACCTCCAAACCGTGCCAGACGGTCTCTGCGGCGAAGAGCGCCCCGTACCACATGTCGTAGGCGGTCTGGACGAAGAACTTCTTCACCGTCACCCAGACCCGGTTCAGGGCGTCAGCGCCCTGCTGCCAGGCGAGCTTGAGCGACAGCCAGAGAATCTGTGCGGCGAGGGTGATATCGCCGGCAGCCAGCGCGTCGGCGATCCCGCCGACAACCTTGAGCACGCCGTCCTTGAGCCAGCGGAACGTATCGCCGAGCCAGGCCAGGGCGTCCGCGCCGGCGCCCGTGTAGATCAGGATCGCCGTCCCCAGCCCGGCGACCGCCGCGACCACCAGGCCGATCGGCGAGAGGAGCGCTGCTAAGGCCGTCCCAATCGCACCAAACGCAGCGCCGACGAAAGTCGCAACCGACGCCAGCCAGCCGAAGACCGTACCGACACTGGTGACCAACGTTCCCACGGCGATCAGGCCGACGCCCACTGCCGTCACCGCCGCGGCGATCTTCAGCACCGTCACAATCAGGGCCTTGTTCTGCTTGAGCCAGTCGGTCACCACCACGACGACGCGGGTCGCTCGGTTCGCCAGATCGATGAGCGTCGGCGTCAACGCCGACCCAATCGTGAACGCCGCCTGCTTCAGCGTTCGCCACAGGATGTTGAGCGTGTCGGTCAGCAGCGCGGCGTCCTTCGCCGACTGCGTCGAGATGGTGAGCCCGAGATCGCGGGCCTGCTGCTGCAGGGCCTCGATGCCGGCGGCACCGTCCTTGAGCATCGGCAGCAAGCGTGTGCCCGACTTGCCGAGCAATTCCATCGCCAGTGCGGCGCGGGTCGTCGGGTCCTCGATCTTGGACAGCCGGTCGGCGATCAGCTTGAACTGCTGCTCGGGGGTGAGGTTCTGGAGGGCCGCGGCGCTCAAACCCAGCGCGGCCAGGGCATCCACGGCCGTCTGCATGCCCTCGGCGGCGTCGGTGATGCTGCGCTGCATCTTGCGCAGGCCGGCTTCCAGCGTTTCCAAATCGGCACCCGACTGCTCGGCCGCGAAACCCAGTTCGGACAGCGCCTCGACACTCACGCCCGTGCGGCCGGACATCTTGTCGAGCGTGTCGCCGGCGGAGGCGAACACCTTCGCAGCCCCCAGCAGCGGCGTGATGACGGCGCCGCCCAATGCCGCGAGCTGCGTGCCGAGGCTGCGCACGCCGGCGCCAAAGGCCTTCAGCCGTTTCTCGGCCGCCCGCAGGCCCTTCGCGATTTTGTCGTCCACGCCGAGCTCGACGAAGGCCTTGCCCGCGCGGATGCCCTTGCTGCTGGCCATCGGCTACCCTCCGCGCACGCTGCCTGCCCAGCGTTTCGGCAGCTTGGGACGTTCCTTCTCCAGCGCCGGGCCCATGAAAGGTCTCGGTTCGATCGTCACACGCCGCCGCACGACTTTGCCGCGCCGGCGGCGCTCAACGAGCGTCTTGCCGCCATGCTCAAGCACGCGCGGCGCTTCGGTCGGCTTGTTGAGCTTCGCAGGCCCGATGACGACGGAGTCGGTGTCGGGCTCGTAGGCGAAGAACAGGAACCGCTTGAGCAGGCCCACATGCGAGTGCGGCGGCTGACCCGGCGGCGCGGCGCCCTTCCTGCGGCGCAGGCTGTGGCGGGCGGTGGTGCGGATGAAGGCGCCGGCATTGGACAGCGCGGCGCATTTGGCCTTGCTGACCGCCCGCAGCACGGCTGGCTTGTCGAAAAACAGCGCCTTTACCTTCATCGTGATCATGGCGTGTGCTTCCCAGAGCATGTCGGTGCCGTCGTGTGGCGGCCGTTCTGCTTAATCCGCAACACTTCGCGCCGATGGCTGAGGATCAGGGCGAGGATGAGCGTCAATGTGACGACCAGCGTGGCGCCGACGCCGAACTCGCTGTTGTAGCCAGTCGCGTTGCCGCCGATACCGGTCGCCTGTACTTCGGCGCGGAGCGTCGTCTCGACGGCGGTTTCGATGCGGCTGGTGAGCTCGGCCTGCACGCCCGCAACGATATGCCCGGCGAGCTGCTGCACATCCGGCACAGCAGCTTCGCCGGGTGATGCGATCGTGAGTTCCGGCTGGGGGTGACTGGCCACGCAGCCGACGATGGACACGCACACCGCCGCCAGACCGCAGGCTACAAGTGTTCGCAATACAGTGCTCACGGCCCATCCGGGACGCCCGCCTGCGCCTTCTGGTGCGGGCTCGTTTCCGTCTCCTCGCCGCTCGCGCTGGTCACCTGCAACTGGCCCGCGATGCCTTCGACACCAACGGACGCGGCACCTTCCACACCGGTAACCCATTTGCCCGAGAACTTCACGACGTACGTCGGGTTGATGCCCTGGGCGCCGGCCTGGATCACAAGCTGCTCAACACCCTGTGCGAGACCCTCTCGCACCGCGGGGATGATCGCCTCGTCGGCCAGCTTGTTCGCGAAGTACTCGACCGGCGGCTGCGGGTTGAGCGTCGCGCAACCGGAAAGCCCCAGCAGCGCCAGAATGGCCAGCAGGAGGCCGGCAAACGTCTTCAGGTAGCAGAACCACATTGTCTGTCCTCCGTCCTTGGAGCTTCGGTGCGAGGGAAACGCCCCTCGAGGAACACCGCTTTCAGACTGTCCATGTCGATCGGGATGGGCGCCGGCCGCTTGGCAAACGGGTCGAAATCGCTCGGCCGCAGCGCCCGGGTCTTCTTCGGGTCGCGATGGCAGTTCGCGAGCAGGGCCATGAGTGCCGACATGCGCGCCCACTCATCCTTGGCCCGCGCCTCGGCCATCACCAGCAGTTCTCGCAGCGTCAGCCGTCCGGGCTCGACGCCGATGATGCCGGCGCACTGCCAGATGAGTCGCCAAAGGTCGCCAGCGCTTGGGCGACGATCTGCTCGGCGTTCATGGTCGCTAGCCGGGCCTCGATCACGTCCCTCGCCTTGTCCATCACGGTCCAGGTCGTTTCGAGCACGCGCTGGAAGTTTGCCCGATCCCTCGGGCTCGGGGAAAAACCCACGAGGTCCTCCAGAATGGCCTTGGTTGCATGCTCGATCGCATCACCCGCCATCGCGCGGCCGAAGTCCTCGTCGCTGACGCCCTTGGCGTCCGCCTCCGGCTTGCAGACCGCGTACACCACATCGCACAGCAGCACAGGGTCGCGGTAGAGCTTCTCGATCAGCTTGCCGTCGAGAATCTCCAGCAGATCCACTTTCAGTAGGTCACGGACGCGCTTGATCGCGTCGACGTTGATCGCGACCGTCCACGTCCGGCCAGCGTTGTCGGTGAAAGTCCTCATGGTCGTCAGCTCCCTTAGACCCAGCCGCGGAAGACCGCGAGCTTGGCCGTCACGCTGACGGTGATCGCCTCCTCCAGTTCCTCGCTGCGGCTGAACGAGGTGATCGAGAAGTCGCCGTCCGGCCCCTGGCCGCCCTGTTTGTCCAGCACTTTCAGGGCAATCAGGCCGGCCGTCAGATACGCGTTCTTGATCGCCGTGAATCCGGCATCCTCCGGGTCCCAGACCATCTCGAACTCGACCGAGCACTCGCGCAGCGTGGGCGCCGTCGCCCGCCAACCCTGGCTGGCCCGCGTGGTCACGTCCGCCTCGCCCGCTTCAAGGTTCAGCGTCACGTTGCGGACATTAGTCATCTCAGTGGACGCGGTGTTGCCCGCCGCGCCGTAGTACAACTTGGCATTCATCCCCAGAATGAACTCGGGCATGTCTCAGTCCTCCTTGACTGTTCGAGCGGGCCTAGGTCAGGCCGAGCTCGATGACTGTGCCGGCCGTGGCCCGCAGGTACACCGTCTGGCCGTAGGACGGGCCGAGCATCACCATCGAGTCGGCCGGGATCGTCAGCTTGGCGGTCTCGCCGGCCACGTCGCGGACCTCCACGTTTGCCGCCAGCGGTCGCACGATCAGCGTCGCGCCGCGCGGCACCTCGACGGCCTGGTCTAAGCCTGTGGCCGTCAGCGGTTCCATCGCCTTGAAGTTCATGGTCCACTCCTTCGGTTGCAGGGGCACGACCGGTGGCGTGTGCAGCAACACGTGCAGCCCCGCCTGCGTGGCGCGCAGCCCGGACCCGGCAATGACCTCGGCCCCCATGAGCGCGGCGTTGAGTTCCGCCCGGGTCCAGGGCTGGCCGGTCGCCGGCGAGGTACGGGCAAAGACGAACAGCGTGCTGTAGGAACTGCCGGGGGTGAGGCTGGCGTTGGCCTGTTCTGCAACACCCACACGCAGCAACACCCGGCCAACGCCATTGATTGTGTTCCGCCAACAGAGCGCGCCCGCCACGGCCGCAATCCGCTCGCCCGGCGCCAGGGCAACGTCGGCCACGCCGACATTGAATGCGGCGCCCGGGTACTGCCCGTCCAGGAACGTGTCATCGCCATCGTGCGGGACTTCTGCGACGTATTGCCAGTACTGCACAACCTCACCTCACGACGTCGCCCCTTACAGGGGATAAGGCACCCAGCCGTATTGCGTGCCGTCGGCGTTCGCGCTCAACCGAGCTACGCGGGCCGTCGGACCGAGCAACGTGGCATCGTCAGCGGTGTAGAGATCGTCCACATCGATCGTGTAGCCCTGCGACGCGATGTTGATGCGCTTGCCCAGATACGCCGTGTCCATCGCTCCGTCCGGCGAGCCGAAGGCCTGGATGACGACCTGTCCGTTCATCCGCCAGAGGTAGCGGTCGAAGAGCACGGCCAGTTCGCAGAAGTACCAGCGGTTCAGCGTGACCGGGCCGAAGGTCGCGACCGCCGGCGATATGCCCGAGCCGACGCGCAACTCGACGCTGCCGCTCTGCCGCAGCTGCAACGAGGCGCGATGCATCGTGCCGGCCGCGATCAGCAACAAGTACTCGCGTGTACCCAGCATCTGCGGGAACGCGAGCACTCGCAGCCCGAAGCCAACGGTGTAGGCGGTCCGGCTGATGGCAACCGGGGCGCCATACGCGTTGTAACCGTTCGCCAGTGTGAGGTACGTGGTCAGCGTGCCTGTCGGCACGGTAATACGGCAGCCGTAGTTGCCGCTGCGGCAGAATGCCGCCGCGACCACGACTTCGCCGCTGTACGTGAGCAGCTCAGACTGGTCGCCTGCCTCGAAGCCTGCGAACCACTGCAGAGGCATTCGTGCTACCTCCGCACTCGGTACGTGACGGTCAGGACACTCGTGAACTGGCTACGCTCCGCCAGATGTTCCGATGCAAACACCGGCTCGTTTTCGAGCGACAGCCACGCGGCCGCCACAGGCTCGGCGATCCGCAGGCCGCGCAGGCAATCGCCGATCTCCTCGACCAGCTTCATCAGGGCGTCGAGTTCGGCCGGCTTGTCCGGGTCCACCTTGCGCTGCACGCCGATGTCGACGGCGCAGTCGTAGAACCCGTCGGCCCGCGTCGCAGCGCTGATCGCCAGGCTCTTGGGGATGACCGTGACCAACGCGCCATCCAGCGCCGGCAGATCGACCACCGGGCAATAGCCGCGCTGGACTTCGAACGGCAGGCTGAACGTGCCGTCCCGCAGGACCGCGACGATCGCATCAGCCAGTGCAACGAGTATGCTATGAACCATTTCACGAACCTTTCATCAGCTCCTCGACCCACGCGCCGACGATCTTGAGGAGGAGCGTGCCGACGCCACAGAGCGTGGCCAGCGAGAGCCGCTGAATCACCGTCAGTCGCGTCTCCACGCGCTCCATCCGTACCAGGAGCGACTTCTCGGGGTGGCCGTTGCCAAAGACGACCGAGCGAATCTCGCGCACGTCCTTCAGGCACGCGGGCTCATACGAACACTTCACCGGGTCCGTCGGCGTTGCCGTTTTGTCGCCGCCCATGCGCCTCACTCCATCCCCACGAACTTCGTGTGAATCCGCAGCGTCCTGCGGAACGCATCGCTGTAACGCCACGGCGGCTCGCCGCCGGGGGCCATCACCTCGTACAGAAGGATCTGCTCACCGGCCGTCTCACAGATGCGGTCGCCGGCCTTGGGCTGCTCCGGCGTGCCGCCGAGCACCAGGTCCGCGGCCGAGACCAGGTAATCCCGCGACTCGGTGCGGTGGATGACGCCGTACGCGTCGGCCTGCTCGAAGACGGTCTTGCCGATGGTGGCTGGCAGGTCCACGCTTTCTGTGCCGCGCCGGTACGTGACCGTTCGCGTCAGATGACGTGAGCGCTGCTGGTCCAGCCACACGGCGCCTTGTTCGAGCAGGTCGGGCATAAGAAGCTCTCGGCTTTCAGCTCTCAGCTGTCAGCCGGATCAGCTCAGCCGCGGATGCCTTCCGGCTGAAAGCTGACGGCTCTACTGCGACATCCGCACGCGGACCGTCGCGTCGGCGTCGG
Organism: uncultured Planctomycetales bacterium; assembly: GCA_964647015.1. GTDB lineage: Bacteria > Planctomycetota > Phycisphaerae > UBA1845 > Fen-1342 > JAAYXS01. The sequence continues at coordinate 10,480 of CAZYGM010000029.1, read as the reverse complement.
CCGCCGCTCTGACGCATTTGCCGAGCAGCTTGTTGCCGGTCGCGGTCGTCGTGGCGACGTTGTTCGTGTCGTCCCAGTAGACGTTGTCGCCCGCGGTGATCGCGGTGCCGCCGCCCGTCGTCTTGGCGAAGTCGAACACGCCGTCCACCGCCAGCGACCCGAGCGCGTTCGCTGCGATCGGGGTACGGGCAACACCGACCAGCTCACCCTGCACGATGACATCGCCTGCGGCCACCGCAGAACCGGGCGTGTAGTCGACCGCATTACCGTCATGCACGAATATTGCCTGTGCCATCCTGTGTCACTCCTTCGTGGCTTGGTCCAATCTGCTACACCTCGCCCTTGCTCTTGATCCCGCCGCGCGGCTCCTGCAGCGCGACGCCGAAATCGTGGTAGCCACGCATCTGCACGCCCAGCACGTTGAAGTCGGCGTCGGCGGACTCGATCGTGGGCGCCTCCTGACCATTCAGGAACGCGACCTCGATGACCGGCAGGTCGATCGGATCGGCCAGCAGATACCAGGCCTTGTCGCTGTGACCCGTGTACTGGGCATTGCTGAGGTAGCGGCTGACCTCCGCGCGGAACTTGCCCGTGTGGGGGTTGGCCACCGGGTAGCGCATGCTGGCGGTCGTGTCGCGGATCTCCAACGACTTGTAGAGCACCGTGGCTATGGCACTCAACACCGTTGGTACCAGCACGATGGCCGGCATCGCCCCCAGCGGCTTGCCGTCCGGGTCCGTCTGGTTGAGGAACGCGACCTCGGCCTTGCTGAGGCCCTCGATCGACAGCGCCGTGTCGGCCCCGGTCAGGTAGTTGTTATTGCCGGCGCTGAAGAACGCCGCATTGTTCATGAAGACCGACCAGAAGATGTCGTTGATCTTCAGGCCGGAGCCCCGCCCCAGTTTACGCGGCACCGTCGTGATCGCGCCGAGGTCGTCGTTGATGATGTCCCGGCGATCGATCGACAGGAGCAGACCGTAGGTGTCGGCTTTGTTCGTGTAGGCCTGCTCGCCCAGCGTGCCGTGCTTCAGCTCGCCGCTCGGGGCGACTTGCTCATACTGGTCCTTGCCGATCAGCCGATAGCTGGTGACCGTCTTGAAGTCGCTGACGTTGCGAACGGCGCAGATGTTCCGCCACGTGCGCTCGACGCTGAAGAAACCCTCCAGCAGGAACTTGTTCGCGACGTTGCTCAGGATGCCGCCGATGTCGATGGTCGAGAACCCCGCCTGGAGGCCCTTGCCGAACGCACAGCGCAGCACCTCACGGCTGTCGCGGAAGTTCCAGCCCGTGTAGCCGTTGGCCCGGGCCGCCTCGAGCAGCAGCTCCTGAAGCCCGATCCCGCCACGGAAGCGCCGCGTGGCCGCGTTGAGCACCTGCTCGTCGTACAGCGCCTCGACCTGCGTGACCTTACCGGCCAACATGCACGCGGCTTCGAGGACCTGGCCGTTCATGACATCGGTGGAGACGTGCACGGCCGGTGCCTTAGGGCGGCTGGCGCGCAGCTTCTCCAGCTCGACCCTTTCCGCGGTCCAGCCCTCGGCGATGGCCTGCTCCTCGATCTGGGGGAACCGGCTCCCGCAGATGCTGCGGATGGCCGCGATGCGTTTGGTCTCGGCCAGGACCTGGGCCCGGATCTCGGCGGCCGGGGCGACGGACGGGTTGGCTTCCTTGCCACCCCCATCCGTCACACCCGCGCGCACGGGCTCCGGCACCACCGTCGGGTTGCTCTCATCAGTCGGCGTGACCGGCGTTTTGGCGTTGTCATCCATGACATCGTTCTCCTGAAGATGGGCGGCGATGGTCGCGCTCGTGCCACCATCGGCGCCGAGGTCCACGAAACTGATCTCGCCCAGCACCGCGCGGCGGGCGACGTAGAGCGGGCCCTCGAACGTGCGGCCGTTCACTGTGACCGACTTCCCCGCGCGCACGAATTCGGTCTCCATCACCGTGACCCCGATCGAGGCCTGCCACGGGAACCCGCGTTTCCCGCTCGTTACGACGTCCTGGGCCGCAGCCGTCTCCCGGCTGACTACGCCCTCGACGATCAGCCGGCCGGCTTCGATGGCGATGCGTTCGGTGTGCCCGACACCAGCGTACATGCTGTGAGCGAACCGCACCGGCCGGCGCTGCGACGGGATCGACAGGCCCTCCAGAGCGACCACGACCGGGAAGCGCCAGTCATTGACGTACATCGACTCGCCGGTATAGGCGACCATCGTGAAGCGCGGGATGGCCGCGCCACCCTCCACGGCCGCGGCTTCGAGCGTGATGTTGGTCTGACAGACCAACGACAGTCGCTCGGGAACCCGGTCCGCAGCGTCATGCGGCCGTACGGGCGGCAGTGTCTTCCGTGACATCGTCCTCGTCCTCCTGCTCGACTTCCTGGTCCATCCCCTCGTCGTCCACCGCGCCCGGTGCCGGCCGTTCGCTGGCGAGCCCCAGCTGGCGCAGCAGCGCGATCTCCCGCGCCCGCTGGCGCAGCTCGACTTCCCAATCCAGCCCCTGCTTGGCGTACTCGATCGCCAGCGTGGTCGTGTTGCTGGCCAGCCGCATCGCCTGCGCGTTGGCTTCCTTCGCCGGATCGACGTGCTCGAAGCCGTCCCAGAACCATTGATGCGGCAGATCCACGTCGAGTTGCCGCAGCCACTGCGGCAGGTAGCCTTCGATGAGCACCGCCTCATTCAGCCAGGCCTTCAGCACGCGGTCGAGCACCACGTCGCCCAGGTACGCCTGGTCGATGCGGATCTTCTTGAAGAACACCTGGTGATCGAGCCGGCCCGAGGCGTAGTTGTGCCGGGCCGAGTTACCCAGCGCGATGTTGAGCGGGATCTCCAGGCAGCGGGCGATCTCGTTAATGACTTCGCGCTTGAAATCACCGTAAACCGTGGTGGGCTGCTCAGCGCGGACCTGGTTGATCTTCCAGCCGTACGGCATCGTCAGCCATGTGCCGCGGTCCATTTCGACCGTGTCCATCGGCTCCACGCCGGCCGCTTCGGCATCCGCCGGTGCGTCGGTGTAGATCACGCCACTCGGCAGCGCCGCCTGCTCGGCCGCCCCAAGCACCGCCAGCGTGTAGCGCCGCAGCATCGCGAAGAGCGGCAAGGCCGGCGTGATCTCAGGGATGCCGCGGGCCTGGCCGGGGCGCTCGGCGCGGAACAGGTGGATGACCGACTCGACCGGCATGACGTCGAAGTCGGTGTCGCTGTTGCGGAACGCCGTGTTGTCACCCGGGTGCCGACGGAGGACCGTGTACGCGACGGGGTTTCCGAACTCGTCGAAGACGATGCCGTCGACGATATGGGCCTCGCTGCGCGGCATCGGCCAGGGCGAAGCAACCTGGTCCGCCTCGATCAGCCGCAGGTCAAGTTGCACGGGCGCGGCGATCCGCGGATTGCTGGTCAACAGCCCGAAGCACTCGCCGCTCTCGCACTGCCCAACACGCATCGTGCGAAGTTTGTGGGCCAGGCCGACCGCCTTCGCCCAGCGTGAGAACTCCTTCTCGACGATTCGGTTCGCCTCGGGGTCGTCGGTGAGCATCTGGAGCCGCGGGCCGGTGCCGACGATGTAGTTCGCGAGGGTTGCGACAATCCCTCGCGCGTAGCTGTTGTTAGCGACCTCATAGCGCGCCCGGCTGCGCAGAATGCGGCGCACATCGACGTTGGCCGCAGCGTTCGCGGAGAGATGGTCGGCGTTAGCCCAGTGGCGGCGGTTCTCGTGCGTAGTCTGCGCGGCGTCGTACTTCCCGCGCACGACGGCGAACCGCGGGCGAAGCACACGCGGGGCGCCGTCACGCCGTTCAGCATCGCCGGCGGCTTTCCGCGATCCGAGCTGTCGCAACCACTTCAGCACGTTCACACCGCTCCGGGCGGAACCACCTTCGTCATCCGCACGCCGAGTCCCTTCTTGGCAGCCTCCTTCGAGGCCAGGTACCGATCGGCCTCGATCTGCTCGGTGAGCGGATGCTGCTCGACACTGCCGGCGTCGCCCTGCGCCCGCTTGGGTCCCTGGGCGTTCTCCTTGATCGCGTCCTGCACCGTCTCAGCCATGACCGATCTCCACGCACCTTCGCGGCCGCCCATCGTCACTGGGTCGGCCACGCCGGCGCCGCACTTACGGGAGCGGGACTCGAACCCGCGGCTCCGGCGAATGAGGCCGGCATGTTGCCGTTACACCATCCCGCCAAACCGGCCAGGCGTTCCGCGAGGCGAGGCCAAACGAAAAGGCCGCATAGAGTGCATGGCCCCATTCCGGAATGTCCCGGCTTGATTGTCTACCCATTACTTACACCATGCAGCTTTGGCATGCAACGCCAAACACAGGCAGATGCCAAGATCGTTACGCATATGGACCTTGATGGGCACTCCGACCGGCTGGGCCTTTACCGCTGTCACCAAAAACCGTTGACGTGCGACCGTGGAACTCGGAGAATTCGTGTACGGCAGCAGCTACCACTCTCGCACGTCGGCAACGCTTGCGACTTGCAGGGCGCAGCCGGGCAGTTCGAGGTGGAACGTGGATAAGAAGTTAGTCAGCAGAATGCGGGTCCGGACGCCGCACGAGAGATGTTCGTGGGCTACGGCAGCCTCTCGGGTGGCAGCCTGGATGGCGGCGATTCGTGCGACGGCGGCGACGAGTCGAAGTGAGTCGCCATCACATTCCCGCACGCTCGTAGGTTGTGATCCGCTTCCCGCAGTGCCGACACTCGCGTCGTCGGATGATCCGACCTCCCCAAGCGGCGCGGGTGTAGATCACGCGGAAATGCCGGCAGCCGCATCTTGGACACTCGATGCCGCGGCGCTCGCGACTGACGTCTTCGGGGGCATTGACGATCACTGTCGGGCCCTCCGCAGCTTCGAAAGCCGCACCACCGGCCGCGGCTTTGGTGCATCGCCGACAAGCCCCGGCGGTGCGGCGCCACCCATTGATGCGGCGACGGCACACCCGACCAGGCAGTCGAGCCAGTGGTTGTCGAGGCCATCGACTCGGAGCTTCCACTCGTCCACCGTGCGGCCCCGCCCCTCGGTCTTCACGCGGTACTCGCTGGTGAGGTGTTCGGCGAGCAGGCGATGCCGCTCCGGCTGGCAGCCAAAGAGCGACAGGCAACCCGGATCGCCCATCGGAACCGCCAGGCGGGCATGGATGAACGACTTCCAGTAGTTCGTGTCGAACACGACGTGCCGCACAGTGCGCCGGCCGGTCGTCACCGGGATGCGCCAGTTCAGCCCGACGCGGTCGCCGCGTTTGCGCTTGTAGTCAGAGAACGGGATGCTCGAGGCGCCAACGTACCGCCCGTGGCTGGGCATGACGACGCCGGCGAACTTGCTCTGTCGGCAGAACTGGTACACGACATCCGATGACTGGCCCCAGTTCGCATCGATCAGGCAGCGATCCACGCGCACCTGCGCGCCGTCGTCTCGCTGCCACTCGCGCCCGAGCTTCGCTTCAGTCAGCCGCTCCAGGCCGGCGTAGATGGCGCCCTCGATGCCGGCGCGGGGCGCCGCCATCGCCAGGCTGCGGCGCACGTCGCGCAAGGTAAAATACTCCACCTTCTGATCCGGCTCGGTGCCGTAGTCCAGCACGTACCCCGTGAAGTCGCTCTCCCACGCCGCGACGAGCCAGAACAGCGCCTTACCCTGCACATCGACGAACATCGTCAGGTGCGTGGCCGCGGCCGGCACCTCGCCCCGGCGATGGCCGTTGAGTTTCGCCATGATCTGATCGACCGCGAGCAACTCGTTATCGGCCTGCTCCTCGGGTAACGGTTCGTTCTGGTACTCTGCCCAGAACGCCGCCTCGCCGCGGTCGAGTTTGAGGTTCATGGCGTGCTGGACTGCCGACAGCTCGTCCGGATTGTGCCGCTCTGTCCAGGCGATCACGGCGCCGTCGTCCATCGCGCCGCGGTTGGCGCGATAGAACTCGGTCGCTTCGGCGATCCCGCGGTCAGCGCGCATCCCATCGCGCCACAGCTCGGCATAGCGCGTCCACAACGCCTCGTTGGCCGGGAACGAGTAAACCATCTTCGTCCGCTCGCCCTGCCACTGCGGGTGCTTCTCACGGTCGAGAATGCGGTCGGCCAGGTCGTCTGGCCGAACGACCGTCAGCGTCATCAGCCCGGCAATCTTGCACCCCGGGCCGCCCAGGCCGAGGATCGCCCCGGCCAGGATGCGTTCACGTGCGGCGCACTGCGACGGCGAGCGCGCCGATTCGTCCGTCTGCGGGTCGTCGATCAGCACCAGCGACGGCCGTACGCTGTTCCCATCGACCCGCTTGTGCTTCATACCGCGGATACGCCCTGTGATTCCGGCGACACAGACGATCGCGCCGCTGGCGCGCGAGCCGAGGATTGTCGGCAGCACGATCTTCTTGGTGGTCCAGCCGATGTGTGTCTGCTTGCCCTGATAGAGCTGGCCCGCCGCCCGCTGGTGTATGCCCTCCAGAGCTCGGATCGGAAAGCACACCTCGGGGAAGTCGTCGTGCAGCAGGTCGTTGGTTTCCAGCTCGACCTTGATCGAATCGAGCATGTTCTCAGCGTGGTCCTCGTCGCTGCCGATCAGCGCTACGAACTCGCGGTGCCCGTAGACGATCGCCCAAAGGCAGGCCGTCTCGCACAGCGACGTCTTCCCGCTGCCACGCGGCATGGCCATCGCGAACAGTCCGCCCTCCAGCACCGCCTGCTCGATCTTGGCGATGACCTTCAGGTGGTCGGACGACCAGGACAGGTAGAACGTCTGCGAGAAGTACTGCTCGCAGAAGAACCGGAAGTCGCGCTCGGCCTTTTCCTTCCGTTCCGCGTTCGCGATCGCAGGAAGCTCGCCAATGTCGCGTCCAGCGAGTGACAGGTCGCGGACGCGCTGCGCGGCGCGCTCCTTGTGCGCCTCGTAGCCGGTGAGCCCGTCGGGTTCCGGCCGCGGCCGATGCCGGTCGATGACCAGCCACGCCACGTAGCGCAGCAGATCGACCGTGCGCCCGTCGCCGATGCGAAAACCCGCGCGCGAACGGTGCCGGTGCAGTTGCCGCTCAGAGATGACCTCGCCCAGCGGCGTGCTGTTCAGCAGCCGGACCAGCTCGGTCGGCCTCAGCTTGCGCGGATCAATCGGCACCGGACGACATCTCCCTGACGAGCCAGGCCGCGTAGTGGACCAGGTTTAACGTCCCGTTCGCGTTCATCGGCGCGCCGGCGGCGACATCCGCCTCCAACATCTCGACGGTGACGGCCTGGCCGCCCGCGGCGGACAGCAGCCGGGCCGCGTCGATCAGCGACAGAGCGGCCGGGTTCATCCCATGCCGGCCAGCCGAATCTCTGTCAGGCGCGCCTATCACGTCGCCTTCCTGCCCCGGCATCGACGTCACCTCCCGCCCGGGTACGGCCGTGGGCCGCCCCGAGGCCGCTCGGTGCGTCCGGCCGGCCGGGGCGGTACGGCGGGCCGCCCGCGCGCCAACGAGACCGCTCTCGGGCCCACCCTCGCCGCGGCCGGCGGGCTCAATTCTAGTACCGCAAGAAAATATGCAAAATCCTGGATTCCGAGTGGATTTCCGGCCCCCCGCATGGCATGTGTCACATGTCGCCAGGAGAACCAAATCCTCGCCGGCTGCGAGAACGATCTCGAACCGGCGTCCCCGCCATCCCGGGCGGTGTGTTCAAAAATATGAAAATTTCTCGGAAATCTCAGATTTCGAGTTGACTTGGCCCCGTTCTCATGGAATGTCATGGGTGGTTGAACGTAAAGGAGGCGGCCGGCCTGGCCGAGCACGTATTCGGCAACTAGCAAGGAGCACACGCCATGACGCACGAACCACAGACCAACGCTGATGCCCGCCGCTTCGCCGGCGCGGTCTACGACGACGCGAACGCCGAGATCGGAACCAACGCCGCCGGCGAACGCGTTGTGCGGATCGACCTGACCTACGGCCGCGGGACCGGAGCGGTCGAATACACGCTGATCGTCGCGCTCGACGCCGCGATCGCCCTGCGCAACCACCTGGACGCCGCGTTCGCGGCCGCGGGCGTCGATGACGAGCCCGGCGCCGACGTCGATCCCGAGGACGCCTGCCCGAACTGCGGCGAACGCCGCCAGGACCTGCTGGTGTGGTTCGAGAACGCCGACCAGGTCCAGTGTGAATCCTGCGGCCACGTCTACGCACCGCGCCGCGCTGCCAAGACCGCGGGTGAACCCCGCTCCGAGCCACGTAGCTGGTAGCGCCGCCGAAACGCGGGCCACACCCGCGTCGCCCGGGCGCGAGAGACCCGGGCCTGACGAGGCACGCTGCGAAGGAGCACGACGATGAACAGCAGAATCGGCAAGCGCGTTCGAATCCTGGGCGGGATGCAGGAGTTCGTGGGCAAGACCGGCACCATCGTCGACGTCGAGAAGCACAGCCACGAGCCCGCGTACTACCGCGTGCGGCTCGACGAGCCCGTCGAGATCCCGCTGGTCGGCCTGGTGCACGACGATCTCTGGCAGGGCCGCATGCTCAAGACAATTCGCGAGCGGTAGCGCCGCCGAAACCCGCCGCGGCGGGTCGCCCGGGCGCGTGAGACCCGGGCCTGACGAGGCCACATGAAAGGACCAGCCATGAAGAAGGACGAAATCAAGATCGGGCAGTGCTACGAGGCCAAGGTGAGCGACCGCGTCGTGAGCGTGCGGATCGACTCGGCGAGCATCCACGGCGGGTGGAACGCGACGAACACGGCCACCGGCAAGCGCATCCGCATCAAGAGCGCCCAGCGCCTGCGGCGGGCGGTGCCGGCTGGCCGCAAGACGAAGCAGGCCGACGCGACGCCCGAGCCCGAGGTCAACCCAACGGTCGAGGTCATCACCGGCCAGCCGCTGCCCGAGAGCGACGGCGAGAAGGCCGCTAAGCCGCGCCGCGCGAAGAAGGCCGCCGGCGAACCGAAGCCGAAGCGCGTCAGCGCGCTGGACGCCGCCGCCCAGGTCCTGGCCGACAGCGACAGGCCGCTGCGGGCCAAGGAAATGATCGAGGCGATGGCCGAGCGCGGCCTGTGGTCGAGCCCCAACGGCAAGACGCCCGAGGCCACCCTCTACGCCGCCATCCTGCGCGAGATCAGCACGAAGGGCGACGCGGCCCGCTTCCGCAAGGTCGAGCGCGGGCAGTTCACGCACGCCGCCGTCGCGAGGAACTGAACCATGCTGCCGTACCTCCAGAAACTCCACGACGTACTGAATGCGGCCAAGGCGGTGCTGGCCGCGCGCGAAGCCGCGATGCTGACCAGCGACGAATGGGATGCGCTTGCGCACGCGGTGGCCGCCGCCACCGAGCCGCCGCCGGACGAGCGCGACGAGACCTTCATGGTCGAGAGCGGCGCGCTGGTTCGCCGCGTCGTACCGCGCAAGGGGCAGCCCTACGAGCACCGCTGCCCGCAGGAGGCCTTCGAGGCGATCGCCGCCGCGGCCGAGGAGGCTGCCAGCGGCTTCGTCCTCGATGACCTCCGACGCGCCACGCAACTGCCCTGGACGCAGGTGGCCGTCGCGTTCCTGAAGGAGCGCGGCTGCGTCGTACCCGCCGGCGCCCGCAAACATGCCGCCGCGTCCACGTGCGTCTACGAGGACGCGCTGACCGAGTACCACGCCCTGCACGAAGAGAAATGACCCATGCGACTGACCCTGACGAATAACGACGGCGAGCTGCTCGCCGCCTGGACGATGCCCGACACCGTGACCGAGGCCGAGGTCGACACCCTCATCGGCGAAGGCCTGTGGCAGAAGTGCCGGCTGGACCGCTGCGACGAATGCGGCGCCTTCTTCCCGCATGCCGAGCTCGTCGAGCGCCATGACGCCCACGGCCCCAACTGCCTGTGCCGCGCCTGCGGCGGCGAGAGCGACGACATGCCGAATCAGCCGTAACCACCCGCCCATCATGCACCCTCCACCGACGCCTCGGTTGCGACCGGGGCGTTCTCACGGGCTGTGGTCCGTTCCGCTTTCGGTATCGCTGCCAGTCGCACCGTTCCGTTCTTCGGCCGCTGCTTGTCCCACCGACGATGGCACGACACGCACAGCCAACGTACGTTCAGTGGCTCGGCGTAGTCGTAGTGGGCGGCCTCAATACGACCTCGGGCCCCGCAGTGCTCGCAGACTTTGGGACGCGCCAGCAGGCCTGTGCCCGTGTGGTACCGAACCAGCCCCTGAGCGCGTCGCGCTTCGGGGGTCGGACTGTGCCGTATCGCTCGGCCGGTGGTCTGGGCACTGGCCTTGCATGCCATTGAGCAGTACATCTGAGTTCTCCGGGCCAGCGGACCGAAGATGCACTGGCACGCCGGGCACACGGCAAAGGTCGGCAGCTTCCGGTTGCCGCCCACGTGATGCGAGCTACCCGGCGCACGAGGGATGAACGCTCTCCTGACCTTCAGCACTAACACGCACAGCCTCCTTGCCAGTGAACTTCGTCCAGCGGTTAACGATTACGTCGCAATACAGCGGGTCGAGCTCCATCAGGTATGCCCGCCGGCCCGTCTGCTCCG
>CAZYGM010000028.1:0-23149 GCA_964647015.1 uncultured Planctomycetales bacterium | reverse complement strand
TGTACACGTAGCCTGCCTGCTCATTGCGGCTCGACAGTTATGAAACCACTTCTACGGTTGGTCGCGTCGCCACGCGGAATCACACGCTACCGGTTACGACTCTAATACCCATCTCTCCAAGTTCCGTCCGTACTCGCTGCACGGACATGTCCAAGACACTAGACAGACCCACAAATAGCGCGCCCTCACAATGCGGCGTTGTAAGTACAGCGATTGCACTCTCTGACACCAGCCAGTGTGCTCCGATCTCCCAAATGGGTTGGCTCAGCAGGTCGCGCAAGCGTGTACCGATTCCGATTGCCGACGCGGGCACCAAAAGGCTCTCAATCCGCACAGCTTCGAAATCAATATCACTACAGCACAGGACGTCGCACAGTGGCGGTGCTTCTTCAATTGTCGCAATCCAGCCTGAGATGGTTCCTGTGTCGTCGAGCTTCGTTACACTCGCGAAGTGGTACCGCCCGCAGGTGCCACGATCGCCAACGATTTTGTATACGCCGCTCAGCATACCGCTTTCGATTGGCCCTGAGAACCATGATACTACCAGCATTGTGGGACCGGCCGCTGCACCGATTACGCGTGGGGCGATGTCTCGCCACGCGCGTTCGTATGCGCCACAGAGGGCCAGGTCATGCTTGCCAGGCGGGGCCGTAGCAATCTCAACGGCAGCCAGCGAGGCATGTCGCTCCTGAAAGGCACTCAGGCCCTTCAAACTGCCGCCGGGTGGCCCCGCCAGTCTCCAGTCCCAGGGAGTAATATATACCACTTGCGTATGGGCGGGCTCTGTATTGTTGCAGGTCATGTGGTTCTCCGTATGCTCGCAGTAGGACCCTAGTGCAAAGGCAGTTCACGCACGGCGCGTGTGTGCGGACATACTCTAATACCAGAGATCAGCATGCCCGTCTGCATTATCGCAGCTTGAGTCTGTTTGTCAGCGCCATCAGCATCCCCCACCATCCTTCGGTCCTGTATTAGCCTTGCCATCCTGTGGCTGTGCAGCTGCGTCAGCGTCTGTGGGGGAATCACTGCCTTCATCTGCTGACACTGCGACAGCACCACCAATCCCAAGCAGCGCAGCTGCTGGTATTATCCCTTCACCGGTTGGACCCCAGAGAATGCAGTCACCCGCAATGAGTAGTCCCGCAATTATGAGTGTACCAACGCCCACTTTAACCACCGTGTCAACTGTGTCATTCTTCTTGCTCGGCTCGGAACTCGGAGAGGGCACGTGCTTCTGGTCCTCGTCCGGGCCTTGTTCCGACTCTCCGTTCGGCTTCGGCTTGATGGCCGGTTTGTCGGGATCCACCGGTATTTGTTCTTTGCCTTGGCTACCCTTGGGTGGACGGACATCCCAGTGGTCATTGTGGTGTTTGTCCTCAGGGTGAAATCGCCACCTACGTCCATCTGGACTCTGCCAGTGACCTGGGTCGGCTTCAGGAGAGCGCTCACTGGGGGGCGTCTTGTTTGGCCGCCATACCCAGCCATCACCGTGACCGGGAGGTATCGGCCAGTTACTAGGGGCACCGGACTCAAACCCCAGTGGATCGACGAACCGGTTGACCATCGATCGTACATACTCGACCAAGTTCACCCCATCCACGTAGCCGAGTGGGTCGCGTTGCAGCCAGCGGCCGAGGCGGGGGCTGTACGTGCGGAAGGGGAAGTGGTACAGGCCGATGGCCACGTCGTGCCGCTGACCGGTCCACATGAACGGATTGCCGAACGCCGACGGCTCGTCCGGCTCGTGCCGGACCCAGTCTCCGGAACCGCTCCCGGCGGCCGGGTCCCAGTGCGCGATGTACGTCTTGCCGTACGGATCGTAGTCGTAACGCTCGACCAGCCGGGCCGGAACCGGTTCCGGCGTCGCGTCCGGCTCGCCGGCGTCCAGCAGGCCCACCACGCTGCCGAGGGCGTCACGGACGTAGTGCAAAACCTCCTCCGATCCGGCCGCCACGTCGCCGGCCGCCGTCCAGTCTACCATCACCAGCGGCTCGGGGAAGCGCGCACCCCAGATGAACTCGCGGGCGAGCGTCCAGGTGCACGGCTCGGGGCTCGCGCCGTCCGGGTCGTGCAGGACATACTCCTCGATCGGCTCCAGCCCGTGTCCTCGCAGTACGGATCGACGAATTGCGGTCCGGCGATAGACCCAATCCTGGCTGCAGCCGGGCCGGCCGCCGGGAGAAGCGGGAGGCTTGCGCTGCGGGCCGCACGTGTCCCGTGCGGCGTCCGGTCGCACCTGGGACGCGGCACGTCCGGGCGAACGCGCCGGCGTTGCGTCTAGCTCACGCCCGGTCGCGTCTCGTCGGAAAAAACGCTCCGCTGGCTGGGCCCAACCTGCTATACTGGACCTGCACTTGATAGCCAAGGAGGACAAGTCATGGTCGGCCGTATGCTGTTAATCCCGATTCTAGCTGTGCTTATCGCGGCCCCCGCCCTGTCTGAGCGCCCCCTGGCCTACGTGGAGCGCTCTACCGGCCTTAGCCAACCGGGTCTGGAGCAAGGCCCTACGGAACTGGAGTTCGGAGACGTCAACGGGGATGGATACCCCGACATGGTCTCCGTCGGCGACCACAACAACCCCGGGACCAGCCAGAACGGCATCATGGTCTGGTTCGGCAGCGCCGCCGGCACGTGGACGTTCGCCCAAAGTGGCGGCGGCTTCGGCTATGGCGGCGTGGCCGTGGCGGACGTCGACGGCGATGGCCTGCTCGACGTCGGCTTTGGCATTCACCACAACTACCCCGGTAGCGGACTGGGCAGCCAGCTTCTGAACGTCGCCCTTGGCGATGGCACCGGGCAGCAATGGACAGCTTGGAGCGGCGGTCTGGCCACCAGCGGCGAAACCTGGGGCATGTTCGGCACCGATTTCGCCGACGTCGATAATGACGGCCTGCTCGACATCGGCTCGATCAGCTTCGGCTGCTGCGCCGGCCTGCACGTCTACCGCAATCACGGCGGCGGCACCTGGACGCACGCCTGGGGCTTCCTCGGCGGGAATTCGGACAATCAGTTCGTCTTCGGCGACATCAACGGTGACGGACACGCCGACTTCGCGGCCTCGCATGGCGGCGGCACGGTCTACTTCGGCGACGGCGCGGGTAACTTCGCACTGGCCGACGGCGGCCTATCCCTCGGCCCCTGGCGCTTCGGCATCTCCCTCGGCGACGTCACCGGCAACGGCCGCGCCGACTTGTGCTTCCGCACGACCAGCGGCGTGCACGTCTACTCCTGGGTCGCGCCGGGACAATGGCAGAATCTCTCCGGCATCCTGGCGTCCCTGCCGAACGTCAAGCTCACGCAAATCGCCGACATGAACCTCGACGGATTCGGCGACGTGATCGTGCTGATGCACGGGCAGATAGGTGTCTACACCGGCGACGGCCAGGGCAACTGGCAACTCGCCACCACGATCAGCATGCCGGCCGCGTGCAACTCCCGCGCCCTCCGCACCGACACCGATGTCGATCACAACGGCTATCCCGACATCGCCGTCATCGCCGAGGAGAACTGTCACTGGTGGCCTGGAATCGGCGGCACGAACACGTTGCGCTGCTACGCGGAAAGCTCGATACCGACCGAGCCGTTCATCTACCCGAAGTACCCGCGCGGCGGCGAAACCTGGATCGCCGGCTCGGTGAGGTTCATTGACTGGCACGCGGCCGTGCTGCCGGGCTCGCAGCCGACGATGACCATTGAGCTTTCGCGCGGCGGGCCGGACGGGCCGTTTGTGCCGATTGCGACCGGCCTGACCAACAGCGGGCGGTTTCAATGGACCGTCCCGGCCGGCCTCGTGAGTTCAGCCAACTGCAACCTGCGCCTGACTTTGGATACGAAGCCGCCTGCTGTGGCGACCACGCCGGCGCCGTTCACCATCGTCAACGCGAACCCGCCTGCTGCGGGCGACATGAACTGCGACGGCCTGATCAACGCCTTTGATATCGATCCGTTCGTGCTGGCGTTGACCGATTCTGAAGCCTACGCCCTGGCGTATCCTAACTGCGACTTCCTGCTGGCCGACATCAACGGCGACGGTCTGGTGAACGCCTTCGACATCGACCCGTTCGTCATCCTCCTCACCGGCGGCTAACGCTACTATTCTGGCGGACGGAAGAAGTTCGCGGCGTTTACGATATCCAACGTCGGCAATCCCCTGCGGCGGACAGATTCAGGGCCGGTGCTGCTGCGGCGAACCGCCTGGGGTTGAGTTCGATGCGCTCCTTGTGTTGCTTGGGCGCAACCATACGGCGAAAGTTGAGTTCAGCGGGAAGCCAATAGCTGTTGTGTTCGCTGGGCCAGATTAGTACAATCCAGTGGTTGACACTTATCGGGCGGCTTCGGCTGGTGCGACGGCCGCGTGGCACCGCCGCTGACGGCGGGCTTGCGTTACGGGTCGACGACCGCCACACCTCACTGAGACTGCCAGACGAACAACACACTTTGCACAGGCTTGTGCCGCCTGCACGTGGGTCCGTGTCCGGGGGGCGCAGGCGCAGGAAGGAGAGTCCACCATGTCTTCCAGGGTCATTGCGACGGTGTATCTTGCGGTCTGGCTGTCCATCACTCTGAGCGTTCCAGTGCCGGCGAACAGCCCGTCGGACGCAGTCGACTCATTCAGCGCAAGTGCTCCGGCCGGCGACGAACGCGACGCCAGCGGCGAGCAGGTTTTCATCCCGGCCGGGGAGTTCATGATGGGCGATACGTTTAGCGACTTCGGTCCTGAGGATCAGCCGGTGCATGCGGTTTATCTGAGTCCGTACTACATCGACAAATACGAGGTGACCAACGCCCAGTACGCCGCCGCGCTGAACTGGGCCTGGGCTCAGGGCGACTTGATCACGGTGACAAGCGGTCGCGTGTACGGGTACGATGACGGAACTACTTACTGCGACACGCGGACCAGTCACGTGTACAGCCGCATCACCTGGGACGGCAGCACGTTCGGCGTGCTCTCCGGCAAAGAGAACCACCCGATGACGCAGGTGACCTGGTACGGGGCGCTGGCGTTCTGCAACTGGCGCAGCGCGATGGAGGGCAAGCCACTGTGCTACGACATCGGCACGTGGACATGTGACTTCGACGTTCCGGGCTACCGGCTGCCGACGGAAGCGGAATGGGAGAAGGCGGGCCGTGGTGGTACGCCCGACCACCGCTTTCCCTGGTCCGACCAGGACACGATCCAGCATGCCCGGTGCAACTACGACAGCTCGGCCAGTTACTCATACGATACCAGTCCGACGCGGAGCTATCACCCCTGTTGGCGCTTGACGGACGCCAACATGACCAGCCCCGTGGGCTGGTTCGACGGTTCCCTGCACTACAAGGCGGATTGGGGCTGGCCCGGCACTCCGACCAGCTACCAGACGGAGAGCGGCGCGAACGGCTACGGATTGCACGACATGGCCGGGAACGTTTACGAGTGGTGCAACGACCGTTACGGCCATTACTACTACAGTTCAAGCCCATACTACAACCCGCACGGTCCCTCGACGGGCGACCGCCGTGTCATGCGCGGTGGCGGTTGGACCACGTATGTGCCACGCGTGTATCTTCGCGTCCCGAAAGAGGCCGGCGCCCGAGAGAGATCTATCGGGTTGCGGTGCGCCTTGAGGACGCCCTGGACCGCCGGCGACCTGAACTGCGACGGCCTGATCAACGCCTTTGATATCGATCCGTTCGTGCTGGCGTTGACCGATTCTGAAGCCTACGCCCTGGCGTATCCTAACTGCGACTTCCTGCTGGCCGATACCAACGGCGACGGCTTGGTGAACGCCTTCGACATTGACCCGTTCGTCATCCTCCTCACCGGCGGCGGAGACTAGCCGGTCGCTGAGTGGCGGGTGCCTGGCGGCTCAGGCCGTCGCGGCCGGCTGCGGGCTGGTCGGTACCGCGGGTTGCTGGGCAAGTTGTTGCCGCAGGACGGTCAACAGCGTGGGAAGCTGCAGTAGACGCTTCGGCAGGCGCCAGTGTATGGTCTTGGGGTCCGGCACACGCGGCGAGCCGGGACCGCTTTCGAAGAGCGGCCGGGCGTGATGGAAATCCTCGATTGCGAAGATGACATCCGGCGGGTCCAGGACCATCGAGCGAATGCCCCACGGGCGCGCCAGGACGCGGATTTCCGCCAAGGTCAGCAGAGTGCGGACCTCGTCGGGCGGCGGGCCGAAGGCGTCGCGCAGGTCGTCGTGCAGGATGCTCAGTTCCTGGGGGCTTTGGCAACTCGTGAGCCGCCGGTAGACGTCCATGCGTTGCCGCTCGGACCGAATGTAGCTGCGCGGGATGCTCGCCGAGACGCCCAGTTCGAGATTGACGGGCTTGAACGGCTCGGCCGGCTCATTGCGCAGCCGGCGGACGGACTGCTCGAGCAACTGGCAATACATCTCGTAGCCGACCGCCTCGATATGGCCGGATTGCTCCGCCCCCAGGATGTTGCCGGCGCCGCGGATCTCCAGGTCGCGCATGGCGATCTGGAAGCCGGCGCCCAGCTCGCTGTAATGCTCGATGGCCTTGAGCCGGCGGGCAGCGACGTCCTTGACCGGGTGCTTGGGGGAGAGCAGCAGGTAGGCGTAGGCGCGGTGCTTTGACCGCCCAACGCGGCCGCGCAACTGGTGCAGGTCGGCCAGGCCAAAGCGTTCAGCCCGGTTGATGAAGATGGTGTTGGCGGACGGGATGTCGAGGCCGGACTCGATGATGTTCGTCGATACCAGCACATCGGCCTCACGCCGCAGGAACTTCAGCATCACGTCTTCGAGCTCGTGGCCGGGCATCTGGCCGTGACCGACTACCAGCCGCGCTTCGGGCACGATCGTGCGCAGGTGGTTCGCGACGGCGTGAATGTCGCGGACGAAGTTGTGCACGAAGTAGACCTGGCCGTCGCGGTTCAGCTCGCGCAGGATGGCCTCGCGGACCAGGCTGTCGTCCCACATGCGGACCTGCGTAACGATGGCGCGGCGATCCAGCGGCGGCGTGGCCAGCGAGGAAATGTCGCGTATGCCGAGCATCGCCATGTGCAGCGTGCGCGGGATGGGCGTGGCGCTGAGCGTGAGCACGTCCACGGTGGCGCGCAGGCGCTTGAGGCGCTCCTTGGCTGCCACGCCGAAGCGTTGCTCCTCGTCGATGATGACCAGTCCGAGATCGGCGAAGCGGACGTCGGCGGACAGCAGACGGTGCGTGCCGATGAGGATATCGATGCCGCCGGCGCGGGCCGCGGCGACGATGCGAACCTGTTCGGCGCGCGAGCGAAACCGCGAAAGCACCTCGACGCTGAAGGGGTAGTCGGCCAGGCGCTCGCGGAAGGTCTGGTAGTGCTGTTCGGCCAGCACCGTGGTCGGAACCAGCACGGCCACCTGCTTGCCGTACTCGACGGCCTTGAACGCGGCCCGCATGGCCAGCTCGGTCTTGCCATAGCCGACGTCGCCGCAGAGCAGGCGGTCCATCGGGCGCGGCCTGAGCATGTCGGTCTTGAGTTGTTCCAGGGCGCGGAGCTGGTCTTCGGTTTCCGTATACAGGAAGGAGTCCTCGAACTCGCGCTGCCAGGCGGTGTCGTGCGGATAGGCGATGCCGGGGTCGGTTTCGCGCTCGGCCTGGATGGCGATCATCTCGGCGGCCAGGTCGGTGACCGCCTCGGCAGCCCGAGCCTTAGCCTTCTTCCAGGCGGTGCCGCCCAGCTTGCTGAGGCGCGGTCGCCCGCGAAACGTGCCAATGTACTTCTGGACCAGGTGGATCTGGCTGGTGGCGACGTGGACGACCGCCTTGTCGGCGAACTCGATCACCAGGTATTCGCCGCGGCGGCCGTCGCGTTCGAGCGTCTTGAGCCCGCGAAAGCGGCCGATGCCGTACAGCGTGTGGACGACCAAGTCGCCGGCGTCCAGGTCGAAGAAGGTGTCGATCGGGCGGGCCGGCTGGACCCGCCGCAACGTGCGCCGCTGGCGATAGCGGTGGAACAACTCGTGATGAGGGACGTAGCCACACTCGCCCCAGCAGAAGCCGCGGTGCAGCACGCCGATCGCGGTCTGCAGCCGCGCCGGCCGTTGTGGCAACCGGTCAACCAACTCGCTGAAGCGCTGCTCTTCCGCGGCGTTGTCGCAAAGCACGCAGACATCGTGGTCGCTCGCCAGCTCGGCCAGGGCTTCGAGGGCCGCCTCGGACTTCGGCTCAAACTGCGGCAGACCCTGGACGGCCAGGTCGATTACGTTCGGGCCGGGTCCGGCGAAGCGCAGCAAGTGTAGCTGGGCGAAGTCGTTGGCGCGGCGGAAGAGGCTGTCAACGGGGACAATGCCCGCCGGCTCGCCCAGGCGTTGCCAGAGCGTGCGTCCGAGTTCCTGAATATCGCCGGGCTCACGGAACGCGATGATGGTGTCGGCCGGCAGGAGGGAAAGGAAGCCGGTCATCTGGCCGGTACGGGCCGCCGGGCCCTGGAGTCCGGGCAGCGACATGGCGGGAATCTGGACGGACTGCAGCGCGTGCGTCGAGCGTTGCGTGCCGAGGTCGAACATGCGGATGGACTCGACCTGGTCGCCGTAGAACTCGATGCGGACGGGGTCGCTGTGGGCGCTGCCGAAGACGTCGATGATGCCGCCGCGCTGGGCGAAATCGCCGGGGATATCAACGGCGTCGCAGCGGTTGAAGCCGTGACTGACGAGCCAGCCGGCCAGGGCGTCAGGTTCGAGCGTCAGGCCCACATCAACGGCCAGGGAGCGTTCAGCGATAGTGGCAGCGGATGGCACCGGCTGCATCAGCGCCAGTATGGGGGCGACGATTTGGGGGGCCGGGAGCGGTTGCGGACGCGACTGGGCGGCGAGCAGAGCCACGCACAGCCGCAGCCGTTCCCCAGCCAACTCGTCGGCTTCGAGCGTCTCCCCGGGCAACGTGTCAAGTTGGGGCAGCAGTTCGGGGGCCGTCCCCAGGGCGGTTTCGATATCATCACGGGCCTCGTCGGCGTCGTCCGCGTGGGCCGTGACGAACAGAAGCGGCCGTTCCAGCCGCTCGGCGAGAATCGCCGCCAGCACGGGCGCGCACGACCCCCACAAGCCCGCGGCCGTGACCACCCCCTTGTCAGCAGTCAGCAGCCGGGCGAGCTCTGCGGTGCGCGGGTCATTACGGATGGCGGCAAACACGTCCACCACAGACATTCTATCGGCGCCCGCGCCTACCACGAAGCACCAGTCAGTTGGTTCTCAGCGGTTCTGTGTTTGGGATGGGCGTCGGCGTCACTCAACGATGCGCCGGTCAGGCGACTGCCGGCGCGGCGGACCGCCCGGCTGCTTGGGGCCGGCGCCACGGACGCTGCGCCGGGCCGGGGGCGAAGTCTTCTTGGTCGTGCGACGGGTGGGCGGAGAAGTCTTCTTGTCGGTGCGGCGGGTGGGGCGTTTGAGCGGACGATGCGGCGGCCCTTCGGCCGCGCCGGCGAGGGCGGCACGCAGGGCCCGCAACTCGCGTTCGCTCAGTTCCCGGCACGCCCCGCTGGGCAGCCCCTTGAGTTCCAGCGGTCCAATCTGGATCCGCTTCAGATTGCGGACCGGAAACCCAAAGCGGGCCAGCATGCGGCGGATCTGGCGATTGCGCCCCTCGCGCAGCGTGATTGTCAGAATCGAGCGCTCGTTGCTGGAGCGGACTACCTCGACCTCGGCGGCCCGGACGCGTCCTTCTGAAAGATGCACGCCTTCACGAAGCCGGGCGGGCAGGTCGCGCGGCACGCGGCCGCGGGTCTCCACCCAGTACACCTTGGGAATCCCGAAGCGCGGGTGGGTGATCTGCTGCGTCAGTTCGCCGTCGTTGGTCATCAGCAGCAGGCCCGAGCTGTCCTCGTCCAGCCGGCCGACCGGAAAGAGCTTCTCGCGAATGGGCGGCAGCAGGTCGATGGCGCGCGGACGCCGGGCCGGGTCGCGCGTGGTGCAGACCACCCCCTTGGGCTTGTGGACCAGGAAGTAACGCAGCCGGGCCGTTCGAACCGGCGTACCGTCCACGATAACCTTGTCATGCTCCGGGTCAACGAACGCCGGCAACGTGTCCACAATCTCCCCGTTGACCAGCACCCGCCCGGCCAGGATGTACTCCTCGGCATGGCGGCGCGAGGCCACGCCGGCGTCTGACAGGAAGCGCTGTAAGCGCATGCGGTCGGCCGGAGCGGACTTGCTCATGGCTGCTCCCTGTGCAGGTCGGCGTCGGCGGGTTCATCGTCGAAGTGGAGCTGCCCGACAGGCTCGTCCAACTCGTCCGCCTCGGGACGCTCGGGGCGCGGCGGCGGGCCGAGCACATCCTCCGCACTGAAGGCCTCCACTTCCAGCGGCGCGGGAATCGTGCCGTCGGCGCAGAGCGCTGCCAGGATTCGCATCACCTGTGAATACGTCAAGCCGAGGCCGCGCGGCCGGCCGGACTCGTCCGGGATGGGCCGGTCCGCCAGGGCGGCGATCAGCGCCGCCACGCGCGGCGGCACAACCAGCGGCTCCCACAACTTGCCCTGACGCCGTGTCAGTAGCGCGATATCGTCATCTGCGGTGTGGGCGTTCATCGTGACGAGTTCCTGCTCGTCCGCGTAGAAGAGCGGCACGTCCACGGGTATCTGAGTGCCGAAGAGCGCGATGCGCGGTGTGGCCGTACAACGGGCGTAGATCAGTGGCGGCCCCTGCGAGTCGATCAGTTCCAGCACCACGTTAACCTGATGCCGGTCGAGCACGTGCGGGAAGGTGGCGGTCTGAATGATCGGCTGCGGGCTGGTGCGCAAGGCCTCGTAGGCAGCGACGCGGATCACGCGCTCCGCACGATCGAGCAGCGGCATCAGTCGCAGGGCGGCCTGCGGATAGGTGCTCAAGCCGAGTTCACGGATTGCCGGCAGGGCCAGGGCGTGGTTGGCCGAGTGCGCAATGTCCGCCAGCACCGGCAGGGCGGTGACGTCGTTGAGCCGCAGCCCGGCCCGGGCGGCATAGAAGCGCACGCGCTCCTGCGCATGCGCGTACAGCGGCTGAATCTGCGGCAGCGCCGACCGACCGATCCCCTCCCAGGCCAGCGATATGTGCTCACCATCCGCCTCGGACTGGACAATCCGGCGCGCCAGCTCGCCCAGCTTGGCCTCGACGAACGCCGGCTGATTGTCCAGGTAGAGATGCGGCAACAGCGTGATGAAGTCGGCCCTCCGCCGCGCGTATGCCGGCGGCATCTCCACCACCACGTAACCGCGACTGCGGGCGTCGGCAATCGGTGGACGCTGGCCAAAACGCTCGTTGATGCGGTTTTCCACTCGCCGGGCCAGGGCATACGACGGTTCACGCAGCAGCAGACGCAGGCTGCGGGTCTGGGCCGACTGGCCACCGCTGAGCACGAAGCCCTCCGGCAGCGGCAGCGCGCCGCGCCGCGTGTCGGCCGGCGTGAATGGGTTCACGAAGACCGGGCCGCAAGCCCGGGCCACCACCTGCCGGGCTAGCTGTTCCTCGTCGCTGCCCGCTGCGCTGTACAGGCGCATCTCGCAAGGCAACAGCAGTCCGTTGGTCAGCGAACGTGTCGCCGTCCCGGGAATGGCACGCACGAGAATATCGAACCGCGTGCCCGCTGTTGCACCGGGCGGGACCAGACCGATAACTTCCACCGCCGCCGTCGAGGGCGAATCGATCAACTCCGCCGGCGAGAACCGGCGGCGCTCCTCCAGGTTGGCCCACGTGTCCCGCTCACGCGCCATCGTCTGGATCAGGTGCTCGCGCACGAACGTCGGGCAGTCGGAGCTGCCGTCTTCGCCGAGGCCGACCACGATGCCGAAGCCCCGTACCGGCTGGCCCCCGATGTTGCCGAGGTAGCTGATCGCGCCAATCGTGCCCGTCAGCAGGGGATCCACCGGCGGTGCCACCACGGGGGCCGGCTCCGGCGGCGGGCGCTTGTGCCCCCCCAGTCCCTCGCAGCCCGCGACGCCCGCCAACGTGGCCACACATCCCCACAAGCATATTCGCTGCCATGCCGGTTGATACATATGCTGCCTCGCATCGCCGGGGCGCCGCCCGCGCCGGCTGCTCGGTACGCGCGGGAACGCCCAACGGCAATGATACGCTCAGACCGGCCGGAGGCGAAGAGCCGTACCGCCGGTGGTCACGCCCTGCTGCCCCCGGCGCTTGACCCCGGCGGCCCAAGGCCGGAAGGTATCCAGGCGGAATGGCACGGCAGGAAGGAGAAGCGTCATGGCGAAGGTAGCAGTGATTGTGGCGGCGGCCGGCGCCGGCCAGCGGTTCGGCGGGCAGGTGAAGAAACCGTTCGCACAGATCGACAACCGGCCGATCTTCATCAGATCAGTGGAGTTGTTCCTGAATCGTCCGGATGTGTGCCAGGTGATCCTGGCCGTTTCGCCCGCGGACTACGACGTCGTCAAGGAGAAGTACGCCGCCAATCTGATGTTCATGGGATTGAAGCTCGTCAAGGGCGGCGCCGAACGCTTTCAATCCGTCCAGGCCGCCTTGGCAGAGGTGGATCCCACCGCCGACCTGGTCTGCATCCACGATGCCGTCCGGCCCTGCGTGCTGGAGAGCTGGATCGACGGCGTATTCGCCGAGGCCGCGAAGACCGGGGCCGCGATCCTGGCAGCGCCACTGGCGGGCACTATCAAGCGAGTGGCCGAATCCGGGTTTATCGAACAGACCGTGCCGCGGACCGGCCTGTACGAGGCCCAGACGCCCCAGGTCTTCAAGCGGCAACTGCTGATCGACGCCTATGCGGCCCTGCCGGATGACTGCCGGCCGACGGACGATGCCGAAGTCGTGGAGCGCACGGGGCATGCGGTCATGGTGGTTCCGACGGACCGGCGCAACATCAAGATCACGCTGGCCGGCGACATCGACCTGGCCGGCGCCTTGTTGAAGCACATGAGTCGCAAGCCCAAGGGACCGTCGTTGGGAGCATTTGAAGAGGCGCAGTGGTAGGTTTTCTGTAGGCAAGTTGGGTGCCAGGCGTTATCATCAAACTGGAGGGATGTTTGCTCGTGCACGGCCGGTTTGCCGTTGCACATTTTGCGGTCGCTGCGCATTGGGCGCGGCGAGTGTGGCTGGAGCTTGTCAGCAGCGCCGCGCAGCGCTCCAGGAGTCGGCGGCATGAAGTCCGTCGTCGGCATTCTACTGTTGCTGCCGTTGGGATGCGCCGATGGTGCGCCCCACGTGATTGCGGCCGCTGCGCAGCCACCGGGCGATTCCGCCACCAGACCGGCGGACATCGTTGCCCAGCCAGTTACGCCCACCGAGGAAATGCTGCGCGCCGCGGCGCCGCCCCTCTTTCAGCAACTCGACGTGCATTTACGCGTACTGAACGTGCGCGTGCCGCAAGATGCCCGGGCCCAGGCCGCGGCCCTGTGGGACTACCTCGACGAGAACGCTCTGGACAGCGCGACGCTGTGGCGGCTGCACAGCAACGGGCTACGCACGGGCGTGGGGCGCACCGAGCGCTGGGCCGCAGTACAGTACATCCTGAACGACATTCCCGGCACTATCGTCTACGAGCTGCAACCGCTGCGTGTGCTGCCGGGTATGCCGGTCGGGTTGGAGTTGGACACCCAGGAACGCGACCAGACGGTCTTCTACGTCGAACGGGACGGCGTTGTCAGCGGTGACATCTGGCCGGCCAGCCGGCGCGTTTTGCGCGTCGCATATACCCTGGACACGCAACAAGTTGACCGCGTGTTCCTGACTCTCGTGCCGGAAATTCGGCAGACGGACGGGACGGCTTTGTCATACACCGAGGAGAGCGGCTGGGTCCGCGGCCCGCGCCTGCATGGACGCGCGTTCGCCCCGGCCGGCTTCGCGCTGCTCCTGCAGAGCGATGAGTTCGTGGTGATCGCGCCCGGCCCGAAGGCCGACCTCTTCGGCTTGGTCGGCGGCGCTTTCCTGACTGACCGCGTGGATGAGAAGCCCTACGATTCGTACGTCTTCGTGCGAGCGGAAGTGCAGCATGTCCGGCAGCGCCACTAATGAGATCTGCATGAACGACCGGCTGGACGCAGACTTCCTGCAAGGCCTGTTTCACAGCGTGGGCCTGGCCATCGTCGCCTGCGAGCCGGACGGACGCATCGTGGCCTGCAATATCGCGGCCCGGGCGCTGTTTGGCAGTGCGGAAACCTGCGCGCGGCGGCACGTTAGCACGCTGTTCCCGCCGGCCGATCGTGAGGCCATCACGGCGCTGATCGCCAAGTGCGCCGCGAATGTCGAGCCCTGCGAGTACCAGACGCAATTGGGGAGCGACCAGGCCGGTCCGCTCGAATACGCGGCCCTGTGCACCCCCGTGCTGGCCGATGATGGCTCGCTGCGGGGCCTCTCATTGTGGCTGCGGGACATCACCAAGCGACGCCGGCTGCAACGCCAGTTCAAGAAGAACGAGCGGCTGGCCTACCTCGGCAAGCTGTCCGGCGCGGTCGCCCACCATTACAACAACATGCTCTGTTCGATCGCCACCAGCCTCGAATACGCCATGAACATGAACACTATGTCGGCCATGCGCCGCGCGGCGCAGCGCACCGCCGCGGCCGTCGCCCGGGCCACCGACGTGACGCGGCAACTCCTGGCCTTTGCCCAGGCCGACCACCGCACGAGCGAACGGCGTGAGTTGGCCGAATTGGTCACGGAGTTCTTTCAGGAGCACGCCGAGCGCCTGCGCAACCGCCACGTGGAACTGCAACTCGATCTGCAGCCCATCCCGTCTCTGACGCTGCCGCGCAAGCAATTCCGCATCGTGCTTGCGCAACTGGTGGACAACGCCTTGGACGTCATGCCCGCAGGCGGCCTGTTGAAGGTGGACCTCGGCCTATTGGGACCCGACATCATCTGCCTCTCCATCGCCGACACCGGCGGCGGCATCAGCGCGGAAGACATGGAACACCTGTTCGAGCCATTCCACACCTCCAAGGGAGTGTTGGCCGCCGGACATACCACGAACGCCGGCCTGGGACTGGCCGTCGTCTACGGCCTGGTCAGCGAGATGCGCGGGGCCATCACGGCGGCGAACAGTCCGGGGCAGGGAGCCCGCTTCGACATCGTCTTCGCGGTCGACCGCGGCGAGGACCAGGACCATGATCCGGTGGACAATCCATAGCATCCTCCGGGCCCGCGTGTGAAGTTGTCCAGCCGACGTCTAACCGGGCGGATCCCTTGAGCGAGCGGCGGTCTGCCCACATGCTGTTGGGGGGCCCGGGGCCTTGGCACGACATGGCGCGGGCCGGGCCTGGACTCCTTGGTACGGAGGCAGAAGGATGAATCAGGTACGTCTGTTGAGAGCCGGACTGGTTGCTTGCGTCTGGGCGGCCGGATGGGCCGCGCTGGCCGACGAGGTGCCGGGGCACATGCAGACGCGCGCCGCCCTGGCGCGCGCCAAGCTCAGCCTCGATCAGGCCGTGACAGCGGCCGTGAAGTCCGTGGAGTTGGCGACGCTGATCCGGGCCGAATTGACGCGTGTTGATGAGGATTTCGCATATTCCGTGCGCGTGCTCACCGGCAGCGCCTTCACGACGGTCAACGTCAACGCGGTCAGCGGGCAGTTGCGCAAGGGTTGGGCCGCGGGCGCGGACATCCGCGACGAAGACTACGTGAAGCTGAACCGCGCCTTGGCGCAGCTCCGGCTGTCGCCGGCCGAGGCGCTGGAACTGGCCGCGAAGTCCGCGGGCAGTGCACAGCCGGCGCTGCTGGAAGTCACGGTGCGCGACGAGACGCCGGTATATCTGGTGCGTTCATACGCCCCCGACCGCATCGTGACGGCCCGCGTCGACGGGACGAACGGCAAGGTGCTCGACGTTGACGTGCAGCGGCCGCCGCGCTCCGTCGCGACCTGGAACTTTGATGACAAGGACGCTGCCGGGACCCTCCCCGCGGGCTGGTCGGCCCGCCAGACTGCGGCGAGCCGCGCATCGGCGGAGTGGGAGATCGTCGCCGACGATGAGGCGCCCAGCGCACCGCATGTCCTGGCAGTTGTGCCCAAGCGGAGCGGCGACCAGACGGCCAACCTGGCGGTGGCGGAGTGGACCTGGCTCCGCGATGTTGAACTGACGGTCCGTGTGCGGGCTGATGGCGGGCGGGAGGCCCAGGGCGGCGGCCCGGTCTGGCGCTATCAGGACGAGCAGAACTACTACGCCTGCCGCTTCAATCCGTTGGAGAACAACTTCCGTGTCTACAAGGTGGTCGCGGGAGAGCACAAGCAGTTGCTCTCAGCGCCGGCCCAGACCGAGGCCGGACGCTGGCACACGGTGCGGGTGCGCATGACGGACGACCGCATCACTTGCGCGCTGGATGGCGAACGGCTGCTCGACGTCAAGGACGACACCTTCTCCGGGCCCGGCATGATCGGGTTGTGCACCCCGGCGGACGCGGAGACGAGCTTCGACGATCTGGCGGTGACGGATCTCGTCCGGCCGTAGCGTGCCGTTCAGGCGACGCGGATTCTTCAGTCGGTAAGGGGCTGACATACATGACCAAGCGTCGGAAAAAGAGCACGAGCACGCCTCGCAAAAGGGCTCCCGGCAGCCGTGACGATGCGAAGTATCGCATGTCTTGGCACGACGTACTGCAAGGGCTGTGGGACATGTACACATACAGCCCGGCCACTGCATCCGCCATTCTGCCACGGCTCACTGATGATGAGGTTCCCGAGATTCGAGCGGGTGCGCTCTATGGCATAATCCAACTCAAGGAGGTAACGCGGTCCATAGCAGCATTCCGTGCCGCAGCTGTTGACCCGCAGGACGTCGTGCGCGACGCAGGTGCCTGGGGCCTCGGGCAGTCACCTTATCTGCGCGACGAGAACCTGCTGTGGCGCATCCTGCATGAGGATCCAGTGTTCGAGGTACAGTTCAGCGCGGCGTACTCGCTGCGTGACATGCCGCGGCCCGTAAACCTGCGCAAGTACAAACGGGCACTGGAAACGCATGAGGTTGCCAAGATGAAGCTCATACTCGGCGACCGCGCCCTGAAGGACGCGCGCGTACGTAACATCGTCATTGATGTGCTGCGACAAGCGGAGGGCTACACCGCCGAACTGCTGCACGAAGGCTGGGAATTCGAGCGGCTTAGTGCACTGGTCCGCGCGGGCACCGGCTGACCGGCATGAGCTACGCGTATCCAGCGGGGGATGCAACGGGCGCCGGCGAGCAGCGCGCCGCCGGGTGCTCATGCCGGGAGTCGTCACTCGAACAGACCCGCTTGGTACGCGTGATCCGCGCCGCTTCGCTACGCCGCGTGCTGCGCTTGCGGACGCTTGAGGAGCAGGCCGAGGATGGCTGCGAGGAAGCAGGCGCTGCCGCCGACGACGAAGGCGGTATTCCACGCTCCGAGGCTGCCGAAATAGGCCCCGATCTGCGGGCCGGCGATGCCGCCGATGCCGTAGGCCGTGAATACCCAGGGGTAGTTCGTGCCGACGGTCTTGTTGCCGAAGGTGTCGGCGGTGGCCACGGGGAACAGCGCGATGTTGCCGCCAAAGTTGAAGCCGACGATGGCGGAAGCAATGTACAAGCCGATCGGGCTGGCTCCTATGGTGGCGAACAGGAGCAGAATCGCGCCCTGGATAGCCATCATCAGCGTGAGCGACATCTTGCGTCCGAGCTTGTCTGATATGCCGCCCCAGAGGATGCGGCCAAGACCGTTACCGATTGCGAAGAATACACCCATGGCGGTGCCGGCCACGGCCGAGGCGGCCGCTTCGGTCAGTCCGGCGCGGCCCTGCAGGACCTCGATGCCAAAGAGCTTGATGAGGCCGATTACCATCAGGCCGGCCATGGAGCCGCAGAGGTACATCAGCCACAACATGTAGAACTGCGGCGTGGCGAACATCTCCCTGGTGGTCAGGCCGAGGTTGTCGCCGCCGCCGACTTGGGTGGCGGAAGCAGGCGTCCAGCCGGGCGGCTTCCAGCCCGCCGGTGGGTTCTTCATCCAGTACGAACCGATCATCACCAGCAGGAAGAACGTGATTCCGAAATACATGAAGACGTTCGATACTGTGTATTTGTCGATCAAGTGGCCCCATTCGCCGGCGACCTTCATCCAGATCAGCGCGCCGAAGCCGAAGCCCGCGACCGCCAGACCGGTGATGAGGCCTTTCTTGTCCGGGAACCATTTCACGCCCACCGCGATGGGTACAACATAAGCCAGGCCGATGCCCAGACCGCCGAGAATGCCGATCGTGATCAGCAGGCCGGGGAACGAGGTGCCCACGAATTTCGCCGCCACGTAGCCCACGCCGAGCAGCAGGCCGCCGACGCGCGCCGGCAGGGCCGGTCCGGCCGCCGCCTGCCAGCGACCGGCGAAGAGCATGGCGACTGCGAAGCAGAGCAGCCCAACAGAGAAGATCCACTGCGTCTGGGACTTGGTGAAGTTGAAAGGTTCGGCCGTGAGCGCCGGGGTGAAGACGCTCCAGGCATAGAGCGCGCCAAGACTGAGTTGGATCAGAACCGCCCCGACTACGACCAGCCAGCGGTTCGAGATCGGGGCCAGGACGCCGGCCGGAGCCGCAGATTGATTTGTCATCGGGATACTCAGTGGGACCTATAGGACGTACGGCTGAGCGTACTGAAACAGCAGGCCGGCACGTGCCAGATGCGGAACGCATTGGAACGACCCGCCGGGTTCCTCCCCGCACGGGTCAGCTGCGCGCCTCAACGTTCGGCGTACTATACATGGCCGCCTGTCGGAGACAAGTGCGCCGACCGGGACTGCTGTCATGAGGAGGCGCGCCGTTCCAGGCGGTTGGCGAAGGTCAGCGATGGCCGGAAGCGTGCAAACGGCATTTGCTGCTGAGCGGGCCTCAATCGAACAGTCGCGCCTGGCGCGGGTTATCGGCCGTGGCGTGGAACTCGCCGTCGTGTAACTGTGTGACGGTCCGCAGGCCGGCCCGAATCTCTTCCACTGACCGGATGATGCGGCGCGTGCGGGCGTCGCGTGTGATGCTGTAGCCGCGCCGCAACACCTGCTGGGGGTTATACGCGGCCAGCGCCTCCAGCCGGGCCGCCAGGCGCCGCTGGTCACGCTTCAGCACACCGCCCGCGGCCAGCTCCAGGCGCCGGCACACCTGGTGCCACTGCTCTTCAAGCCGGTCCAGGTGCCGCGTGGGCGCTGCCCGCTCCAGGCGGGCCAGGCGCAGCGCCAACTCCTGCTCGCCGCGCATCGCCGGCCGGGCCAGCGCCCGGTGCAGCCGCAGCACCTGCTCCGCCAGGCGCTCCGAAAGACGCCGGAAGTGCGCGCCCGCCCTGAATCGCAACAGCGCCAGCTCGGCACGCTCCAGCCGCCCTCGCATCAGCCGCTGCCGCTCCCGCACGGCGACGGCCAGCCGATGTGTTAGCTCATCAAGCCGCTGGGCACGCGCCTGCACCCGATTCAGCGGCCGCGCCAAACCGTCGTAGGCCAGCGCCGCCGCCAGCCGCGCCCGGGCCAGGTCGAGCGCATGCCGCGTCGCCCGCGTCGCCCGCGTAACCTGCTGCCCCAGCCGTTCCAGCAGGTCGCTCAGGCGGGGCGCAATCAGCTCCGCCGCCGCGGTCGGCGTCGCCGCCCGCACATCCGCCACCAGGTCGCTTATGCTGACATCCACCTCGTGGCCGACCGCACTGATAATCGGAATCCCGCTGGCCGCGATGGCACGTGCCACGACCTCCTCGTTGAAAGCCCACAGGTCTTCCAGCGAGCCCCCGCCACGCCCAACTATCGCCGCGTCAATCCCACCCAGTTCCGCCGCGTGCGCGTTCATATGTTCGATGGCGGCCGCGATCTCGCCCGCCGCCCCTTCACCCTGCACACGCACCGGAAACACCAGCACCCGCAACGCCGGAAACCGCCGCCGCAGAGTCTGCAGTATGTCCCGGATAGCCGCCCCGGCCGGGCTCGTGACAATGGCGATGCAGCGCGGTACGGGCGGCAACGGCCGCTTCCGCTGCGGGTCGAAGAGCCCTTCGCCCTCCAGCCGCTCCTTGAGCTGTCGAAAAGCCAGTTCCAGGGCGCCGACGCCGCGCGGCTCCAGTCGCCGAACACTGAGTTGGTACGTCCCGCGCGGCGCATAGACCTCGATGAAACCGGTGGCAATGACCTCCATCCCCGGCTCAAGCTCAAAACGCACGCGCGTGGCCGCGCTGCGCCACATGACGCAGGCCAGCTCGTTACCGGTGTCCTTGAGCGTGAAATAGAGATGTCCGCTGGCCGGTCGCGACACATCGCCGACTTCCCCAAGCACGTGCAGCGTGGCCGGCAGATGCCGGGCCAGCGCGCCGCGCACCAGCTCGTTGACCTGCCGGACGGTGTACGTCCCCGAATCCGGCGGGTTGCCCGAGCGGGCCTCGTCCGGCGGACGGATGCGGTCCGGGTCAAACAACGGGCGCTGCGACATCGGCTTGCACCTCTCGCGCGGCAGTTTGGCGGGCGATGGCGTCGCGTCGCCACGTTACCCCTGCCAGCGGGGGGCCGCAAGGCGGCAGCAGATGCCGCCGGGTGGGCGCAAACAGCGAGCCGCGCCACGAGGCGGCGCGGCTCGCACCAGTAGCGTGGTAAATGCTGCTTGAATCAGCGCTTGGAGAACTGGAAGCTGCGGCGGGCCTTGCGCCGGCCGTACTTCTTACGCTCCACACGCCGCGCGTCACGCGTCAGGTAGCCCGCGTCGCGCAGCGTCGGCTCACAGGTTCGGTCGGAGGCGACCAAAGCACGGGCCATGCCGAGCCGGACGGCGCCGGCCTGCCCCGAGGGCCCGCCGCCGGAGACGTTTATGAGGGCGTCCCACACGCCGGCCTTACCGGTGATGTCTAGCGGTGCGCTGACGTAGGAGCGATCACGAATCTCCGTGAAATACGCGGTCACTTCACGATCGTTGACGAGGACCTTACCGCTGCCGGGCACCAGGCGGACGCGTGCGACAGCCCGTTTCCTGCGACCGGTGCCGCAGAATGTGCCGGTCGGCTGGCTGGAAGCCATGGCTTGAGCAGCTTCTTCGACCACGGGCGCCTCGGCTAGCGGTGCAACCTCGGTGGGCGGGGTGCTGGGCGCTGGGGCGTCCGGAGTCTCCGGGATCGTGGCTTCCGGCCCCAGCGGCTGCTGGTTCTCGGGATTCGGTTGAGGAGTCGGTGTATCAGTCGCGCTCACGAATGTTCCTCAATCAGTTACAGGGGAAAAGGCTCGGGCTGCTGGGCCTGATGCGGATGATCCGGGCCGGGTTGCAGCTTGAGCTTGCTGAGCATCTGGCGGGCCAGCCTGTTCTTGGGCAGCATGCGCCGCACGGCCTCACGCAGCACACGCTCGGGATGGCGCTGCAACACGCGCTCCATCGGCGTCTCGCGGCGGCCGCCCGGATAGCCGCTGTAGCTCTGGTAAACCATCGTTTCACGCTTGCGCCCGGTCACCTTCACGTCGCCGGCATTCAGCACGACCACGAAGTCGCCCACGTCAACGTGCGGGGTATAGGTGGGCTTGTGCTTGCCCATGAGCACCGTGGCGATGCGGACGGCCAGCCGACCAAGAACCTGGTCCTTGGCGTCCACCACGTACCACTTGCGCTCTACTTCGCCAGCCTTCGCCAGATAACACTTGTTCGCCGTCTTCATCGTGCTTCTCGCTGTGCGGGGACCGTAGCCCCGGCCTGATGCGGGGAATCCCCAATCATACGATCAGCCCGCCCGCTGTCAAGCGCCCGTCCAGCACCAGCGCCACAGTGACGCGCGGCCACTACCGCAGAGCCCCTCAGACCCCGCGCAATGAGCCGCCCGTTGAGAAGATCCGGTTCCCCAGGGCCCGCTGCGCGGAAACCCCCGGCAATGTTCTCGGACCTCCCCGCACGCCGTCCTACACCCAGTCCACAACCGGCGTACGCCGCAATCTGCCGTCCAGGTCCGCCCCCCGCTTGCCGATTACGCAACCGCACGTGACGATACTAACTCAGCCCGCCGCGAGACCGGGATGGCCCGGATTGACGGCATTAACGGTCCTGCGGCACGGGAGTGCAAATGTCGCACCTGAACTACGTCACCGCCGGCGAATCTCACGGAAGGGCCCTGATTGTCCTCATAGAAGGGCTCCCCGCCGGCCTGAAGGTCGATCCGGCCATGATCGACGCCGAACTCCGTCGCCGCCAGGGCGGCTACGGGCGCGGCGGCCGAATGCGAATCGAGGACGACGCCGTCGAGGTCGTCAGCGGCGTGCGGCACGGCCAGACGATCGGGTCGCCGGTGGCGTTGCAGATTCCAAACCGAGACAGCCGGCTTGATACGGCGGGTGAGGTCACGCGCCCACGTCCGGGTCATGCCGACCTGGCCGGCGCCCTGAAGTGGCTGACGACCGATTGTCGGGACGTGCTGGAGCGGGCCAGCGCGCGCGAAACCGCCGCCCGCGTCGCGGCCGGCGCCCTGGCCAGAAGCCTACTCAGCGAATTCGGCGTTCTGTGTGTCGGATTCGTGGTCGAGATCGGCGGCGTGCGGGCCACCGTGTCGCCAGACACCCCGCCGGCCACGCTACTGGCGGCCCGCGACGCGAACGAGCTCTATACGCCGGATGCCGGCGCCGCGCCGGCCATGCAAGCCGCGATTCGCCAGGCCAAGCAGGACAAAGACACGCTGGGCGGAATCGTCGAGGTGCGCGTCTTCGGCCTGCCGCCCGGCCTGGGCTCCTGCGCGTCCTGGCAACAGAAGCTCGACGGGCGGCTGATGCAGGCGGTGGGCTCGATCCAGGCCTTCAAAGGCGTCGAGATCGGCATCGGCTTTGAGGCGGCCCGCCTGCCGGGCAGCCAGGTGCACGACCCGATCATGTTTGACCCACAGCAGCGGGCCACGCCGAACCTCGGCTTCGTTCGGCCGACCAACCGGGCCGGCGGGTTGGAAGGCGGCATGACGAACGGCATGCCACTGATCGTGCGCGGCGCCATGAAGCCCATCAGCACGCTCTTGCAGGGCCTGCCGAGCGTGAGCCTCAAGACGCTCCAGGCTGAGCGCAGCGACTACGAGCGCAGCGACATCTGCGCCGTCCCCGCCGCCAGCGTGGTGGCCGAGAACGTGGTGGCGTTCGAGGTGGCGCGCGCCTGGCTGGAGAAGTTCGGCGGCGACACGCTGCGCGAGGTGCGCGCGGCCTACGACCATTTCGCCGCTGCCGTCCGCAGCCTGGCGTAGCGTCGGGGGAACCGCGTTCAAAAATCACATTGCTCGGCTCACCTGGGATAAAGCCGGCTTAAGGCACGTCCGAAAAGCTGGGAG